>NZ_SHMI01000007.1:0-327345 GCF_004284735.1 Shinella sp. JR1-6 | reverse complement strand
GATCGACGCCGAAGCCCGGCAGGTTTTCGTAGACGCGGCTGATCGACGGGCGATCGTAATGGCGGGTTTTCTTTTCGGTCATGCGGTTCTCCGATGCTCTTCTTCCGCTGCGGCCAGAAGGTCCGGCCCGGCGAGAAGGGGAATGCCTGTCGCCTCCGACAGGGTGGCGGCGACGCCCGGCGCGGCGGCCAGCACGGCAGCGCCGGCGGTCAGCCCGCCGAGCGACAGGAACGGCCCCGTCACCCCGCCGGCCTCGCGCACGAGAAGGAGACCGGCAAGGCAATCCCAGGAATTCATGTGCAGCTCCGCATAGCCATCGCTGCGCCCGTCCGCAACATAGGCGAGCCCCAGCGCTCCGCAGGCGCCGCGCCGGACGTTGCTGCCCGCCTCATAGAGCGCGTTGAGCGCGCCGATATAGCGGGAGAGCGGCCGGCGGTTCGACCAGCCCATCTCGAAGGAGGTTGCGGTGATGTCGGTCGTGGCGGAAACGTGGATCGGCTTGCCGTTGAGGGTAGCCCCGCGACCGAGGCGGGCGAAATAGACCTCGTCCAGCACGGGGTTGACGATGGCGCCGAGCTGCACCTCGCCGTCCGCAATGAAGGCGATGGCGACGCAGAAATGCGGGATCGCGCGGGCGAAATTGGCCGTGCCGTCGATGGGATCGACCACCCAGGCCTGGCGGCCCGGCTCGCCGCCGCCCTCCTCGCCGAGGAAGCCGTCCTCGGGGAAGGCGTCGGAAATCCGGGCGCGCAGATGATCCTCCACCTGCCCGTCGGTTTCCGTCAGGTAATCCTGCGGGCCCTTCATGCTGATCGCCTGCCCCGTCTGCCGGGCAAAGCCCGCGCGGGCGAGATCCGCCGCCTCGTGGACCAGGTCGTGCAGGAAGGCCTCCCGGCGATCGATCGCCCCGTCGTCAATGCTCATGCGCCCTGTCTTTCCTGCCCTGTTCGTCGTTTTCGGTTCGTCGGTCCCGCCGCAAAGGCGGCAGGCGGGCCGCGGACCGGCCCGCCCGTCTTTCGCTCAGCGCTTGTAGTGGACGCGTCAGAAATCCTGCCAGTCCTGCCGGCTGTCCCAGTCTTCGAGGCCCGTCGCGGGGTCGTAGATCAGCAGCGTTTCAAGATGTTTGCCGATGCCCGACGGCTCGTCGGCGGGCAGGCCCACGCTGCGATTGCTCGACATCTTGCCGTCGTCGGTCTGCGGTGCGATGCCCTCGGCCGTCATGGCGTAGTGGACGAAGAGCTTCGCCGTGTTCGGGCTGTCCGAGCCCTTGACGATGACGCCGACCGTCGGGTTGGCGAAACCGATGATCGGATCCACCCCGGCGCAAAGGCCGAGCGTGAAGCCCTTGCCCGCATTGTCGCGGAACTTGGCGGAGGAGACGAGGCCGATGAAGGGCTCGCTCTGGCCGGGCGCGGCGACGGCCTCGGCGGCGGCGGAATCCGAATCCGTCAGCAGCGGGCCGTTGGCCGCCAGCGCCGCCACGAAGGCTTGCGTCGCGCTGCCGAGGTCGCTTTCCAGCTTCTTGCCGTACTGCTTCTCGTAGGCGGCGGCGATCTTGTCGTCGATGCGGCTGCGCATCTGGTTGAACCAGTCGGTGTAGGACGGCTTGCCGAGCGGGTCCTGCATCGCGACCTTGCCCTTCCACTCCGCCTCGGTGAGCTGCCAGATGTTGGTGATCGGGCACTTATCGTAGAGCTTGGTGTTGTAGGCGAGGAAGTTGGGGCTCGACACGACGAGCAGCGGGTTGTGCGCCTCGGGCGAGATGTCCTTGGCGAGATCCGGCGGCACCCAGTTTTCCACAAAGCCGGCGGGCATCAGCTGGCCGACCACCGCCGAGGGGTCGGAGATGAAGGACACGTCCGTCTGGATGTTGCCCGACTGGGATTCGCGGATGATCGTCTCGAGCTGCGCGGTCGCCTTGGATTTGGCGCCCTCCGCCTTCAACCCGTATTTGGCGTTGAACGCCTCGACCATGTCGACGATCTTGCCGGTGCTGTCATAGACCGACAGCGGCGGCTCCTTCTTTGCCGCCTCGATGAGGGCGTCGAGATTGAACTCTTCCGCCAGCGCCCCGCCGGCCATGCCGAGCACAAGGGCGACACCCGCCAGTAAACCGTATTTCCGCATGTTCTCCTCCTCCAGCTTCGCCCCATCCGTCTCTTCCCATCGGATGGCGCGGGTTTCAGTTTCCGTTTCGGTTCAGGCGGCCTGCGCCAGCGTGTCGTCGGCGCCGGCGAGCCTCAGGCCCGCCGCGTCGAAGACGTGCATGGCCGTCGGCCGTGCGTGTACGAAGACCCGCTCGCCGCCCTTCAGCACCGGGCATTCGGTGGTGGTGGCGAAAAGGGCGCGGCCGTCGACCTTCAGTTCGATGATCCAGCTTCCGCCGGTCGGCAGGATGCCGGTAACCTCGGCCGCATGGCGGAAGCTGTCGCCGGGAACGGCAGCCTCCGAGCGCGCGATCTGCAGGGCCTCGGGCCGAAAGCCCACCGAGCCGACCCCCGCGCTCTCGCCGAGCCGACCGGCGAGCCAATGCGATGCGGCGCGATCCAGCGTATGGCCGGTCGCGGTTTCGAGAATGTTGATCGGCGGACTGCCGACGAATTCGGCGACGAAGCGGTTTGCCGGCCGGTCGTAGATGTCGTTGGGCGTGCCGAGCTGCTGCAACCGGCCCTCGTTCATGACGGCGATGGAGGTGGCGAGCGTCATCGCCTCCCACTGGTCGTGCGTGACGAAGACGATGGTGGTGCGGAAGGCGGCGTGGATGCGCTTCAGTTCGGCGCGCATTTCGAGCCTCAGACGCGCGTCAAGGTTGGACAGCGGCTCGTCGAGCAGCAGCACGCCGGGATTGACCGCCAGCATGCGGGCGAGCGCCACACGCTGCTGCTGGCCGCCGGAGAGCTGCGAGGGATAGCGGTGCCGGTACTTCTCGATATCCAGCGCCTTCATGACCTCGGTGACGCGCGCCTCGCGCTCGGCCTTCGGCATCTTGCGCAGGCGCAGGCCGAAATCCGTGTTGCGCTCGATGGTGAGATGCGGCCAGAGCGCATAGGACTGGAAGACGAGGCCCATGCCGCGCTTTTCCGGGCCGATGAAGGCACCGCGCGCCGGGCTGTCGACGATCTTCCCGCCGACGCCGATCTCGCCGTCGGTCAGGTTCTCCAGCCCCGCGATCATGCGCAGCGTCGTAGTCTTGCCGCAGCCGGAGGGCCCGAGCAGGCACATGAACTCACCGTCCCCGATGTGGAGGTCGAGGTCGCTCACCGCGTTGGGCGAGCCGGCGCCGTAGGATTTCTGCACATGGCTGAGAACGATATCGGGCATCAGTTTCCAAGTCCCTCGGCAAGGTTGGTGCGGGTGAGCCGCTGGGCGAGCACCGTGCCGCCATAGGCAAGGCCGGCGATGATCAGCACCACGGCGTTGGCGGCCTGGGTATAGTTGTAGTCCACGAGGCGCAGCGAGAAGGTCGTCAGCACGTCCGTGGCGGGCACGGCGAGGATGACGAAGAGGCTGAGCCCCTTGATGCCCGAGATGAAGGGCAGGAGGATGCCGGTGACGAGCGAGCCCTTCTGGATCGGGATGACGATTGATGTCATGCGGCGGAACCAGCCGGCGCCGACGATCTGCGCTGCCTCCTCCGGATCCTTGCCGAGCTGCATCATGGCCGAAATGCCGGCGCGGGACGCATAGGGCATCTGGTCCGCCATCAGCGCGAGGATGAGGATCAGCGTCGTGCCGTAGAGGCCGGGGATCGGCCCGCGCTGCACGGCGAAAAGCGAGAGATAGGCCGCGGCAAAGGCGATGCCGGGCACCAGATAGGGCATGAAGGTGACCTGCCGCAGGAAGATCGCCAGCGGCCGGATGGTGGTGCGCACCACGACATAGCCCGTCAGCACGCCGAGGATGCCCGAGCAGATGGAGGCGATACCGACGATCGAAATCGTGTTCCACGCCGCCTGCCAGAGATCGGGGCTGAGCAGGATGCCGGTGCGCATGGCGACCGTCGGCAGGTCCTGGCCGATCCAGTAGTCGAGCGTGAAGTTCGACAGGGCGAAGCTGCCGGGCTGGTGCATGACCGTTGAAAGCGCCAGCGTCAGGAGGGGCATGCCGACCGAGACGACGAAGATGGCGGCGGCAAAGCCGCTGGCCGGCCAGCGCCAGGATTTCAGCCGCGACAGCCGGTTCATCGCGCCCTTGGAGCCGACAGTGACGAAGCGGCGCGCCTCGCGGGCGAGATGCGCGTCGATCATGATGGCCAGCACGCCGATCAGCATGATGGCGCCGGCGAGCACGCCCGCAACTCCGGTCTGGCGCGAGCCGATGGACCGGTAGAGCGAGGTCGCCAGCACGTCGAACTTCACCGGCAGGCCGAGCACATAGGGCACGCCGAACTCGCCGAGGCATTTGGCGAAGATGAGCAGCACGGCCGACAGCAGCGCGGGGCGCATCAGCGGCAGGATGATCTGCAGGGCGACCACCCGGCCCGGCGCACCGAGAATGCGCGCGCTGTCCTCCAGCTGGCTGTCGAAGCGGCGCAGCGCAGAGCCGAACAGCAGGATGACGAAGGGCGTGTAGTGCAGCGCGAGGATGATGGTGATCGGCACCTGGCCATAGGCGAGCCAGTCTGGCGGCGTCAGGCCCACCGCCTCGAACCAGCCCGGCTGGCCGCCGACGGTGCGGTTCTTGAACAGCGTGGTCCAGGCGAGCGCGAAGGTCCAGGCCGGCAGCATGTAGGGCACGATGAGGGCGGTGGCGAACCAGCGGCGGCCGAACATGTCGGTGCGCGCGATCAGCCAGGCGAGAATACCGCCCACCGACAGCGAGATGGCAATGGCGCCGAAGGCCACCTTCAGCGTGTTGAGGAGCGGTTCCCAGAAGAGATCGTGCGCGACCGGCGAAGCGAAGGCGCGGTAGAGGTAGTAGGTGGTGAAGCTGCCCGTTTCGCCTGCCGTGCGCCGCTCGTCACCGAACTGCACGGTCGCCGCGTCCGCAAGGATCGACAGGATCGGCACGACGATGAGATAGGCGAACAGCGCCGCCATCAGGACGGCGATGACAGTCGTCGGCTCGCGCAGCGCCAGCCGCAACCGGTAGCGCCAGCGCGCGCCGCCAACGGGCGCCGGCGCTACAGTCGCATCAGAGGCGGCCATGAAGCCCGCCTTGTGCGCTGCGGCACGTTTTTCCAACAGTGTTCGCAAAGCCGTGCAATGTTTCCTCCCCTGCCCGCTTTCGCCGGCCACCGCACCGAATTTGACCAAACCGGGAATGTTTCCTCCCATCCCGATTGGTCATTGGGTGCAGTCAATCACTGAGGGTCGGTGTTTGTCAATATAATATTGCACAGCCGTGCATTGATGCGCAAAGCCGGCCTGCTAGGTGAGTCCGGCCAGCCTTTCGAGGTCGGCGCGGGCGCCCGGGCCGGCGGCGACGACCGGTCCACCCCTGGTCAATTGCTCGCCCTCCACCGGGAAGGGATGATGCCAGCCGCCGGCCTCCTTCACGAGGCAATAGCCGGCAAGGCAATCCCAGGCGTGCATGTAGGGCTCGTAGTAGCCGACGAGCCGGCCGGCCGCGACATAGGCGAGCATCAGCGCACCGGAGCCGTTGCGGATGAAGGTGCCGCCTGCCTGCAGCAGCCGGCGGATGATGTCGGCCATGGCGTCCGGCGTCACATGGCTGTTGGCGCCGATGCCGGTCATGGCGTTGCGCACGTTGCGGGTGGGATCCAGCGTCAGGACCTTGCCGTTGAGCTTGGCGCCCCGGCCGGCGGCGGCGGCATAGAGCTCGTTGTGGCAGGGCGCGCCGATGACGCCGATGACGGGCTCATTGTCGTGCAGCACGGCGATCGAGACGCACCAGGTCGGCATGCCGCTGACGAAAGGCGCGGTGCCGTCGATGGGATCGACGACCCAGGTGTAGCCGGAGCTGCCGGCCGTGTGGCCGAACTCCTCGCCGAGGAAGCCGTCCCCGGGGAACGTCGCCTCGACCCGCTCGCGGATCAGCTTTTCCACGGTGCGGTCGGCGATGGAGACGACATCTTGCGGGTCGCGCTTTGTCTCGATCACCAGGCTGTCGCGACGGTTGAAATAATCGAGTGCCATGGCTCCCGCCTCCTGGGCGATGGCCTTGGCGAGGACGAAGCGTCTGTCTAGGTCCGTCTCTTGCGACGTCATGCTGTTTTCCTTGGGTAAGCAATTCCAGCAAAAGTGCGAAGCGGTTTTGCGTCCGGAACTGCGTAAAAAAAGACAGAGCGTTTCCGCGATTCGAAGAAAAGCGGACTTGCTCTAGTTGCTGATGAGGGCGATGCCGCGGCCCTTGAAGCCGAGCGTGGCGTCGGAGGCAGCGGGCAGGATGCGGTCGATGGCATGGTCGACGATGAAGAGCGTGCCGACATCGGTCTCCACCTCGTATTCGACATGGTCGCCGAGATAGGCCGAATGCAGGATGCGCCCGGCCAGCCCCTCGCCGCGGCCTTCGGCGAGCGTCACCGCGCCGGGGCGCACGGCAAGGCTGGCAGCGCCCGGCTTCGCCCGGCCGGCGGGCACGCGATGCTTCAGGTTGCCGATGCGGATGTCGGCCTCCGTGCCGTCGATGCCCAGGACCTCGCAGGCGATGACATTCGCCTCGCCCATGAAATCGGCGATGAAGGCGGAGGCGGGGAACTCGTAGAGATCGCGCGGGGCACCGGACTGCGCGATCTCGCCATCCTTCATGACGATGATGCGGTCGGAGACGGCGAGCGCCTCGTCCTGGTCATGCGTGACATAGACGGCGGTGAAGCCGAGGCGCTGCTGAAGTTCGCGGATCTCCGTGCGCACCCGCCGGCGCAGGCGCGCGTCGAGGTTGGAGAGCGGTTCGTCGAGCAGAAGCACCTGCGGCTCCAACACCAGCGCGCGGGCGACGGCGACACGTTGCTGCTGGCCGCCGGAAAGTTCGGCCGGCAGGCGTCCGCCCATGCCCGCGAGGCCGACGAGCGCCAGCCCCTCCTCCGCCTTCTCCCGCGCCTCCTTGCGCGAGAGGCCGGAGGATTCGAGGCCATAGGCGACGTTGTCGAGCGAACTCATATGTGGAAAGAGCGCATAGGACTGGAAGACCATCGAGACGTCGCGCTCGTTGGCCGGCAGCATGGTGACGTCCTTGCCGCCGATGAGGATGCGCCCGGCCGTCGGATGTTCCAGCCCGGCGAGCATGCGCAGCGTCGTCGTCTTGCCGCAGCCGGAAGGGCCGAGCAGGGTGACGAGCGTGCCGGGCTCGATGGTGAGCGAGAGGTCGGGAATGGCGGTGAAGGCGCCGAAGGTCTTCTTCACGTTCTCGAACGTGACGGAGCCGGCTTTCTGGTTGATCATGCGATTTTCTCCTGACGAGAGGGGGCAAGGCCGGCGACGCGGTTCTCACGGCGCAGGCGCCGTTCGCCCACGAGAAGCTGGAAGCCGGTGATGACCGTGATCATCACGACGATCAGCATGGAGGAATAGGCGATCGCCACGCCGTACTCGCCGTTCTCGACGAGGCCGACGATATAGGAGGTCGCCATGTTGTATTCGGCGCTGACAAGGAAGATGACGGCGCTGATCGAGGTGATGGCGCGCACGAAGGAATAGACGAGCGCGGCGGTGATGGCGGGCCGCAGGAGCGGCAGGATGACCTTGCGGATGGTGCGGAAGCTGCCGGCACGCAGCGTCAGCGAGGCCTCGTCCAGGCTCTTGTCGAGCTGGCTCATCGCCGCAATCCCGCCGCGCACGCCGACTGGCATGTTGCGGAAGACGAAGCAGGCGATGAGGATCAGTGCCGAGCCGGTCATCTCCAGCGGGGGCAGGTTGAAGGCCATGATGTAGCTGACGCCGATGACCGTGCCGGGAATGGCAAAGCTCATCATCAGCGCGAACTCGAAGACGTTCTTGCCGGTGAATTTCTGGCGCACGATGATGTAGGCCGTCAGAAGGCCGACGATGGCCGTCAGCGGTGCGGAGATCAGCGCGATCTCCATCGTCGTCCAGAACGAGTTCCAGGCAACGCCCGTCCAGGCGATGCCGCCGTCGAAGCCGATGGAGAAGGCCTTGGCGTAGTGGTCGAGCGTCAGCGAGTTGTCGAGGCCCCAGGTCTTCACGAAGCCGCCGACGAGGATCATGCCGTAGACGACCAGCGTGAACAGGCCCCAGGGGATGACGATGGCATGCACGCCGAGCGACACCCCGCGCGGCAGCGCGATATGCGCCCCGCTGTCGCCCTTGCCCGTCACGGTGGCGAAGTTCTTGCCCGACAGCCAGAAGCGCTGGGCGAGGAAGGCCGAGAGCGTGAAGACGAGCAGGACCGTGGCGAGCACGGCGGCGCGCGATGGGTCGTTCTGCGAGCCGACCACGGCGAAGAAGATCTCCGTCGAGAGCACGCCGTGGCTGCCGCCGAGCACCAGCGGATTGCCGAAATCGGCCATGCTCTCGATGAAGCCGATGAGGAAGGCATTGGCGAGGCCCGGCTTCATCAGGGGCAGCGAGACGCGCCGGAAGGTGCGCCAGCGGTCGGCGCGCAGTGTCGTGGAGGCCTCCTCCATCGACGGGCTGACACCCTCGACGACGCCGATCAGGACGAGGAAGGCGATCGGCGTGAAGGAGAGGACCTGCGCGATCCAGATGCCGGTGAGGCCGTAGAGCCAGCGGCCGGGCTCGATGCCGAAGAGATCGGAAAGCCCCTGTGTGACGACGCCCGCGCGGCCGAAGAGCAGCGTCAGCGCCAGGCCGATGACGAAGGGCGGCGTGATGATCGGCAGGATGGTGAGGAGGCGCAGGCCCTTCTTGTAGGGAAAGCGCGTGCGGGTGGCGACCAGCGCGAAGGCAAGGCCGAGCAGCGTTGAGCCGAGGCCCGTCATGATGGCGAGCCACAGGGTGCGCCAGGCGACGCCGCAGCGCCCGTCACCGATGACGCAGCTGAGGCTCCAGATGCCGGGATCCTGCATGTTGCGGATGAAGCCGTCCGGATTGAACGAGCCGTCGAAATCCTGCACCGAGCCGGCGAACATGCTGCCGATCGGATAGAAGACGAAGACCGCGACGAGGAAGACGAGCAGCGAGATGGCGCTGACGACGAAGGCATCGCCCTTCATCACGCCGCGCTCGGCAAGGCCGAAGGCGAAGAGAAGCACGAAGACGACCGCCGAGAGCACGGCCCCGGCGCCCATCGAGGGCTGGCCGTCCGAAAGCGCGCCGAACAGGCTTTCGCTCACCGTCCATGTCCAGCCGGAAAAGCCGATGGCAAGGCCCTGCAGCGACAGGAAGAGGATGCCGAGCGCGCCCAGAAAGGCGAGGGCTGCACCACGGCGTATCGGATCCGCCATGCTGCGCGCGGCGACCGCGAGAAGAAGAAGAAGCGCGCTACCGGCCAGCCACAGGCGGTCATGCACGGCGATCTGCACGAGGCCAGGCGCGGCCTCGGTGGAAAGAGGGAACCCGGCCAGCCAACCGAACCCGTAGAAGCCGCCGTCGATCCGGTACCAGGGCAGTAGGGTCAAAGCGACCACGCCCAGGATCAGGACCACGTCCAGCCTGCGATTGCCATGTCTCATGGCCGACCTCGCTGTGATTTGTCGTTTCGGGAAGACGGCGCCCGGAGGAGACGGGCGCCGTCCATCAGGCCGTCAGTTGGCGGCCGCGCCGACTTCACGGTCCCAGCGCTCCAGCAGCGCCTTGCGCTTGGCCGGGTCGCCATAGGTCTTGAAGTCGTAGTCGATCAGCTTGATGTCCTCGAAGCGCGGTGCCTCCTTCGGGATTTCGGCGCTCTTGTTGGACGGCAGCTGGAAGGATTTCGCATCCTTCATGCGCGACTGGACTTCCGGGGTCAGCGCCCAGTCGTACCAGACCTTGGCGTTGTCGAGGTTGCGCGCGCCCTTGACGATCGACATGGAGCCGATCTCGTAGCCGGTGCCCTCGCAAGGCGTGATCGACTTGACCGGGAAGCCTTCGGCCGTCTGCGCCACCGCGTCATGCACGAAGACGATGCCGAGCGCCGTCTCGCCGCGGGCCGCCGCCTTGACGGGTGCCGAGCCGGACTTGGTGTATTGCGAGATGTTGTCGTTGAGCTTCTTCAGGTAGTCGAAGGCCGGGTCCTCGCCCATGATCTGCACGAGGGAGGCGAGCGCCGTATAGGCGGTGCCGGAGGAGTTGGGGTTGGCGATCTGGATTTCGCCCTTCAGCTCGGGTGCCAGGAGATCGGCCCAGCAGACCGGCTCCTTGAAACCCTTCGCCTTGAAGATCTCGGTGTTGTAGCCCCAGCCGAGCGCACCGGCATAGATGCCGACCGTCTTGTAGCCAGCGCTTTCGGCCTGTTTCTTCGCCCAGTCGTTGAGTTCGTCGAGCTTCGGCGACTTGTATTCCAGTGTCAGGTTTTCCGAGGCGGCCTGGAGATGCGGATCGCCGGTGCCGCCCCACCAGATGTCGGTCTTCGGGTTGCGGGCCTCGGCGCGCACCTTGGCATAGGTCTCGCCCGAGGACAGGCGCACCATGTTCACCTTGATGTCGCTGTGCGCCTTCTCGAAATCGCCCTTCATCTGCTCGCAGATGACGACGTCGGCCGAGCAGATGAGGTTGAGGTCGCCGGCCGCCTGCGCCGGCAGGGCGGCAAGCGCCGTTCCGGCGAAAAGCATGAGGGAAAGGGTCTTGGTCTTCATTGGGGCATCCTCCTGTTGCCTTGGTATGAATCCTGGCGCGAACGGACATGGCGGGGCCATCGGGCTGCCCGCGGGCGGCTCGTTCGCGTTCTTGTCGATTTGGGTCTGTTTCCGGTCCTCGATCAGTTCGTCGCGGAGAGCACCGCGTCGAACCGTTTGAGCAGCCGATGTCGTTCTTCGGGCGTGCCGAAGGTGGCGAAGTCGTAGTCCACCATCTTGATCAGCGAGATGTCGGGCGCGGCGAGCGGCAGGCTCGCCATGGAATTCGAAGGTACCTGGTTCTGGCCGGCCGCGGCACCCGTCGCCTGGCCTTCCGGGCTCAGCGCGAAATCGACGAAGCGTTTTGCCGCTTCGACATGGCGCGCGCCCCTGACGATGCTGACGGCGCCGATCTCGTAGCCCGTACCTTCGCAGGGCGCGACGATGACCAGCGGGGACCCCGCCTGTTTCTGCGTGACCGCATCGTGCATGAAGGAAATGCCGATCAGCACCTCGCCCCGCGCCGCAGCCTTGACCGGGGCGGAGCCAGACGCCGTGTAGCGCTCGATGTTGCGGTTGAGCGCGGCGAGATAGCGGAAGGCCTCGTCCTCGCCGAAGAGCTGCACCAGCGTCGCCAGTGTCGTGAACGCGGTGCCGGAGGAGTTCGGATTGCCGCTCTGGATACGGCCGCGATAGGCGATGTCCGCCAGGTCCTTCCAGCAGGTCGGCGCCGGCAGCTTCGCCGCGCGCAGCAGGTCGGCATTGTAGGCAAAGCCCAGCGCCCCGGCATAGATGCCGGCCGAGCGGCCGCCGGACATGGCGAAGAAGTTCTGCGCCCAGGGCAGCATGTCGCGCCCATGCGCCGGCTGGTAGGGCTCGAGCAGGTTTTCCGAACCGGCCTGCAGATGCGTGTCACCCGTGCCGCCCCACCAGACGTCTATGGTGGGCGCGTCCTTTTCCGCGCGGATCTGGTTGAGGATGTCGCCGGTGCTCCGGCGCGTCATCGCGATCTCAAGGCCGGTCTCTGCCTCGTAGGCCTTCTGCATGGCGGCACACCACACCTCGTCCACACCGCACAGGACGGTGAGCGAAGGGGCCGTCATGCCGGCCGTGGCGGTCGCCAGCCACAGGGCCACGCCCGCGCCGAAAGCGCTGATGCCTCTCACGATGTTCCTCCCATTTGGAACGCCCTCTCCACTGCCGGACGTTCCAATCTCCGCGTTCAGGATGGCATATCCGCCGCGCACCGCAATCGAAGAATGGTTACCGTTCTTACAATCCCCGGCCGGTGCGCCCTGTCAAAAATGACAAAGGTTACAAATGTGACAAAGCCGCATAATGCGAGCTGCTTTGAACAATCATCCGGGCCTTACTATGATGGGTGCGGGAGGACGGACATGTGTTGAACGAGAGGGTACGGATTCTGATCGTCGAGGACGATCCCGACATGGCGGAGCTCATCTCCGATCTGGTGGAGGCCGAGGGCTGGATACCGGTGACCGCACCATCGGCGGAGGTGGCGGCGGGCGTGCTGGCGCGCGCGAGCGTGCATCTCGTGCTCATCGACCATAACCTGCCCGGCATTTCCGGCAGGGCCTTCGCCCAGCGCCTGCGCGCGCAGACCAGTATCGGCATCGTCATGGTGACGGCGGCGGGCAGCGCCGCCGACCGGGTGCTGGGGCTGGAGACGGCGGCGGACGACTATGTCGTCAAGCCCTTCGAGCCCATCGAGCTGACGGCGCGCATCAAGGCCGTGCTGCGGCGGACGATCCCCACGCTGAAGCCCGAGCGGGACGGCGAGCGTGAGCACGAGCCGGCTTCCCTGAAGCTCGGCGACTGGTCGGTGGATCTGGCGCGCCGCCGCGCCGTCTGCCGCACCGATCCCGGAAAGTCGCTGACCGGCGCCGAATTCGCCCTGCTGGAAATCCTCGCCGAGACGCCGAACATCCCGGTCAGCCGGGCGCATATCCTCGACCGTCTCGGCGCGGAAAGCGACCGCTACATTGACCGCAATGTCGACGTGCTGGTGCTGCGCCTGCGCCGCAAGATCGAGCGCAATCCGGACCTGCCGCGCCATATCAAGACGCGGCGCGGCAAGGGTTATGTGCTCGACACCGACGACACCGAGCTTTCGCCGTGATCAACCGCCCCTTCCTGTCCTCGATCGCCTTCCGCCTGCCCTTTGCGATCGTCTTCATCTGCGTGCTCGTCGTCAGCCTGTCGACCATCGCCATCTATGGCTTGCAGCGGGCGCGCGAGGAGATGGCGACCTATGGCCTGCAGGCCTTTTCCAGCCTCGCCAAGGCCTCGCTGGTCTCGCGACAGGTCTCCGATCTCGTCTCCAGCGCGCCCTTCCTGATGAACGCCACCTCGCCCTACCGGGTTTCCAGCGAAAGCCGCTCGGTGGTCGCGCAGGTCGATGCGCTGCTGCACGCCATGGCGCCGGATAGCGGCCCGGCCGGGATGAAGGGTTTTGCCAGCACCCGCATCGTCGAGCTTCTTGAAACGATCCGCACGCAGACCACGGCACTTGCCGGCGATGCGGACAGCGCCCAGCAGCACAAGGCCGAGGCCGCCGCCGCGCTCGGCGAGATCGCTACCGGCAGCGGCATCGCGGATGCCGATTTCCGCCGGCGGCTGAACGCCATCGTGCAGTCGGCGTCCAATTCCGACAGCCTGTTCCAGCTCGGTGAACTGCGCCGCCGCTATGTGGCCGAAACCGCGCCGCGCATTGCGCGCGCCGCGCCGGACGTGCGGATTTCCGCTGCCGAATTCGCGCCCTACGAGCGCATCTTCGAGGCGCAGACGCGCTATCTTCTCGAAATGTTTTCCATCCGCGCCGCCGTCTCGCGGCTGCATTCCGTGTCCCGCGATCTCTCGCACGCCACCGAAACCCAGAGCGAGGCGGTCGCGCGCAGCCTGAACGACGATCTCGCCTCGACATCCGCCGCGCTGAGCCGCCTGCTCGTCATCGTCGCCTTCGCGGCGCTGCTCGTGCTCGTCATGGCGATCTTCTCCATCCGCTCCGTCATGCGCGTCTCGCGCGGCATCGTTGCGCTGTCCAACGGCATGAATGCGCTGGCGGAAGGGCGCAAGGATGTCGACGCGCCGCGCTACGACGGCACGGAGACCGAGCTGGTGCGGTTGCTGGAGGCCTTCCGGGCCTTCCGGGAAAGCGTCGAGCGCGTCTCGCGGCTGCGGCGCACCGCCGAGGCCGCCGCGCGCACCATCCGCTCCACCTTCCGCACCATGAACGAGGGCATCGCGCTGTTCGATCCGCGCGGCAAGCCGATCACCATGAACCGCCGCGTCATCGAACTGGTCGGCTGGTCGGGCTCGGCGCGCAAATTGCCGGTGCGCAAGTTCGTCGCGCCGATCCCCGAGATCGACCCGGCGCTGCTACCTGCCGAGGGCGAGGCGGGCGCGCTCGGCGACCGCTCCGTGCTGCGCCATCGCTCCGAGGCAGGGCGGGTGACGGAGGTCTCGCTGTCGCGCCAGCCGGATGGCGGCATCGTGCTTTTGGCGCGCGACGTCACCGACATCGACCGGCAGGAGGCGGAGACCGCCAAGATCCAGCGTCTCGACGGCATCATGCGCATGACGCACCAGGTGAGCCACGAGGTCGGCAACATGATCGGCATCATCACCGGCAGCCTCGGCCTCCTGGAGCGCGAGACCGGCTTCAACGACCGGCAGAAGCGCCACCTTGCCCGCATCCGCAAGGCCGCCGACCGGGGCCGGTCGCTGGCCGGCAGCATGCTTTCCATCGGCAGCCAGCAGCCGATCCATCCCGGCGCGGTGGAAATCGGTGCGCTGCTGCGCGGCATGGCGGACGTGCTGGAGATCGCCGTCGGGGAGAAGTGCCGGCTCGTCTTCGACATTGCCGATGGCCTGCCGACGGTGCTGCTCGATGCGGCGCTGTTCGAGCAGTCTGTGCTCAATCTCTGCCTCAACGCCGCCGCTGCCATGCCGTCGGGGGGAACGATCCTCATCCGCTGCCTCGGCGGGGGAGCCGGCGTCGTGGTTTCGGTGGCCGACGAGGGCATCGGCATGTCGCCGGAAGCTGCCGACAAGGCCTTCGAGCCCTATTTCACCACGCGCGACGAGGAAGGCGGCGCCGGCCTTGGCCTTGCCGTGGTCTACGGCTTCGTTCGCCAGAGTGGCGGCGACGCCCGCATCCTCTCGATACAGGGAAAGGGGACGGTGGTGGAGCTCACGTTCCCCGTGCTCCGGGCCTGACGGGACACGAGAGCTTAGCCCTCGGCTGCAACCGCCCGCCGGGCAGCGTCCGTGCGGCGCTTTCCGGAAAACCCGCGCAGCAGCGGGCGCTCGATGAGCCGATAGCCGGCAAGGCCGGAAAGGACGCCGGCGAGGACTGCGGCGATGAAGACGAGCGGCGGCGCCAGGCCGAGCGTGACGCCCGCCTTCGCCACGACCGAGATGGCGAAGGTGTGCCAGAGATAGATCGAATAGGACGCATCGCCGAGAAGCGCCGGTAGTCTCAGATGCGGCACGCCGCCCTCCCGCTCCAGCGCCGCCGTGCCGTAGACCAGCGTGGCCGCGAGCGGCCCACAGGTCCATTCGTCGAAGGGCAGCCGCAGGAGGCCGATCACGGCGAAGCCGGCGAGCGACAGCGTAACGAGCGCGAGGCCCAGCCCCTTGCCCTGCACGCGCCCGGTTAGCCACAGCCGGCCGATCAGCATGCCCGCGACGAATTCCAGGATGATCGGCCGCGTATAGGTGACGAAGAGCGGGTTGTCGCTTGTCACCGTGAGGCCGAGCGTGACAAGGCCGAGGAAGATTGCGGCAACGGCGGCAAGCCTCATGTGCGCCGGCAGCAACAGGCAGGCGGCGAAGACGGCATAGAAGAAGAGCTCGTAGTTGAGCGTCCAGCCCTGGACGAGCAGCGGCCAGATCTCGCCGCTGCTCGGCGAGGGCAAGGGCACGAAGAACAGCGAGGCGAGGAGGTGCTCTGCCGTCAGCGCGAGATTGGGGAAGAGGCCGAGCAGCGCGCCTGCCACCATGGCCCCGGTCGCGAGCCAATAGACGGGCACGATGCGGCGCAGGCGCTCGGCAAGGAAACGGCCGGGCGAGACCGGGCGTCGCGCGACGATCACCCACATGATGAAGCCGCTGATGACGAAGAAGACGTCGACCCCCGCCGCGCCGATCGCCAGCGCATGGCCGCTGCGCTCGCCGGCATGGAAGAAGACGACCGCAAGCGCGGCGAGCGCTCGCAAGTACTGGATGCCGTAGAGCGTTGTCACCGGCCGTGTTTCCTCCGTCATGGGCGGATGGCCCCTTCTGGGCGCAGCGGCAGCCTGACGCGATACACCGGCTGCCGCCTTCGGGCGCGGCGGGCATCGGCCAGCTTGCCGGCGGCGAAATAGAGCAGGAACGAGCCGATATGGTAGGGATTGAGGATGTCGATCTCGACGAAGGTGCGCACCGCCAAAAGCGCCGCCACGGTGAAGAGAACCAGCGCCTCCAGGTCGTGCGCGGCAGAGAGTAGCCGGTGGAGATGGCCGGCGAGTGCGACGAGCAGCACCATCGACAGGAGCAGGCAGCCGATTAGACCGGTCTCCACCGTCGCGGCGATGAAGGTGTTGTGGAAGTGGAAGCCCGAGCGGGTGCCGATGAAGAAGGCGGCCCACAGCCGCTCGGCCTCGGCAAAACCCTGCACCCAGAAGGCCTGGTAGCCGATGCCGACGAAGGGCGCGGCCGCGGCCGTCTCGATGCCCTGCTGCCAGAGATAGGTGCGCCCCGTCAGCGTCGCATCCTTGCCGAAGGCGCCGAGCACCAGCGCATAGCCCCCGCCATAGGCTCCGGCGAGGAGCACGAGCGCGGCGAAGACGGCGAGCACGAGAAACAGGATCTTGCGGTGTGCCGGCGCCAGCCATTCCAGCGCCTTCAGCCCGAGGCAGAGGCCCGCGACGGCGGCGGTCGTCAGCACGGAGGTCGCCGATTGCGAGGCTTTCAGGCAGTAGAGCGCGACCGCCACGCAGACAAGGGCGACGAGCTTCCACGCCCCGCGCTCACCTCCGAGGAAGAGCGCGGCGAAGGCGAAGAGCACGGCGAGCGAGGCATAGAAGCCAAGCTGGTTCTTGGAGGCGAAGGCGCCGACGAAGCTGTAGGTGCCGTCGAGCGGATCGAGATGGTAGACGCCGAAGACGAGCGAGTAACACAAGACGAGCGCCGTGCCGGCAAGGCCGCCGCGCACCAGCGTGCGCGTGTCGACGACGCGCATGGCGATCAGCGCGCAGACGACATGGGAGAGATATTGCACGCCCGCCCGGGTCGTGACGCCTGGCGCCTGCGACCAGAAGACGGACAGGCAGGCGAAAATGGCGAAGGCGAAGATCCAGCCGTAGCGCGCATAGTTCCCGAGCACCCGCCGGTAGTCGACGACGACCAGTGGCAGCCACAGCGCGTAGTAGGCGAGGATCGACACCTGACCGAAGCGGAAGGAATAGGCGAAGACGAAGAAGGACAGCGCGACGGCCGTCGCGGCATAGGCCGTGTTGGCCCCCGGCTCGATCAGGCTTGCCTTGGCGATCCGCATGGCCGGCTCACTGCGTCTTCAGGCTCAGCCCCACCTTGACGATGTCGCCCGGCAGGACCGTCGTCGTCTCGGTGGCGCTGATCTCTTCGGCCTTGCCCTTCACCGTGCGCAGGATCGAATAGGCGATGTTGGCGGAGGAGAGCCCGTCCTTGAAGGCGGCCGCATCGGCCGATTGCATCAGCGCCTCCGACATCAGGCTACGGCTCGTGCCGAGTTTCAGGGCCAGCGTGTCGAGTTCCTGCTCGGTGTTCTGCAACTCCTGGGCAAGCTGCGCATCCCAGTCGTTCGTGAGGTTGGTCTCGTCCTGCGTGGCCTTGTTGATGTCCTGCTTGGCCTTCAGCGAGGCGGTGTCGATGTCGAGCAGGGCGGCTTGCAGGTCGGCCGTGCGCTGCTCCAGCGCCAGCCGCCGGGAGCTGATCGCCAGGCCCTTTTCGGCGAGTGTGTCGACCTTGTCGAGATCGGCCTGGACGAGCTCGAGCTGCCGCGTCTGGGTCTGCGATTTCTTGCCGAGCGCCTCGATCTCGGTGCTGAGCAGGGATTTTAGGTCGGCGAGCGCCGTCAATTGCAGGCGTTGGCGCTTCTCCCGCGAGACCATCAGCGCCGTCTCGCTTTCCATCAGGGCGCGCGCCTCCTCGGCCTCGCCGAGCTCCTTCGGCATGGCGATGCCCTTGGCGTTGTTCATTTCCGCCTGGATGCGGGCGCGGCGGACCAGCAAGCGGTTGCGTTCGGAAAGAAAGACGGCGGCCTCGCCTTCGGAGCGCAGGAAATCCCGCGTGAAGCGCTGGCTGGCATCGGCGCGGCGCAGGCCCCCGCCGAAGCTGACGGCCTTCAGCACCGTCAGCCCCGGTGCATAGGGATAGGCGCCGGGCGTCTGCACCTCGCCGGCGAGATAGACCGGCCGGTATTCGGCGATCTCCACCGAGGCGGACGGACGGTCGCGCAGGCCGAACAGCACCTGCATCTTCTGGCCGATCTCCTCGGCAAGCTCGCCGGTCGTGCGGCCGTCTGCCGGCAACGGGCCGATGAAGGGCACGGAAACCACCCCGTCCGCTCCGATGCTGTAGTCGCCACTGACGGCGCTCCAGTCGCGGATCGCCCCTTCGGCGGTCTGCCATTCGGCAACGCGGATGCGCAGCTTGTCCATCACGCCGAGCCGGTATTCACCGGCCTGTGCACCCGCCGGACCGGCAAGGACGAGAAAAGCAAGGCACAGCGCCGTGCGTGCCTTCATGGGAAACGCGGCCGCGGCGAAAGCCACGTTCGGTGTCTTCGTGTTCATGAGAACCCCTGTCTTCCGGCGCTCCGCAGCCGGGGCCGCGGGCGTTGCTGCCGGATCAATAGCTGCCGCGCGAAAGGCAGACGGCCGGGATGGTGCGGGCGACGATCATGAGATCGCTCACCAGTGACCAGTTGCACACATAGTGCGTATCGAAGGCGACGCGTGCCGCATAGGACACGTCGTTGCGCCCGCTGACCTGCCAGAGGCCCGTAAGGCCGGGGCGGGTCTGGAGATAGTAGATGGCGGAGGCCTCGTAGAGCTCCAGTTCGTCTTCCACCACCGGACGCGGCCCGACGAGGCTCATCTCGCCGCGCAGGATGTTGAAGAGCTGTGGCAGCTCGTCGAGGCTGAGCTTGCGCAGCACGGTGCCGACGACGGTCACGCGCGGATCGTGCTGCAGCTTGCGCGCGTTGCGCCACTCCTCATAGGCGGCCGGGTTGTCCTTCAGGTATTGCTGCAGGATGGCGTCGCCATTTTCCGCCATCGTGCGGAACTTCAGGCAGCGGAAGGTCGTGCCGTTATAGCCGATACGGCGATGGCCGTAGAAGACACTGCCGCCGTCGGAAAGCTTCACCAGCGCCATGATCATCAGGAAGATGGGGCTGATGAGGATGAAGGCGCCAAGCGCCACGAGGATGTCGAAGCTTCGTTTCGATATTCCTCCCACCGGCGGGGCGCCGGTTGCAAACGAACTGAAATACGGCGAACTGGCCGATCGTGTCGCGGACTTCATAGAGAGGGCTCCACTTGGATTTGCGATAGGGTCGGTCCCTTCGGACGCGCCCCGTCATCCAATGCGGACTGTGTGGTCACAGTTTGTTTTTTGAAACGTGAAGTCGGTGTTAGTTGCGGACGCAGTGAATTTAAGAAATACGTTATGTGCTAAATTGAAGTCATTCCGAAGATGGTTCGGTCTATTTTCGTGATGCGCCCGGATATTTCCGTTTTTTATGTCTCAGATATTCAGTAGGATTCTTCATAATCACTTCTTTTGATAAAAATCATGCCAGATAAGTACGAAGCGATTCCGATAATCGACTTTCACAGGTTGAAATTCTCTCAAAATATACACGCGGAATGCCGTTTATTTTGCGATGCAATATTGCTTTTGCAACGCACAGTTTCCGATAAAAAGGCACTGAAACCGTAACAAAATTTGATCCATCGGCATGGCCTTCGCAACTCCGCGGATAGGCTGGAGGTGCGATAACCCGCATGCGGCGCGCAACCGGGCTTGATTGGGGCGAAAACAAGGCGGCGAATCGCAGGCGGTTTGGTTTAACGGAAGCGCAAGGTCGCCGGGCTAGGGTGGAACCGGTGCAGGCGCCTGCGGGTTCTGACCTTTGATTGCACCTCTTGAAGCGGCACATTATAGTGCCGGGCAGCCTGCGAGGAGAAGGCGAATCCAACGATGAAACGCGTACCGGACAAAAAGCGGCGGGACAGCATGGCCTATGCGCCGCGCTTCTTCCTCAGCATGGCCATCGCGCTCGTCGCCTTCGCCGTGGTGAGCTATCTGTCCACCGGTTCGCTCGCCACAACCGCCTGGCAGACGTTCCTCTGCGCCATCCTCATCCAGGTCGGCTACTTCCTCACCACGCTCTTTCTCGTCTGGCGGACGGCGCGGGAGCGCCGGCAGGGAACCGACCCCGGCACGCCGGATGCCGACAAATCCCGCGACGCGGCCAAGAGCAAGGTTCCCGTTTCGATGAACGAGCCCGGCCACTCCAAACCCTGACCCCCGCATGACCCCTGCGGGCCGTTTTTGTGCCCTTTTCCCCTTTCATGCTGCATTGCAGCGCGGGCAGGTACCGCGCCATGGTCCAACGCGTGACGGGGAGTGCTCATGGCCCGGGAAGAAACGGTCTGCGTCATCATTGCCGCGAAGAATGCCGAAAAGACGATCGGGAAGGCCGTCGGCTCGGCTCTTGCGCAGCCGGAAGTGGCCGAAGTCGTGGTGGTCGACGACGGCTCGGACGACCGCACCATGGCGGCGGCCGCCGCCGCGAACGATGCGAGCGGCCGGCTGGATATCCTGGGTTTCGTCCAAAACCGCGGACCCTCGGCGGCCCGCAACCGGGCGATTGCGGTGTCCCGCGCGCCGCTGATCGCCATTCTCGATGCGGACGACATCTTCTTTCCCGGCCGTTTCCGCCAGATGCTCGCCTGCCCGGACTGGGATTTCATCGCTGACAACATCGCCTTCATGGCCGAGACCGAGCCGCTCCGCCAGCCGGCGCAGTTCGCGCCCCGCCCGCGCCGGCTCGATCTCAAGGCCTTCGTGGAGGGCAACATCTCCCGCCGCGGCGCGCCGCGCGGAGAACTCGGTTTCCTGAAGCCGCTCATGCGCCGCGCCTTTCTCGATGCGCACGGGCTGCGCTACCGCGAGGAGATGCGGCTGGGCGAGGACTACGAGCTCTATGTGCGGGCGCTGGCAAACGGCGCGCGCTATACGGTGATCGAGAGCTGTGGCTACGGCGCGCTGGTGCGTGAGAACTCGCTCAGCGGCCGGCACCGCACGGAGGATCTGGCGGCGCTGCATGCAGCGGAGCGGTCGATCCTTGCGGCGGGCGGCGTTTCCCCGGAGGCGCTCGGCGTCATGCGCCGGCACTGCCGCCAGATCGGCGACCGTCATGCCCTGCGCCATTTCCTCGACAGCAGGCGGGAGCGGGGCGTCGGTGCGGCGCTCGCCTATGCCTTCGGCAATCCTGCCACCCTGCCGGCCATTGCCGGCGGCATCCTGCGCGACAAGGCGGAGGCCGCCTACCGGCGTTTGCGCCCACAGCCGCCGGCGCCGGCAGGCCCGCGCTACCTTTTGCCCGCCTCTCCCGCCGAGCCGGCCTGACAGGGCCGGCCCGGCATCGCCGGCTTTACAGGTAGTCGCGCCGCACGTCTTCCAGCACATCGTAGAGCTGTGCCTTGCGCGCCGCGAGGCGGGTGTCGGCGCTGAGCTGCGGCTCGGCGCGGCTCGCCTGCCAGAGCGCCAGTGTCGAGGGGGCGGCGAGCACCTGCTTGGCCGCAAGGCGAAGGCCCGCGCCGGATGCCGGCCTGGCGGCCTCGGCCACCGCGACATCCCCGGCCTGGCCGGGCGCGGGCCGCACGGCGCTGCGCCCCTCGTAATCGACGCCCCAGAAGCGGGCGCCCTTGACGATGGCCTCCGCGCGGCTGGAGATCGGCACGCGCCGCGGCCGGTGCTCGACCCCTACCGTTGCGGCCCAGTCGCGCCATTTGAAGCTGTTGATGCTGTCCGACGTGCTGACGGCCACCCAGGGCACGCGGAAGGCGTCGGCGAGGATCGCGCCATGCATGGATTCCGCGACGATCCGCTCCGACTGCGCGATCGCCCGGATCACCGCCTTCGCCTCCCCGCGCGGATCGATATAGGTGAGGCCGGCCGTGGTGCAGACGGTGGGCCACAGGCCCGCCACCGCCGATTCCCAATGGGGCACGAAGCTGCAGCCATGACGCTTCGGCAGGTTTGAAAACTCCGGCATGTCGGCCACCAGCACCGCCGGGTCGATGATGCCCAGCGCCTCCGGCACACCCACCTTCTGCGCCGTCAGCGGCCCGCGCACGCAGCGGATGTCCCAGAGGCCTTCATCCCGCATGTCCGGCAGCGCGCCGTAGCCGAAGCCGCTGCCGACGACGAGCTTGCGCCCTGCCTCGGGCAGCAAGGCCCTGTTCAGCACGGTGCCGACGCCGACGAGCAGCACGTCCGGATGGACCGCGCGAAAGCCCGGCAGCAGGAAGTCCCAGAGCCAGAGATTGAGGTCGTCGCCGAAATTGCCATGCTGCGATTCCCAGTAATAGGGCTTCATGTCCACCTCCTTGGAAAAGCGGGTCGCAAAAGGGGCCGGGCGTGCTGCCCGGCGCGAAACGGGATCAGCGGGAGACCTTGGCCACGGCAAGCGCGAAGGCGCTGGTGATCAACCGCGGATCGCGCAGCGCCCAGCGGGCGAGCATGTCGAGCTGGGGCAGCTTGCGCCGCTTGACGCGCCGCGCCTGACCCCAGAGCGCCTGGCGCCGGGCTGTCTGCTTGTAGGCGCGCAGCGAGGCGACCTCCGCCGGCCGTTCGGTGAAGCGCGTCTCCAGCCGGTCGAGCGCCAGCCAGGTGTTGAACTGCTGGCGCAGGAATTGCGGGGAATCGTTGTCGACGCCGTGGAAGATGTTGATCCCCTCGCCGCGTACGGCCCCCGCCTCCGCGCCGAGCACGATGCGTCCGGCCGCCAGCACGCAATCGCAGAAGAACAGCACGTCTTCCGCAGCAAGCCGCAGCGCCGCATCGAAGCGCACCTGCTCGATCAGCGGCCGGCCGATGACCATCGAGGAGAGGTGCAGGAAGCTCCAGTTCTTCAGCATGACCTGCGTCAGGCCGGGGATTTCGATGAGGAGCGGATCCTCCTCGAGCCGCACCACGGTCTCGCTTTCCGCAAGATCGGCGACGCCGAAATGATAGTAGAAGGCATCGCCCCCGGTGATGGAGGCGAAGTAGCAATCGGCCCCGTACCGGGTCATCGCCGCATGGGCGCGCGCGAGATGGCCGGGGGCGAAGGTGTCATCCGAATCAAGGAAGGCGACGAGCTCGGTTTCCGGGGAGACATGGTCGAGCCCGGTGTTGCGCGCCCCGCCCGGCCCGGCATTTTCCTGGCGCAGGATGCGCACGCGCGCCTGATCTTCCGGTAAAAGCGCAATGATGTCGCCATCGGCCGGATACGGCGATTCGTCGTCAACGACGATAACGTCGAAGTCGTTGAAATTCTGGGCAAAAACAGACCTGAGCGCACGCTCCAGGATGCCCGGCTCCTTCTGATAGAAGGGGATGATAACTGTCAGCTTCGCCATCTTTTCGTCCCTGTGGTTTCTCTAGAAAGAGTTTCGCATGGTCTCCTCCCACGGGGGCGCGGCCGTTTCCGGCGCAGGCATTTCGTCGTCGCCAGGGCTCCTTTTTCGAGCAGGTATCCGCCATGTCCCAGCAGGTGAACGCGAAGTCGGTGACGCGAAACGTCGGCTGGAGCGTCCTATCCAAGACAAGCACATTCGGGCTTAAATTTGTCACGGTGCCCATTCTCGCCCGGCTGCTTTCGCCCGAGGAGTTCGGCGCGGTGGCCGTCGCGCTCGCCCTCGTGCAGTTCCTGGCGATGATCGGCGGGGCGGGTCTCGCCTCGGCTCTCATCCTCGAGCCGCGGGAAGACGAGGAGACGATCCACTCGGTGTTCTGGGCCAATCTGGCATTCGCCTTCCTGATGGCGGCGGGGTTGTTTTTCTGGGCCGAGCCATTGGCCGGCTGGCTCGGTGCAGCCGATGCCGCCCCGCTCCTGCGCCTGATGAGCCTGCTCGTTCCGTTGCAGCTTGCCGGCGACGTCGCCTATGCCCTCGTCGCCCGGCGCATGCAGTTCAGCCAGGATGCGCTTTGGAGCATGGTGTCCGAATCGCTGGCGGCGATCGCCGCGGTCGTGCTGGCGCTCGCCGGCTTCGGCGTCGTCGCACTGGTCGTCCAGCTTTTCGTGGCGGGCGTTATCCGGCTTGCCGGCCTGTTCTTCGTCTCGCGCTACCTGCCGCGCCTCACCTTCCGTCTCGGCGAGGTGACGCGGCTTGCGCGCTTCAGCCTCGGGCTGATGGGCTCGGAGATTGCCAATTTCGTCACCTTCCAGTCGCCGATGGTCGTCATCTCGCGCTTCCTGGGACTGGCGGAAGCCGGGGCCTATTCCGCGGCGAACCGCTTTTCCAGCATTCCCAACCAGGTGGTGCTGTCGGCCGTCATGGGCGTGCTCTTTCCGGCCTTCAGCGCGATGATGCACGATCGCGAACGCCGTTCGCAGGCGCTGATGCTCAGCACGCAGGTGACGACCCTGCTGCTCGCGCCGATGATGTTCGGCCTGTGGGCGCTTGCCGAACCCGCCATGCTCCTGCTGTTCGGCCCGCAATGGGCAGCCGCCTGGCCGGTGCTCGGCCTGCTCGCGCTGTCGAAGGGCATCCTGACGCCTTGCAGCACGTTCATCCCCTATCTGAAAGGCGCCGGCCATGGCGGCGCGCTTTTCCGCTGGGCAGTCGGCCGGGCCGTCGTCACCACCGCCGCCGTCGCCTATGGCGCCTATGAGGGCACGTTGATCGCGGCGATGACGGCACTCTGCATCGTCAATGCGCTGGTGCTGGTCGGCTATTCCCGGCTGGTGTTCAGCGCCGATGGCACGCCGTTCCTCTCCGGCTTCTATCGCGCGGTGCGCCCGATGCTGATGGCTGCGCTGATGGCGCTTGCCGTGCGCTATGCCCTTGAGCATTACCTCGCCCAGCGGCTGCCGGCCACCCTGCAGCTTGTCGCCGGTATTGCGCTTGGCGGCGTGCTCTACGGCGGGCTGGTCCTCCTGACGGAGCGTCCCCTGCTGCGCAAGCTCATCGATCTCGCACGCCGCCCCAAGACATCGCCCGCTTTGCCCTGAGCCCGCCGCATTTCGGCCCCGGCCTGCCGCAATCGGCCTCCCGCCAGACCGATTGCGCATAGTCTTCGAAAAAAACTTCGTGAGCTCCTGCACCCCATAATTGCAGGAAGATCAGTATATTCGAATAGACTTCAAAGAATTGATGCCGCGGTGCTTGGTCTTGCCGGACGGCGGCTGGAATTCCCCTTCCGCACGCGGTGCCGAACCTGTCGCTATGTTGCAATGCAACCTTCTCATCACGCGAATTTGTTGCGCCGCCATATTTTTTTCCGTCCCGTCACCCAGACTCCGCTTCGTAGGCTCGAGTCTGCTCTTGTTTGAACGGCCGCTTGGGGGAGCGGCACACCAGAGGGGTGACGGACACCGTGGATATCGACGCGACTGTTTCACAGCGCATCAACCTGATGCGCATCGTGCTGATCAGCGGCATCATCTTCGTGCATGTGCCCTATGATCCCGCGACCAGCCCTTATGCCGGGCAGTTTGGCGGGATCGACTGGTTGCGCGTCTTCCTCGGTGACAGCCTGTTCCGGATCGGCGTCCCCTGCCTCAGCGCGATTTCCGGCTATCTGCTCTTCCAGCGCGGGTTTGCGGGTTTCGATTATCCAAGGACGTTGCGCAGCAAGGCCTCGACGATCCTTGTGCCGTTCCTCCTGTGGAACACGGCCTTCCTTCTCCTCGTGCTGGCGGCCCAGGCGCGCGGCATCGGCTTCGGCTACCTGCCGGACGTCCTGAGCGCCACGCCGCGCGAATGGATGAACCTTGCCTTCGCCATCGAGACCTGGCCGGTCAATGTCCCGCTCTATTTCCTGCGGGACCTGCTGCTCTGCCTTCTCCTCTCGCCGCTCATCGCCATTGCCGTGCTGCGTTATCCGCGCACCGTGCTGACGTTGATGCTGGCCTATGCGGTGCTGCCGCTGCCGAACGGCATCTTCCTGAAGAAATCCATCCTGTTCGGCTTCAGTTTCGGTGTCTGCGCCGCGCTGCACCGCTTCGACATCCGCCGCCTCGACCGCTTTGCCGTTCCGCTCGTCCTTGCCGTGCTCGCCATGGCCGTGGCGCTGTCGCTCGCCCTCTTTGCCTTCGGCCCGGTGTTCCCGGCCTGGCTGGACATGCTGCGCAGCCTGACGGCGATCGCCGGCATCTTCGGCGCCTGGGCACTTTCTGCGCTCCTGGTGCGCACGGCGCCGGGCGCGGCGCTGGCGAAGCTCGGCGGCCTCAGCTTCTGGATCTTCTGCGCGCACTATCCGCTGCTCATCCTGTTCTGGATGGTCTGGAACCGCTTCGGCAGCGTGGACGACTACCCGCTCTTCTACGCCGCAAGCCCCATCCTCGCGCTGGCCATCCTCGTTGTCAGCCATGCCGCGGCGCGGCGCTTTACACCATCGCCGCACGCCATCCTCACCGGCCGCCGGCTGGGCAGCCCACGGGCGTCCACGGGCCGGCGCCAAACCCCGCCGATGGAGCCGAACGGTTCCGTCGCTCAACGGAGGTAACCCGAATGACCGCTTCCTTGAACACCGTCCTTCGCACCGGCGCGTTCCTGACGGCACTCGCCGCAGCCGCCCCGCTCGCCGCCCAGGAGGGGGCCGGCGGACCCTCCTTCGTCGAGGAGTTCGATACGCTCGACACAGGCTTCTGGTACGTCTCCGACGGCTGGAACAACGGTGTGCACCAGAACTGCACCTGGTCGAAGGACCGGGTCGCGGTCCGGGACGGCAAGTTGCTGCTCTCCTTCGATGCGGCGCCGGCCGGCGAACGAGATTATGCCTGCGGCGAGGTGCAGACCCGCAAGCGCTACGGCTACGGCACCTATGAGGTGCGCATGAAGACGGCGACCGGCTCCGGCCTCAACTCGGCCTTCTTCACCTATATCGGCCCGGCCGACAAGAAACAGCACGACGAGATCGATTTCGAGGTGCTCGGCAAGGACACGTCGCGCGTGCAGCTCAACCAGTATGTCGCCGGCAAGGGCGGCAACGAGAAGCTGGTGCCGCTCCCCGGCCCGGCGGATGCCGGCTTCAACGACTATGCCTTCGTCTGGCAGAAGGACCGGCTCCGCTACTATGTCAACGGCGCCCTCGTGCACGAGGTGACCGACCCGGCGGCGCTGCCGGAGAATGCCCAAAAGGTTTTCCTCTCGCTCTGGGGCAGCGACACGTTGACCGGCTGGATGGGCCGCTTCGCCTTTGCCGGCCCGACAAAGCTGGAGGTGGAGCGCGTCGCCTTCACCGCCGAGGGCGATGCCTGCCCCTTCGCGGGCTCCGTCGCCTGCCTGCTGAACTGATCGGGACACGGCCTATGCTCCGGGTGCTCTATCTCGTTCACGATCTTTCCGACCCCGCCGTGCGCCGCCGCGTCCTGATGCTGCGGGCGGGCGGGGCCGAGGTGACGCTGGCCGGCTTCCGGCGTGGCGAGAATCGGCTGGCGGCGGTGGAGGGTGTCGTTCCCCTGGAACTCGGCACGACCCGGGACGCCCGCTTCGCCCAGCGCCTTGCCGCCGTCGCCCGCGCCGGTGTCACGCTGCGCCGCCGGCTGGCTGGGCTGGCGCGGCCGGATGTCATCCTCGCGCGCAATCTCGAAATGCTGGCGCTGGCAGGCCGGGCGCAGGCGATCTTCGGCGGCGCTATGCCTGTCGCCTATGAATGCCTCGACATCCACCGATTGCTGACCGGCAAGGGCGTGGCGAGCCGCGGCCTGCGCGCGGCCGAGCGCCATTTCGGCCGCAAGGCGGGTCTCCTCGTCACCAGTTCCCCGGCCTTCGTGGAGCACTATTTCCAGCCGCTTTCTGGCATCAGGGCGCCTGTCCATCTCGTTGAAAACCGCGTGCTGGAGCTGGACGGCCCGGCGGACGAGCTGTGCCTGCGGGCAAAAAAGCTGGCGGGAGAGCCCTGGCGCATCGGTTGGTTCGGCGCGATCCGCTGCCGCAAGTCGCTCGACCTCCTCTCCGCGTTCACCCGGCGCATGGAGGGCCGGTTCGAGGTGGTTCTGCGCGGCCGCCCCGCCCGGTCGGAGTTCGAGGATTTCGACGGCCTCGTGGCGCGCGAACCCTTCATCCGTTTCGAAGGCGCCTACCGCAATCCGGAGGACCTCGCCACCATCTATCGCGGGGTCGATCTTGCCTGGGCGATCGACTTCTTCGAGGAGGGGCTGAACTCCGCCTGGCTGCTGCCCAACCGGCTCTACGAAGGATGCCGCCATGGCGCCGTGCCCATCGTTCTGGGCGGAACGGAGACGGCGCGGCTTGCCGGCCGGCGCGGCATCGGCATTGCCCTGCGCGATGCGCGCCTCGAAACGCTGGTGACGCGTTTCTCCGCTTTCGACGATGACAGGTACCGGACGCTGCAGGCCGCGCTCGCCAGGCTCGGGCCGAAGCCCTGGATCCATGACCGGGCCGATTGCGCCGGGCTCGTCCAGCGCCTTGCCGCGCTTAAAGCGCCGACGGCGGAACCCACGCCTGTTCCTTCCCTTCTCGCAAGCAAGGTGGATTGCCATGACCATTGATCCCGTGACATCCGTGCGGTGCCTGATCGTGATCCCGTGCCTCAACGAGGCGCGTTACCTGGAGCCGCTGGTGCGGCAGCTCGAGCCGGCGCTCGCCGAGCTCAACGCCACGCTCGTCGTTGCCGACGGCGGCAGCAAGGACGGCACGCGGGACATTGCCGCCCGGCTCGCGGCGAGCGTGCCGAACCTCACGCTCCTCGATAATCCCAAGCGTATCCAGAGCGCCGCCGTGAACCTTGCCGTCGAGACCTTCGGCATGGACCACGACTACCTGATCCGCATCGATGCGCACGGCACCTATCCCGCGGACTATTGCCGCGTGCTCCTCGAGGAAGCGCTTTCGACCGGAGCCGATTCCGTCGTGGTTGCCATGCAGACCGTCGGCTTCGGCACCTTCCAGAAAGCCACCGCCGTCGCGCAGAACTCGGTGCTCGGCAATGGCGGCGCCAAGCATCGCGCCGGTGCGGAAAGCCACTGGGCCGAACACGGCCACCACGCGCTGATGCGCATTTCCGCCTTCCGCACGGTCGGCGGTTATGACGAGAGCTTCACCGCCAACGAGGATGCCGAATACGACTATCGCCTGCTGGCTGCCGGCTACCGGATCTGGATGACCGCACGCACCGCGATGGTCTACTATCCGCGCGCCAGCGCCTGGCCGCTGTTCAGGCAATATTTCCGTTATGGCCGCGGGCGGGCACGCAATTTCCTCAAGCACCGCGCCTGCCCGAGCCTGCGCCAGCTCCTGCCGCTGATGGTGGCGCCGGTGGCGGTCGGGGCGTTCCTGGCGGCCATCACCTGGATTGCTGCCGTGCCCTTCGCACTGTGGGCGGCGGCCTGCCTCGGTTATGGCGCCTGGATGGCGCTCGGCCAGCGCAACCCCTATGGTCCGCTCGCCGCCGTGTCGGCCATGATCATGCATTTCGCCTGGTCTGCCGGCTTCTGGCGCGAGCTTCTCGATTTCCGCCAGCACCGGGTGCCCGCATGACGGCCCCCGCTCCCCTCCGCGTCGATATCGCGGTCTGCACCTTCCGGCGGGCGGAAGCGCTCGGCGAGACGCTTGCCTCGCTCGTGGCGTTGACGGTGCCGTCGGGCGTTGCCCTGCGTATCATCGTCGCCGACAATGATGTCGAGCCGAGCGCCCACGCACGCGTCGAGGCCGCGCGGGCAGGCTTGCCGATGGCGCTTTCCTATGTGCACTGCCCGGCCGGCAACATTTCGCTCGCCCGCAACGCCTGCCTGGACGAAGCCGATGCCGATTTCCTCGCCTTCGTCGACGATGATGAGACGGTGGAGCCGCAATGGCTTGAAAACCTGCTTGCCGCGGCGGCGACGGGCGCCGCGGATGTGGTCCTCGGCCCGGTCAGGGCGCAGTACGGGCCGGACGCCCCCGGCTGGATGCGGCGCGGCGATTTCCATTCCACCCGCCCCGTCTGGGTGAAGGGGGAGATCCGCACCGGCTATACCTGCAACGTGCTCTTGCGCCTTGCCGCCCCGGCCATCGCCGGCCGCCGGTTCGACCATGCGCTCGGCCGCAGTGGCGGCGAGGACACCGCCTTCTTCATGCAGGTGCACGCCGCCGGCGGGCGCATCGCCTTTGCCGATGAGGCCTGGGTCAACGAGCCGGTGCCGCCCGCCCGCGCCCGATTTTCCTGGCTGGCGCAGCGCCGGCTGCGCATGGGCCAGACCCATGGCCGGCTTCTTGCCGGTCGCGGCGCGGGCCGGACCGCCGCCGCGGGGCTGGCCGCCGCGAAAGCCGCCATGTGCCTTGCGGCGGCAACGGCCTTCGTCCTCCTGCCGGTACCACGCAACCGCTTCCTCCTGCGCGGCCTGCTGCATGCCGGCGTGGTCGGCGGCCTTTTTGGCGCCCGCGCCATCGAACCCTACGGGCAGCTGGAGGCCGCGGCGCGATGAACGGGACTCTTCTGTCTGATGCCATCCCCGATGTCTCCGTCGTGATCGCCGCCTACAATGCGGCCGATACGATCGGCGATGCGATCGGCAGCGCCGCCGCGCAGGAGGGCGTGACGGTGGAGATCATCGTTGTCGACGATTGTTCCTCCGACGCGACCCGTGCGACCGTCGCCGCGCTCGGCACGTCGGGGCTGACACTCCTGCCGCTCGATCGCAACCGCGGTCCGGGTGGTGCGCGCAATGCGGGTTTTGCGGCCGCGCGAGGCCGCTGGATTGCGGTGCTCGACGCCGACGACACGCTGCAGCCGGATCGCCTTTGCCGCATGATCGCCATGGCCGAGGCGAAGGATGCGGCGGTCGTCGTGGACAATCTCGACGTGCTGCATGCCGATGGCCGCAGGGAGCGGATGTTCGCCCCGGCGCTGCTCGCCGCCATGCCGGCCCTGACGCTGCCCGTCTTCATCGACGCCAACCGGATTTTCCACGCTACGCACAATTTCGGCTACATGAAGCCGGTCTTCCGCCGCTCCTTCCTGGAGGACAAGGACTTGGCCTTCGACGAGGCGTTGCGCATCGGCGAGGATTATCTCCTGCTCGCCTCCGTGCTCGCCGCGGGCGGAACCTCTGCCGTCGTACCCGAGGCGGGTTATGTCTACCGCATCCGCGAGGGCTCGATCTCGCGTGTGCTGCGCCTTGACCATGTCGATGCGATGCTGGCCGGCGACCGGCGGTTTCTCGCCCGTTTCCCGCTTCGCGGCGCGGCCGCGGACGCCCAGCGCCGGCGCACGCGCAACCTCGAGGAAACGAGGTCCTTCCTCGCGCTGATCCAGCATCTGAAGAACCGTTCGCTCGGACCCGCCCTCAGGGTGGCGCTGGGCGATCCCGTCGCGCTCCGGCATCTTTCGATGCCGATCGCCGCCCGGTGGCGCCGCCTGATGGCGCCGTCGGCCCATCCGAGGACGGCCGCGCCCCGCGCGGACCTCTCCCCAACGACAGCGGAGGATCTGCCGCTTGAGAACAAAGGATAATGCCATGGAGCGAACCAAGACCGTCCGCAAGGCCGTCATCCCGGTTGCCGGCAACGGCACCCGTTTCCTGCCGGCCACCAAGGCCATGCCTAAGGAAATGCTGACCATCGTCGATCGCCCGGTCGTGCAATATGCGCTCGACGAGGCACGCGAGGCAGGCATCGAGCACGTCGTCTTCGTCACCAGCCGCAACAAGCAGGTCATCGAGGACCATTTCGACGACACGCCGGAGCTGATCTCCTCGCTGGAGCGCTCCGGCAAGGACGCCGCGGTCAGCGAACTCGGCCGGCTGCTGCCGGCGGCGGGTGCGGTGAGCTTCACCCGCCAGCAGGCCCCGCTCGGCCTTGGCCATGCGGGCTGGTGTGCGCGTGACCTCATCGGCGACGAGCCCTTCGCGCTGCTCCTGCCGGACATGGTATCCTTCGGCCCGCGCGGCTGCCTTTCCGGCCTGATGGACCTTTATGGCGAGGTCGGCGGCAATGTGGTTGGCGTCGAACAATGCGCGCCCGAGGAGACCTCGCAATACGGCATCGTCGGCAGGGGCTTGGGCGTGCGCCATGGCTTTGCCGTCACCCACATGGTCGAGAAGCCCGCGCCGGGCACGGCACCGTCCAATCTCTTCCTCAACGGGCGTTACATCCTCCAGCCGGAAGTGTTCGGCCATCTCGCCCGCCAGCAGCGCGGCGCCGGCAACGAGATCCAGTTGACCGACAGCATGCTGAAGCTCTCCGCCACGCAGCCCTTCCATGCCCATGTCTACGAGGGGCGGACCTATGATTGCGGTTCGAAACAGGGCTTCATCGAGGCGAATGTCGCCTTCGCGCTGGCCCGGCCGGAGCTCGGTGGCGCGCTCGTCGCGCCCCTGCGTGATCTCGTCATGGCCCACGGCGGCGGCGTGCGCGCCGCCTGACGCGAGACCCCGGGCCGGGCTTGCCGGCCCGGGGTCCTCCCAGGGCAAAGCAGCGACCCATGAGCCGAAAGGCAGAACGGAGCCCCATGCACCACCGCACCGTGCCGTACGGCAGTCTTTTCCGCAGGGAGCCGGATACGTCCGACAGCTTCATCGATCTCAACCGCCTGATGACGATCCTCATGCGGCGGGCGCGGCTGATCGCGCTCTCCGTCGTCGTGGCGCTGGCGCTTGGCGTCCTGTATCTCGTTTTCGCGACGCCGCTCTATACGGCGATGACCCAGATCCTGCTCGACGAAGACCTGTCGCGGTATGCCGAGGAGGCCGAGACCACGCCGCAAAGCAGCCAGCAGGCGGACACGCGCCTTGCCAGCGCCATCGAGATTCTGAAATCGGGCCGGCTGGCGCTGCGCGTGGTCGATGATCTCGATCTTTCGCAGAACGAGACGATCCTCAACCCGCCGCAATCGCCTGTCTCGCTCGCCAAGGGCTGGGTCAAGTCGCTTGCCTCCCTGGGCTCTGGTGGGGCCGCCCCCTCGGCAGAGGCGGAAGCAGAGGGCCGGCGGCAGAAGGCGGCAGCGATGCTGCAGCAGGGCCTCGGCGTCGAGCGTGTCGCGCGCAGCTCCGTCGTCGCGGTGTCCTTCCGCTCACCCGACCCGCAGCTTTCGGCGACCATTGCAAAAGCCTATGCCGAGGCCTTCTTTGCCGAGCAGCTCAGCGCCAATGTCCATGCCAGCGAACAGGCCAGTGCCTGGCTGCAGGAACGGCTTGCCGATATCCAGCAGCGCTCGCAGGCAGCCGCGCTGGAGGTCGAGCGCTACCGCAACGAGAACGGCCTGACCGCTGCGCGCGGAGAGCTCATGTCGGAGCAGCAGCTTGCCGACCTCAACAGCCAGCTCATCGTGGCGCAGGCGGATGCGGCAAGTGCTTCCGCCCGCTACAACCAGTTTCGCGCCATCGTCGAGCAGGGGCCGGAAAGGGCGGTCGCCAATGCGACCATCCCGGCGCGGCAGGGTGACAATTCCATCGTGCAGGACCTGCGCGGCCGCTACAACGCCGTCGTCAAGCGCGAGGGGGAGATCACCCGTTCCTTCGGCGCCGACCATCCCCAGGCGACGGCACTCCGGGCCGAGAAGGAAGATCTCGCCCGGCAGATCTACCAGGAACTGCAGCAGCTGACGGCGAGCTACCGAAACGACTACGACGTCGCCCGCTCGCGGGAGATTTCGCTGCGCGAAAGCATCGAGAAGGTCGCTGGCAGCAATGCCGAAGCGAACCGTTCCTCCGTGCAGCTGCGCACACTGGAACAGAAGGCCACGGCGCTGAAGACGCTGTCGGACGCCTATCTCGCCCGCTACGAGCAGGCGACACAGCAGCAATCCTTCCCCATCGCCAAGGCACGGGTGATTTCCGACGCCGGCGTGCCGACGGCGGCCTCCAGTCCGAGCAGGACGCTGACGATAGGCCTGTCGCTGGTGCTCGGCCTGATGGGCGGCGGTGCGCTGACCTTCCTGCAGGAAATGCGCGAGCGCTCCTTCCGGGTCGGTAACGACATTCGCGCCGTGCTGGGACTGCGCCCGCTCGGATACCTGCCGCTGGTCGGCGCCCGCAAGGAGCGCGCGCAGCCCGCCCGGCCTGAGGACGGCGGTGCGGACGAAGGCGACGTCATTCCCTTCGAGCGCATGACGCGCATCGTGCTCGACGCGCCGGGCTCGGCTTTTGCCGAGACCCTGCGTCATGCCCGGCTCGCCAGCGACATGATGCTGCATGGGCGGGAAAGCCGCGTGATCGGCATTGTCTCCGCCCTGCCGCAGGAGGGAAAGTCCACCGTCGCGATCAACTTCGCCGCGCTGCTCGCCGCCAGTGGCAAGCGCACGCTGCTGATCGACGCGGACCTGCGCCGGCCGAGCCTGACCGGCATGCTGAACCCCGCCCCGCAGGCGGGCCTCGTGGAGGTGCTGCTCGGGCAGGCCGCCTGGAACCAGGCCATCAAGGTCGACCGCCGCAGCAAGCTTGCCGTCCTGCCGGCCGGCGGCCGCATGCGCGGCGGCGAGGTCCACCACCCCAACGAGCTGATGGCCTCCGCCGGCATGAAGCGGCTCTTTGACGAGCTGCGCCAGACCTTCGACTACGTCATCGTCGATCTCGCGCCGCTCGCCCCTGTCGTCGACGTGAAGACCTTCGAGCCGCTGGCCGACGGCTTCCTCTTCGTGGTGGAATGGGGCAAGACCCCCTCGCCGCTGGTGCGCGACCTGCTTACTGCAGAAAGCCGCATCGAGGCCAAGATCGTCGGCGTCGTGCTCAACAAGACGGACATGACGGCGCTCCCCCGCTACAGCGATTTCGGCGCGGCGGAGAAATATCGCAGCCTCTACGATCAGTATTGCACCGATTCCGTCCCGCCGGTGCCCGCGCGGCAGAAGAGCGCGCCGACGCAAGGGTGACGCTGCGGGTCTGGCCTGACAGGTCGGGCCCGCACTGCTAGTCTCCCGTCGCCGAGCACTCGTAGAGGGAGGCCCCCGTCTGCGCATCCACACCGGACAGGCTGACATTGTAGCCCCACAGCCGGCGCACATGGGCGAGGGTCGCGTCACGGTCGGTCTCGTTCAGCAGGATGCCGCTCTTGACGCGGTGGCGCAGCCGAAGCTGCCGGTCGCCCAGGAGGTCGACATCGACCACCTGGATGTCCGGCCGGTTGACGCCGGGATCGTAGTTGCGGGCGAGTGCGGCGCGCACGGCGGAATAGCCCCGCTCGTCGTGGATGGAGGCGACCTCGCAGAACCGTTCGTCGGCACGGTCGGTGAGGTGGAACAGGCGGAAGTGGCGCATCAGCGTCGGGCTGAGATATTGCAGGATGAAGGATTCGTCGCGGTGGTTTTCCCAGGCGTCGAGCAATGTCGCCCGCCAGTCGCCATTGCCGGCGATGGTGGGAAACCAGTCCCGGTCCTCGTCGGTCGGCCGGGTGCAGATGCGTTCGATGTCCTGCATCATCGCAAAACCGAGTGCATAGGGATTGAGGCCCGAAAAGCGCGGATCGTCGAAATCCGGCTGGAACACCACATTGGCGTGGCTCGCCAGCAGCTCCAGCATCGCGCCCTCGCTCATCCTGCCCTGGTCGAACAGCCGGTTGATGATGAAATAGTGCACGAAGGTGGCGCAGCCCTCGTTCATCACCTTGGTCTGGCCCTGCGGATAGAAATACTGGGCGATGACACGCACGATGCGCAGGATCTCACGCTGCCAGGGTTCGAGGATCAGGCTGTGTTTTTCCAGGAAGTAGAGCAGGTTCTCTTCCGGCAGGTTCAGCGCCTGCTTGCGCTCCAGCGCCTCCTGCTCGGCCGCCTCGATGCCGGCATGGCCGTTGGTGGTGGGCAGGGTGCGCCAGAGGTCGCTGTAGGTCTGTTCCTCGTATTCCAGCCGCTCACGCGCCCGCTCGGTCACCTTCTCCGAGGATAGCCGCGGCGGGCGGCGATAGTGGAAGACGCCCTGGTCCATCAGGGCATGCGCCGCGTCGAGAATCTCCTCCACCGCCGCCGTGCCGTGCCGCTCCTCGCATCTGGCGACGTATTTCTTGGCGAAATCCATGTAGCCGAGGATGGCGCTCGCATCCGTCCACTGGCGGAACAGGTAGTTGTTCTTGAAGAAATGGTTGTGGCCGAAGGAGGCATGGGCGGTGACGAGCGCCTGCATCGGCATGGTGTTCTCTTCCATGAGATAGGTGATGCAGGGATTGGAATTGATGACGAGTTCATAGGCGAGCCCGCGGTAGCCCTTGCGGTAGAGATGGCTTTCGAAGACGAAGCGCTTGCCGAAGGACCAGTGCTGATACATCAGCGGCATGCCGACCGAGGAATAGGCGTCCAGCATCTGCTCGGAGGAGATGACCTCGATCTGGTTCGGGTAGACGTCGAGCCCCATTTCGCCGAGGGCGATCGTCTCGATCGCGTCATAGGCCCGCGACAGGGTCGCGAAGTTCCATTCGGAACCGTTGAACAGCAGGGAAGAGGCCGGTCGCTTCGCCATCCCAATGCTCCCCTCAGACGCGCGCGGCGCGGGGTTGGTGCCGGGCGAAGAGCTTGCGGAAGACGGGGTAGATGTCGGCGGGCCGGGAAATGCGCGTCATCTGGAAGTTCGGTACCGCTCCGTCGACGGTGCGATAGGCGCGCCACAGCGACGTGCCGTTGTCGGTGGTGCCGAAAATCTCGCTTTCGCGCTCGTCGATGATCTCGACATAGGCATAATACTGGCAAAGCCGCATCAGCTCGTCGCGCAGCAGCGAGGCGCAACGCTCGGAATCGCCATTGGCATTGTCGCCGTCCGAGGCCTGTGCGGCGTAGATGTTCCAGATGTTGGAAGGATAGCGGTCCATGATGATGCGCTGCATTTCCTCCAGCGCCGTGGAGACGACCGTTCCCCCGCTCTGCTTGCTGAAGAAGAAGGTCTCCTCGTCCACCTCGTGCGCCTCGTCCGTGTGGCGGATGAAGACGATGTCGATCCGCTCGTAACGGCGCTTGAGGAAGAGATGCAGCAGAACGAAGAAGCGTTTTGCCAGATCCTTCTCGCGTTCGCCCATCGAGGCGGAGACATCCATCAGGCAGAACATCACCGCGCTCGCATTGGGCTGCGGTTTGCGCTCGTAGCGATTGAACCGCACGTCGACCGGGTCGACATAGGCGATGCGTCGACGCCGGCGTTCCAGCACCTCCAGCTCCTGGCGCAGCTGCGTGAGCCGGTTGCGCTGCGGCAGCGACAACCGCTCCTCTGCTTCCAGTTCGGCGATCTCGTCGGCAAGCACCCGGCATTCCCGTTCGCTCGGGCGGCGCAGCGCCATGCGGCGCCCGAAGCTGTTGCGCATGGTGCGCCCGACATTGATGTTGGTGGGCGTGCCTGACGTCGTCAGCCCGGCGCGGTGCGGCTTGTAGGTGACGGTTTCCCGGAGGTTGAGCTTCACGAGGTCCGGAAGCTCCAGATCTTCGAAGAAGAGGTCCAGCACCTCTTCGCGGGACAGGATGAAGAGGAAGTCGTCCGCCGCCTCGCCGCGCCCCGGGCCGCGTCCGTTGCCCCCGCCACCGGCGCCCGCCTCGGGCTTGCGGATCTTGTCGCCCGGCGAGAAGGTCTGGTTGCCGGGCAGCACATGGTGGCGTTCACCGCTGATGCCGGAGTGGCGGAAGCTCGGCTCGTCCGCGCCGCGCCGTGGGATCGGCACGCCATGGGCCGCGTCCACGTCGGCGATCTTGTCGGACTTTACCTGGTCGCGGATCGTGCGCTTCAGTTCGTCATGCACGCGCTTGAGGAAACGCTGCCGATTGCCGAGGCTCCGGTCCTTGGGATTGAGCCGGCGGTCGATGAAATGAGGCATACGCCAATCCCCCGCTTCGGCATGGTCAGCCGGCCTTGTTCACGCGCATGTACCAGTCGACGAGCCGGCGGACCTGGCGGCTCGTATAACCGCGCGCCGTCATGCGCTGGACGAATTCGGCGTGCTGCTTCTCGGTCGTGCTGTCCTTCTTCGAGCCGAAGCTGATGACGGGCAGGAGATCCTCGACCTGTCCGAACATGCGCTTCTCGATGACTTCCCGCAGTTTCTCGTAGCTCGTCCAGGCAGGGTTGCGCCCGTTGTTGCGGGCGCGGGCGCGCAAGGTGAACTTCACGACCTCGTTGCGGAAGTCCTTGGGATTGGCGATGCCGGCCGGCTTTTCGATCTGCGACAGCTCGCTGTCGAGGATCTCGCGGTTGAGGATCTGGCCCGTGTCGGGATCCTTGAAGTCCTGGTCTTCCAGCCAGGCATCGGCATAGGCGATGTAGCGGTCGAAGAGGTTCTGGCCGTATTCGCTGTAGGATTCCAGATAGGCCTTCTGGATCTCGTGGCCGATGAACTCGGCATAGCGGGCGGCAAGCTCAGAGCGGATGAAGTCGAGATAGTTTGCCTCGACCTCCTTGGGAAACTGCTCGCGCCGGATCGCCTGTTCGAGGATGTACATGAGGTGCACGGAATCGGCCGCCACCTCTTTGGTGTCGTAGTTGAAGGTTTCCGATAGCACCTTGAAGGCGAAACGCGTGCTGATGCCCGTCATGCCCTCGTCGATGCCGGCGGCATCGCGGTATTCCTGCAGCGATTTCGCCTTGGGGTCGGTGTCCTTCAGGTTCTCGCCGTCATAGACCCGCATCTTCGTGTAGGTCGGCGAGTTCTCGTGCGGGGAAAGGCGCGTGGCGACGGTGAATCGGCTGAGGTTTTCCAGCACTTCCGGCGCACAGGGGCTGTCGGCCAGCTCGCTCTCGCGCAGCAGTTTTTCGTAGATCAGCCGCTCCTCGGTGACGCGCAGGCAATAGGGTACTTTCACGACGAGGATGCGGTCGAGGAAGGCCTCGTTGTTCTTGTTGTGCTTGAACTGCAGCCATTCGGACTCGTTGGAATGGGCGAGAACGATGCCCTGATAAGGGAAGGCGCCGAAATTCTCCGTGCCGTTGTAGCTGCCCTCCTGTGTTGCGGTCAAAAGCGGATGCAGCACCTTGATCGGCGCCTTGAACATCTCGACGAATTCGAGCAGCCCCTGTGTCGTGCGGTTGAGGCCGCCGCTGTAGGAATAGGCGTCGGGATCGGCCTGGCTGAAATTCTCGAGCTGCCGGATATCCACCTTGCCGACGAGCGCGGACACGTCCTGGTTGGTCTCGTCGCCCGGCTCCGTCTTGGCGATGGCGATCTGCCGCAGCCGCGAGGGCATCAGCTTGACGACGCTGAACCTGGAGATGTCGCCGCCGATCTCGTCCAGTCGCTTGGTCGCCCAGGGCGAGATGAGGCCGGTGAGCCGGCGCTGGGCGATGCCGTATTTGTCTTCCAGCAGTTCGCCCATGCGCTCGCGGGAAAACAGGCCGAGCGGCGATTCGAAGACCGGGCTGATCTTGCCGTCGATGGCGAGCGTATAGATCGGCTGCTCTTCCATCAGCTTCTTGAGGCGCTCGGCAAGCGAGGACTTGCCGCCCCCGACCGGCCCCAGAAGGTAGAGGATCTGCTTGCGCTCCTCCAGTCCCTGGGCGGCATAGCGGAAATAGCCGACGATGCGTTCGATCGTGTCTTCCATGCCGAAGAAATCGGCAAAGGCGGGGTATATCTTGATGGTACGGTTGGCAAAAACCCGGCCGAAACGCTCGTCCGCACTGGTATCGACGAGGGTCGGCGCGCCGATCGCCGCCACCATGCGCTCCGGCGCTGTGGCGTAGAGGCTCTTGTCGTCGCGGCAGGCCAACAGGTATTCCTGAAGGCTCAATTCTTCTTGTGCTGTACTCGCGTATACCTTTGAAAACAGGTCGAAAACGTCGCTGCCAGTGGTTCCCATGGAACCCTCCCGCGGTCGTTAGCCGGGAGTGTCGAATCTCCCGCGTATAGTGTACGCCGGAACGCAATCGACTGCAATTTGTTCCCCGCATTCTTCAAGCGAATGTGTGAAATCTCCCTCTATCAGTGACCGGCCCCGTTCATGCCGCCTAGCGCGCGCCGCGATCGAAGGTCGCCGGCCCGAGACCGCGCTGGCGCAGCACGCTGCGCGCCACTTTTTCCGTTGGCGTGCGGGGCAGCGGCGCATCGGTGATCTCGATATAGCGCGGCACCATGTGGCGTGGTGCGCTGGTCCTGAAATGCTCGAGCAGGCCGGCCGCATCGACCGTTGAGCCGGCACGGCGGAAGGCCACCACCATGATGTCCTCCTCGGTGAATTCGGAGGCGATGCCGAAGGCGGCGCTTTCGACGATGTCGGGATGCTGTTCGGCCAGCATCTCCACCTCGTAGGCGGAGATGTTCTCGCCGCGGCGGCGGATCGCCTCGTTCAGCCGGTGCTTGAAGTAGAGCCAGCCGTCCGCGTCCATCACGCCGGCATCACCGGAATGATACCAGAGATTGCGCAGCGTCTCGACCGTCTTGGCCTCGGCGCGATAGTAGCCGGAAAACATGCTCCAGCTCTTCTTGGGGCGCGAGACGATCTCGCCGATGCTGCCGGGCGGCAGCGGGCGGTCCTTGTCGTCGACAACGGCCACCTCCCAGTCGGGATGCGCCCGGCCGCAGGAACCGGGCCGCGTGTCGTCCACGGTGTCGAGCGTCACGAAACTGGTCTCCGTCTGGCCGTAGCCCGTGACAAGGCGCATGCCGAAGCGGTCCTCGAACGCCGCCTGGTCCGGCACCATGGGAATGCACTGGCAGACCCGCACGGGGTTGTCGCCGTCGTGCCCTTCCTGCGGCGCGCGCATGAGGATGACGGCCATGGCGCCGAGAAGGTTCGTCGCCGTCGCACCGCTGTCGCGCACCTGCGCCCAGAAGCGCGAGGCGCTGAACCCGTCGGCGAGCGTTGTTCGCGTGCCGTAGATCAGCGGCAGATAGACGCCGAACATCTGCGCATCGGTGTGGAACAGCGGCAGGGCGGAAAAGTAGCTGTCATCCGTGTTGTAGCCCAGATTGGCGGCCATCGCCGCCGCCCAGGCGTAACAATGGTGGTGCGACATCAGCGCGCCCTTGGCCGGGCCCGTCGTACCCGACGTATAGAGGATCGCCATCGGATCGCTGTAGTGCACGGCCGAAAGGTCGAGGCGGGCGGGTGGCGCGAGGCATTCCTCGAAATGCAGGATGCGGTCGATCCGGATCCCCGCCGCGCGCGCTGCCGCGGGATCGGCGCCGACGAGGATGAGCGTGCGGAGCGCCGGCAGCCGGTCCTGCACGATGGCGAGTTCCGGCAGGGCGCCCGCATCGGCGACCAGCACCTCCGCCCCGCAATTGTTGAGGTTGTGGCAGAGTAGGTCGCCCTTCAACCCCGGATTGTTCGGCACCTCGATCGCGCCGAGGCTGGAGGCGGCGAACCAGGTGGCGACGAGTTCGAGGCAGTTCGGCAGCAGCATCGCCACCCGGTCGGCGCGGCCGACGCCCAGCCGGCGAAGACCGCCGGAAAGCCGGCAGGTTAGGGTCAGCATCTCCTCGAAGCTCGCCGTGCGGCCGCAGATATCGATGAAGGGACGGGAGCCGAAACGTTCGGCCTGCGCTACGAGGATCTTCGGCAGGACACGCTCTTCGATCGCGTCGTCGTGAAGGCCCGGGATGGCCGAAAGGGAAGAGAAGGCGGGGAGGATGGACACGGTCAGAACCCTTTTGCCTTTGCTTGCGCCGCAGGAGAGAGAAAGCCGCGAACCGTGGCCACCGTCTCCTGCGCCATCGCGTCTTCGAGAGAGGAATGAAAGCCGTCATTGATGGCGCGCTTGACATCCGCTACCGCACCCGCCGGACGGTCGGCGATCGCAAGAGCGAGGCGCCTGGCTTCGTCGAGCAGCGTATCGTCGGGCACGACCTTCCAGGCGATGCCGGTCTCCAGCGCCTTTTGCGCATCGTGGCGTTCGCCGAGGATGAGCAGTTCCTTGGTGACCTGCGGGCCGACCTGTTTCGTCAGGAGCGCGGTCACGCCGCCCGTCACGAACAGGCCGTAGCCGACCTCGGGGAAGAACCAGCGGGTGTTCTCGGCAAAGAGCCGGAAATCGCAGTTGATCGCCCATTCCAGCGCGCCGCCGACGCACCAGCCATGCACGGCAGCGATCACGATCTTGCGCGAGCGCATGACATGGAGCGTGACGGCCTGGATGGCCTCCACCCAGTCCTCAGTCTCGGCCTTCGACGCGGTCTGTGCGTCGAGGTCCTTGAGATCGTCGCCCGAGCAGAAGGCCCGGCCGGCGCCATTGAGGATGACCGCGCGGATATCGTCGTTCGCCTCGGCGGCGGAAAGCGCCGCGATCAGCCCGTCGACGAGCGGCCGGTTCATGGCGTTCAGCCGCTCCGGCCGGTTGAGCGTGATCCAGGCGATCGGCCCTTCGAGGGTGATGAGGACAGTGTCGTTCATCGCCCCGCCTCACACGATCATCGGTTCGGAATAGGCGCCCCAGACACCGCGCAGCGCGGTGCAGATCTCGCCGAGCGTCGCCTTCGCCTTGACCAGTTCGATGGTCTTCGGCAGCAGGTTCATGTCCTCCGACCGGGCCTGCTCGACGAGTTCCTGCATCAGGACCTTGATGCGCGCATTGTCCCGGCTGGCCCGGACGATCTTCAGGCGATCGACCTGAAGCTGCGTGCAATGATCGTCATAGGGGTGGATATGGACATCCGCCGTGCTGCTCGCCTCGTCGGCGAACTTGTTGACGCCGACGGAAATCTTCTCCCCGGAATCGATCTTCTTGAAGGTGGCATAGGCGGAATCGGCGAGCTTCTGCTGGAACCAGCCTTCTTCCACCAGTTTAACCGCGCCGCCACGCTCTTCCACCTCGTCGAGCATCTTCCAGATCTCGGTCTCCATGTCCTTGGTCAGCCGCTCGATGAAGTAGGAGCCGCCGAGCGGGTCGATCACCGAAGTGACGTTGATCTCCTCGCGGATGATCTGCTGGGTGCGGATGGCAAGTTTCATCGCCTCCTCGGTGGGGATGGCGAAGGCCTCGTCGAGGCCGTTGGTGTGCATGCTCTGGCAGCCGCCGAGCACCGCGCCAAGCGCCTGGATGGCGGTGCGCATCAGGTTGTTGTGGTGCTCGACCTTGGTGAGGCTCATCGCGGCCGTCTGCACATGGACGCGCAGGCGCATGGATTCCGGCTTCCGGGCCTTGAAACGCTCCGCCATGATCTTCGCATAGACGCGCCGCGCGGCGCGGAACTTGCAGATCTGCTCGAAGAAATCCTGGTGGCTGATGAAGAAGAACGACAGGCGCGGCGCGAAATCGTCGATATCCATGCCGGCCTTCGTCACTTCCTCGCAATAGGCGATGGTGAAAGCCATGGTGAAGGCGATCTCCTGTAGCGCATTGCCGCCGACATCGGAGAGATGGTAGCCGCTGAGGCTGACCGGATTGATCTTCGGCGTCGCCTTGGCGCTGTACATGATGAGGTCGCGCAGCAGCCGCACGGCGGGGCGGACGGGATAGATCCACTCCTTCTGGGCGACATATTCCTTCAGCGGATCGGCCTGCAGCGTGCCGGTCAGCTTGTGCAGGTCGCAGCCGCGCTGCTCCGCCACCGCGACGAACATGGCATAGACCACCCAGGCCGAGGGGTTGATCGTCAGCGAGACGGAGATCTTTTCCAGGTCGATGCCGTCGAACAGCCGGTCGATATCGTCCATCGTGTCGATGGCGACGCCGACGCGGCCGACCTCGCCGAAGGCCATCGGGTCGTCGGAATCAAGCCCCAGCAACGTCGGCAGGTCGAAGTCGGTGGAGAGGCCGGTCTGGCCGGTCTGGATCATGTACTTGTAGCGCTGGTTCGTCGCCTCGGGATTGCCGAAGCCGGCGACCTGACGGATCGTCCAGGGGCGGCCGCGATACATCGTCGGGTAGACGCCGCGGGTGAAGGGATAGGGCCGGGAAAGCCGAGCTCCTCGGCCGGAATGTCGGCAACGTCGGCGGCCGTATAGATGCGCTTCAGCGGGATGCCGCTTTCCGTCTCGTAGACGTCCTTTTCCTCCGGCCGGTTCTTCAGGAAGGCGGCAAGGGCGCCTTCCTCCCATTCCGCCTGGCTTTCGCGGACGGCGTCGATGGCGGGCGCGGAGAAGAGATGGGCGTTGTTCATGGGGTTTCCTCCCAACCCAGAAGGGCGCGGGCGACGACGGAAGGGTCCATCCGCCGTTCCGCCACCGCCCGGATTTGCCGTTCGAGCGTTTCGGGTGCTTGCTGGAATTTCTGCTGAAAGAGATGGCGGGCCGTGCCGAGGATGCGGGTGCGGCCCATGGCGCGCTGGCGCTCGGCCCGTTCGCCGCTCTCGTTGAGATGCGCCCAGTGCGCGTCGATGGCGTCCTTCAATTCGCCGACGCGTTCGCCGGAAATCGAGCTGACGGGCAGGACCGGCGATGTCCAACGGGAATCGTGGTGGTCCCCGCCGAGCGCCAGCATGCCGCGCAGCGCCGAGACCGTCGCGGCCGCCTCCGGCTTGTCGCATTTGCTGACGGCATGGATGTCGGCGATCTCGAGAATGCCGGCCTTGATCGCCTGGATGTCGTCGCCGAGGCCCGGGGCGGAGAGCACGACGACGGTATGCGCGGCCGTGACCACCTCCACCTCGTCCTGCCCGACGCCCACGGTCTCGATGATGACGGGGTCGTAGCCCGCCGCATCCAGCACGTCGACCGCCTGGAGCGTGGCGCGCGTCAGCCCGCCGAGATGGCCGCGGGTCGCCATGCTGCGCACGAAGGCGCCGCCGGCCGCCGCCGTCTCGCTCATGCGCACGCGGTCGCCGAGGATCGCTCCGCCGGAATAGGGGCTGCTCGGATCGACGGCGATGACGCCGACCTTGTGGCCTTCGGCGGCATAGGCCTTGATCAGCGCCGAAACGAGGGTCGACTTGCCCGCCCCCGGAACGCCGGTAATGCCGATGATATGGGCGTTGCCGCCAAGCCGGTAGAGTTCCGCGAGCGCCGCGGCGGCTTCGGGATAGCCCTCCTCCGCGCGCGAAATCATCCGGGCGATGGCGATGGCCCGGCCCGCCAGCACGTCCTTCACCAGGTCGGCCGAGGGGACATAGGTCGCCCGCCGCGGTTTTGCGGAATGGGTGACGACCGTCATATCCGGCCACGTGCCGTGACGAGATCGGTGATCGTCGTGACGATCAGGTCGGAACGGGCCTCCTGGGGAACGATGGCATCGACGCCGCCCTCCAGCAGAGCGGGATAGTCCTGCTCGGGAATGACCCCGCCGGCGACGACGAGGATGTGCCCGGCCCCCTCCTCGCGCAGGCAGCGGCCGAGTTCCCGGAACAGCGGGACATGCGAGCCGGAGAGCAGGCTGACGCCGATGACGTCGACATCCTCCTGGATCGCCGCCTGCACGACGTCCTTCGGTGTCTTGTAGAGGCCGGTGTAAACGACCTCCATGCCCGCATCGCGCAGGATGCGCGCCACCACCTTGGCACCCCGGTCATGGCCGTCGAGGCCGAGCTTGGCGACGAGGACGCGGATGGTGTCGGGGGTCTCGTCCGGCCCGGTGGAAAGGCTTTCGCCGGCAAGGGTCGCGTCGCGCATCCGTTCTTTCTCCCTACTCGGCCGCGATGCCCGGCGCACGGGCACCGGAAACGGAAGCGGCCTCGATGGACTGGGCGATGATGCGCAGGCCGATGTCGATCTCCTCCTCGGAAATCGTCAGCGGCGGCGCGATGCGGAACACGCCGCCCATGCCGGGCAGCTTGACGATGTTCATGCTGAGCCCGCGCCGGAAGGCTTCCGCGGCGATGCGACTGCCGAGCTCGTGGTCGGCGCTGCGGTCCGGATTGACGATCTCGACGCCGAGCATCAGACCGCGGCCGCGCACGTCGCCGACACAGTCGAAGCGCTGCTTGAGCTGCGACAGGCCCTCGAAGAGTCGCGCGCCAAGCCGGCCGGCGCGCGCGACGAGCCCTTCCTCCTCCACGATGTCGAGCACGGCGAGGCCCACGGCTGCCGGCAGCGGATCGGAGACATGGGTCGTGTAGAAGAGGTAGCCCTTCTCATGGGCGATGTCCTCGATCTCCGCCGTCGTCATGACGGCTGCCAAAGGCAGGCCGGCACCGATCGTCTTGGAGAGCGTCAGGATATCGGGCGTCACGCCGTCGCGCTGGAAGGCGAACATGGTGCCCGTGCGGCCGATGCCGGTCTGGGCCTCGTCAAGGATGAGCAGCATGCCGCGCTCGCGGCACTTTTCCTTCAGTGCGGCCAGATAGCCGAGCGGCAGTTCCAGCAAGCCGCCGCTCGACAGGATCGGCTCGGCGATGAAGGCGGCAAGGCTGCCGACCGACTGGCTGTCGATCAGCCCGAAAGCGTCGTCGAGTTCGGTCTTCCAGTCGAGGCTGCCATCCGCATGGCGGAAGCGCGGGCGGAAGGTATTCGGCGCGGGAATGGTGAGCGAGCCCACCATGGCGGGGCCGTAACCCTTGCGGCCGGCGCTGTAGGTGGCCGAGCTCGCGGCGCCCGTCATGCCGTGCCAGCTCTTGGAGAAGGCGACGATCTCGTGCCTGCCGGTGACCAGCTTGGCCATGCGGATGGCCGCTTCGTTGGATTCTGCGCCGGTCGACAGCAGCATGACTCGGTCGAGCCCCGGCGCCAGTGCCGCCAGCCGCTCGGCAAGGTTCACGACGGGCCGCGACAGCATGCCGCTGAAGAGATGCGCCACGGCACCCATCTGGCGCTGGACAGTGGCGACGATGTGCGGATGGGAATGACCGACGAGCGCGCTCATCTGGCCGGAGGTGAAATCGAGAATGGGGCGCTCGTCCGCATCGAAGACGAAGCAACCCTCGGCCCGCTCGATGATGGCGGGGTCGAAGCTGCCGCCGTAGCGGATGAGGTGCTTGCGTGCGGCCGCCCAGAAGGCGGGGTCCTGGTTGCGTGACATGTGAGCCTCCGATGCCGTTTCAAAAGCGATACCGGCTGGCATGGTCTCTGTAAAATTGATAGTATTTGGATTCCGATATAAGGAAAACTGATATGCTGGGGCCGCTGGATCTTCGCCTGCTCATCACCTTCGTCAACGCCGCCCATTCCGGTTCGCTGAGCGCCACGGCCGTGCAGGTCGGCCGCACGCAATCGGCCGTGACGATGCAGATGCAGCGGCTGGAAGAGATGCTGGGGCAGAGCCTCCTGCACCGCAGCGGCAGCGGCGTCCGGCTGACGGGAAGCGGCGAGCGCTTCCTTGCCTATGCCGAGCGTATCCTGAAAATGCACGACGAGGCCGTGTCCGCCTTTTCCCAAAAGGGCCTGCACGGCTCCATCGTCTTCGGCAGCCCGGAAGACTACCTTCTGTCGTTCTTTCCCATGCTCCTGAAAAGCTTCGGCACGCGCTATCCGGATGTCGAGATCAAGGTGCTCTCCGCCCCGACCGCCGAGCTGCGCGCCCTGCTGCCGTCGCGCAAGGTCGACCTGGCGCTGGTCTCGACGCCCAACCTTGCCGATGTGGACAATATTGTGCGGACCGAGCCGCTGGTCTGGGTCGGCAGCAAGCCGACGCTGGAGGCGCATGATTTCGGCGATACGGTGCCGCTGGCGCTGCCGGCCTCCAATGCGATGGACCACCGCGCGGCCTGCGAGGCGATGGCGCGGGCGGGACTTCGCTACAAGATCTCCTATGCCAGCAACAGCCTTGCCGGTCTTATCGGCCTTGCCCGCTCCGGCCTTGCCATCTGCGTCATGACGCAGGAGGCCGTGCCGCCCGACCTTCATATCCTCAACGCGCCGCTGCCGCATCTGCCGCATCTCGGCATGCTGATCGCCTTTGCCGACGGCGACCCGTCGCCCGCGACGAGCGCCTTTGCCGACCATATCCGCGCGGTGTTGCCGACGCTGTGATGCGAACGGCCGCGGCAGGTCTCCCCGCCGCGGCCGCCCTGTTCCCAAGCGATGGCCTGCGACCTATTTCTCGAAATAGGTCGGTTTGCCGTCCTCGCCCTTGCGCCATTCGTAGATGACATAGTCCGGGCGGTTGATGTCGCCCTTGGCGTCGTAGCCGATCTCGCCCAGCGCCGTCGCCCAGGGTCCGCCGGACTTGATGGTCTCGGCGACCTTCTGCGCATCCTCGGCCGAGCCCGTCTTCTCGATGGCGGACGCGATGATCTGCACGGCGATGTAGGAGTAGAGCGTATAGGCCTCCGGTTCGAAGCCTGCGGTGCGGAAGGCCTCGACCACGTCCTTGGCCGCCGGGTTGCGGCGCGGGTCGGGGGCAAAGGTGTTCAGCGTGCCGACGACGGCATCGCCCGCGATCTGCGCCAGTTCGCTGGAGACCATGCCGTCGCCGGAGAACAGCGTCGCCTTCAGCCCCTGGTCGGCCGATTGGCGCATGATCAGGCCGGCCTCGGTGTGCAGGCCGCCGAAATAGATCAGCGTGACGCCGGCCGCTTTCATCTTGGCGATCAGCGCGGAAAAATCCTTCTCGCCGCCGGTGATGCCTTCATAGAGGACCTCGGTGATGCCCGCGCCGTTCAGCTCCTGCTTTGCGACGTCGACGAGGCCCTGGCCGTAGGGTGTCTTGTCATGGACGATCGCGATCTTCGCGTCCTTGAAATTGGCCGCGATATAGGCCGCCGCCACCCTGCCCTGCTGGTCGTCGCGCCCGCAGGTGCGGAAGGTGTTCCACAGGCTGCGCTCGGTGAATTGCGGGTTGGTCGAGGCAGGCGTGATCTGCAGCACGCCGTTTTCCGCATAGACCTCCGAGGCCGGGATCGAGACGCCGGAGTTGAAATGGCCGACGACATAGTGGACGCCGTCGGCGACGAACTTGTTGGCAACCGAGATGCCCTGCTTCGGATCCGAGACGTCGTCGCCGATGACGATCTTCACCTGTTCGCCGAGCACGCCGCCAGCGGCGTTGATGTTGGCGGCCGCCTGCTCGGCGCCCTTGACGAACTGCGCGCCGAAGGCAGCGTTCGGGCCGGTGATGGGGCCGGCGACGCCGATGACGATGTCGGCGAAGGCACTGCCGCCGGACAGGACCAGAGACGTCAGGACCACCGACGACAAGAAGAATTTTTTCATGGATGCGCTCCCAGTTTGGCTGCGGGCGATGGTTGAGGCTTTGCTGCGCTGCCCACGATCGGCGCAGAACGCCATCCGGCGCGTGAAGACACCCGCCAGGCATTCGGTCTTGATGATGTCGGACTGTGTCCGGCGGGTGGTTCGGGCTCCCTGCCCCGCCGGCCGCCCTGTCAGGCGGCGAAGACGCGGCGCCTCGGCCCCATGCCACCCGGCTCCCCTTCTTGTGAGAGGGGATGATGCGGCGGAGAAATATGGTATGCAATGACCGAAGGTTTCAGATTTCGTGATCGCTTTTGCCATAGGGATGGAGGGCAGGCCGCATGGAACGCCGCATGATCGCGCCCTGTTTCATGGACGACACGCTCGAATGCCTGCGGCGGCAGGGGGTGGAGGCCGCGCCGCTTCTCGCCGAAGCGGGCCTTCCGCCGGTCATCACCGGCCCCATTCCGGCTGAGCGATACGGTGCCTTCTGGCACGCGGTGGCCCGCACCATGGACGACGAGTTCTTCGGCGAAGGCGCGCGGCCCATGCGTGCCGGCTCCTTCGCGCTGCTCTGTCAGGCCATCCTCTCGACGGCGACGCTGGAACATGCACTACGGCGGGCCCTGCGGTTCCTCAAGGTCGTGCTCGACGACCCCCGCGGCACGCTGGTCGTCGAGGAGGGGCTGGCGCAGATCGTGCTGAGGGATGCGGGCGGGCCGCGCTCGGCCTTCGCCTACCGTACCTTCTGGATCATCGTGCACGGGGTCAATTGCTGGCTGATCGGACGGCGGCTGCCGATCCGCTGGGTCGATTTCCGCTGCAGCGCGCCGCCGGCCGGCACCGACTACCGCCTGTTCTTCGGCGCGCCGGTGCGCTTCGACCAGCCGGAGACGCGGCTGGTCTTCGATGCGGAATTCCTGAACCTGCCGACCATCCGCGACGAGCGCGCGCTGAGGGAATTCCTCCGCCACGCGCCGGGCAATCTCCTCGTTCGCTACCGACATGACATGGGCCTGTCGGCCGCCATCCGCCAGCGTCTCGGCGGCCTCGCGCCGCAGGCCTGGCCGGGTTTCGAGGAGCTGGCCGGGCGCATGCGCATCCCCGCGCCGAGCCTGCGGCGGCGGCTGAAGCTGGAGGGGCAGACCTATCGGGAGATCAAGGATGACCTGCGCCGCGCGCTCGCCATGGAGGCGCTTGCGGACGGCCATGCCAATGTCACGCAGCTTGCCGCCGACCTCGGCTTTTCCGAGCCGAGCGCCTTCTACCGCGCCTTCCGCAAGTGGACCGGGAAATCCCCGGCCGTCTTCCGGCGCAGCGCGGGCGAGATGGAGGCGTAGGGTGGCCTCCCGTCAGTTCTCCTCGAACTCGACGAGCGTGCCCTGGAAATCCTTGGGATGGGCGAAGACGACGGGATTGCCGTGTGCGCCGATCTTCGGCTCACCGCCGCCGAGCAGACGGATGCCGTTCGCCGTCGCCGTGCCGATGGCCGCCGAAATGTCGTCCACGTCGAAGCAGACATGGTGGATGCCGCCCGCCGGCTGGCGCTCCAGAAAGGCGGCGATGGGCGAAATCGGCCCCAGCGGCTCCAGAAGCTCGATCTTGGTGTTCTCGAACTCCACGAAGACGATGCGCACACCGTGTTCCGGCAGCTCCTGCGGCTCGGTCGTGGTGACGCCGAGATCGCGGTAGCGGCTGGCCGCCGCTGCCAGATCAGGGACGGCGATGGCGATATGGTTGACGCGCTTCAGCATGCTGACCTCACTGGTTCCTGCGGCGGCCTTCGATCAGGTCGAGCACCGTCCGGGCGGCATCGAGCACGTTGGTGCCCGGGCCGAAGACGGCGGCCACGCCGTTGTCCATCAGATAGGAGTAGTCCTGCCGCGGGATGACCCCGCCGCAGACGACGATGATGTCCTCGCCGCCCGTCGTCTTCAGGGCCTCGGCAAGCTGCGGCATCAATGTCTTGTGGCCGGCGGCGAGCGAGGAGACGCCGATGACGTCGACCTCCTTCGCGGCGGCCATGGCGGCCGCCTCCTCCGGTGTCTGGAACAACGGCCCCGCCAGAACATCGAAGCCGAGGTCGCCGAAGGCCGAGGCGATCACCTTGGCGCCGCGGTCGTGGCCGTCCTGCCCGAGTTTTGCGACCATGACGCGCGGCTTGCGCCCGAGCTTGGTGGCGACGCCGTCGAGACGTTCGGTCAGGACCGACAGTTCCGGCTCGCCCTCATAGGCCTTGCCATAGATGTTGCGCACGACCTTGGGCTCGGCGACATGGTTGCCGAAGACCGCACGCATGGCATCGGAGATCTCGCCCACGGTGGCTCTGGCGCGGGCACAGTCGACGGCCGCGTCCAGGATGTTGCCCTCGCCGGTGCGGGCGACCTCCTCAAGGCGCGCGAGCGCGGCCGTGACGGCAGCGGAATCCCGCCGGTGCCGGATCGCTTCGAGTCGCTTGATCTGCGACGAGCGGACGGCGGTGTTGTCGATCTCCAGCGTGTCGATCGGCGCCTCGTCCTCCAGGCGGAACCTGTTGACGCCGACGATCACCTCTTCGCCCTTGTCGACCGCTGCCTGCCGGCGCGTCGCCGCCTCCTCGATCAGCCGCTTCGGCAGGCCGGCATCGACGGCCTTCGTCATGCCGCCCATCGCCTCGACGTCCTCGATCAGCGCCCAGGCCTTTTCCGCCAGTTCGTTGGTGAGGCTCTCGACATAATAGGAGCCGGCGAGCGGATCGACGACCTTCGTCACGCCCGTCTCGTTCTGCAGGATGAGCTGGGTGTTGCGGGCGATGCGGGCGGAAAACTCCGTCGGCAGCGCGATCGCCTCGTCGAGCGCGTTGGTGTGCAGCGACTGGGTGCCGCCGAGCGCGGCCGACAGCGCCTCATAGGCGGTGCGGATGACATTGTTGTAGGGGTCCTGCTCCTGCAGCGAGACGCCGGAGGTCTGGCAATGGGTGCGCAGCATCAGCGAGGACGGCTTCTTCGGCTCGAATTCCTGCATGATGCGCGTCCACAGGAGACGCGCCGCGCGCAGCTTGGCAGCCTCCATGAAGAAGTTCATGCCGATGGCGAAGAAGAAGGAGAGGCGCCCGGCGAAATCGTCGACGTCGAGCCCCTTGGCAAGCGCGGCACGGACATACTCGCGCCCGTCCGCCAGCGTGAAGGCCAGTTCCTGCACCAGCGTCGCCCCGGCCTCCTGCATGTGGTAGCCGGAGATCGAGATGGAGTTGAACTTCGGCATCTGCCGCGCGGTATATTCGATGATGTCGGCGATGATCCGCATGGAGGGAGCCGGCGGGTAGATGTAGGTGTTGCGGACCATGAACTCCTTGAGGATGTCGTTCTGGATGGTCCCCGACAGCTTTTCGCGCGGGACGCCCTGCTCCTCGCCCGCCACGATGAAGCTGGCGAGGATGGGGATGACGGCGCCGTTCATCGTCATCGACACGGAGATCTTTTCCAGCGGGATGCCGTCGAACAGGATCTTCATGTCCTCGACGCTGTCAATGGCGACGCCCGCCTTGCCGACATCGCCAACGACGCGCGGATGGTCGCTGTCATAGCCGCGATGGGTGGCGAGGTCGAAGGCGACCGACACGCCCTGCTGCCCGGCGGCCAGATTCTTCCGGTAGAAGGCGTTCGAGGCCTCGGCGGTGGAGAAGCCGGCATATTGCCGGATGGTCCACGGCCGCCCCGCATACATGGTCGCGCGCGGCCCGCGCACGAAGGGCGCAAAGCCGGGCAGCGAGGCGAGGTGCTCGATGCCCTCGATGTCGGCGGCGGTATAGAGCGGTTTGACGGCAATGCCCTCGGGCGTCTGCCACGTCAGCGTTTCCGGCGAGGCCTTCAGCTCCTTCTCGGCCAGCGCCTCCCAGTCGGCGATCGTCTTTTCACTCATCGGGCGCCCTCCTGCCGGCTGCGGTCAAGCTCGTCTGCCATCATTCGAACTCCATGATCAGCTCGTCGACCGCAAGGCTCGCGCCGGGCTCGACGGCAACGCGCTTGACGATCGCGCGTTTTTCCGCGCGCAGGATGTTTTCCATCTTCATCGCCTCGACGACGGCGAGCGCCTGGCCCGCCTCGACGGTATCGCCCGCCTTGGCGCTCACGGAGGTGATGACGCCCGGCATCGGGCAGAGCAGCATCTTCGAGGTGTCCGGCGGCTGCTTCTTCGGCATCAGCCGTGCCAGCGCCGCGACCCGGCCCGAGCGGACATGCGCCTTGATATCGATGCCGCGCCAGCGCAGGCGGATGGCCGGGCCGACGAGATCGACCTTCATGCCGACCGTCTCTCCGGCGATGGTGAAGGTGGCGTGCGTGGAACCCGGCACGAAGCTGCCGGCAACGGGCAGCACGGTGCCGTCGGCAAAGCGCACGCTGGCGCCCTCCACGCCGGTTTCCAGCGTCAGGGCAAGCTCGGTCTCGCCGAAGCGCACCACCCAGTCCTTGCCGAGAACGCGGCGGTGGTTGCCGATCGTGCCGGAAATCTGTACGGCGCGCGCCTGCATCACCTGGTTGACGCAGGCGGCGACGGCGGCAAGCACCGGTGCGGCCTCGCCGTCCGGCTCGACGCCGTGGAAGCCGTCCGGGAATTCCTCCGCGATATAGGCGGTCGTCAGCCGCCCCTCGCGGAACCGCGGCTGCTGCATGACGGCCGACAGGAACGGCAGATTGTGACCGACGCCCTCCACCTCGAAACCGTCGAGCGCGCGGGCCATGGCGTCCACCGCCGCAAGCCGGGCCTCGGCTCCTTCCCCCGGCGCCCAGGCGCAGAGCTTGGCGACCATCGGGTCGTAATACATCGAGATCTCGCCGCCCTCGTAGACGCCGGTATCGTTGCGCACGACGGTGCCGTCGGCCGCCTTGCCCTCGGCCGGCGGGCGGTAGCGCGTGAGGCGGCCAATCGACGGCAGGAAGTTGCGGTAAGGGTCCTCGGCATAGAGGCGGCTTTCGATCGCCCAGCCGTTCAGCTTTACGTCGTCCTGGCCGAAAGTGAGCTTTTCGCCGGCGGCGACGCGGATCATCTGCTCGACGAGGTCGATGCCGGTGATGAGCTCCGTCACGGGATGCTCGACCTGCAGGCGCGTGTTCATTTCGAGGAAGTAGAAATTGCGGTTCCCGTCGACGATGAACTCCACCGTACCCGCGGAGTGATAGCCGACGGCCTTTGCCAGCGCCACGGCCTGCTCGCCCATGGCCTTGCGCGTTGCCGCGTCGAGGAAGGGCGACGGCGCCTCCTCGATGACCTTCTGGTTGCGTCTCTGGATCGAGCATTCGCGCTCGCCGAGATAGAGCGTGCTGCCGTGTTTGTCGCCCAGCACCTGGATCTCGATATGGCGCGGCTGGGTGACGAACTTCTCGATGAAGATGCGGTCGTCGCCGAACGAGCTTTTCGCCTCGTTCCGGGAGGACTGGAAGCCCTCGCGCGCCTCCGCGTCGTTCCAGGCGATGCGCATGCCCTTGCCGCCGCCGCCGGCAGACGCCTTGATCATCACGGGGTAGCCGATGCGGGACGCGATCGTCACCGCCTCGTCGGCATCCTCGATCAGGCCCATATGGCCGGGCACCGTGCTGACGCCGGCCTCCGCCGCCAGCTTCTTCGAGGTGATCTTGTCGCCCATCGCCTGGATGGCGCCGACCGGCGGGCCGATGAAGGCGACGCCCTCCTTCTCCAAGGCTTCGGCAAAGGCGGCGTTTTCCGACAGGAAGCCGTAGCCGGGATGCACGGCGTCCGCGCCGGTCTTGCGGATGGCGTCGAGGATGCGGTCGATGACGATATAGGACTGCGCCGACGGCGACGGCCCGATATGCACGGCCTCGTCGGCCATCGTCACATGCAGCGCGTTGCGGTCGGCATCGGAATAGACCGCGACGGTGGGGATGCCGAGCCTGCGGGCGGTCTTGATGACGCGGCAGGCGATTTCACCGCGATTGGCAATCAGGATTTTCTTGAACATCAGGTGTCTTCCGGTCCCGGTCTCTTAATCTTTGTATTTCTTCTCATAGGGCATCAGCAGGATGGCCGAGGCCGTCGCGGCCCCGCCGAACAGCGCGGCAAAGGGCACAACCAGCAGAAGGACCGGCATGACCGGGTCCGCCGCGCGGGCGATGCGCGTGCCGATGCCGCCGATGTCGAGGAGAATGACGGCGGCGGCCGTTGCCGCGCCGATCAGGCCGCCGACGAGCGCATGCAGCATCATGAAACGCAGCATCTGCCAGTGATCCTTGCGCGCCTCCTCCGGCGTCAGTTCCGGCCGTTCCATCCTCCCTGTCCTCGTCAAAGCGGTATCGTGTCGTGCTTCTTCCAGCGCGTCTCCACCTGCTTGTTCTTCAGCGATGCGAAGGCCCGCGCGATGCGCCGGCGCGAGGAATGCGGCATGATCACCTCGTCGATGAAGCCGCGCTCGGCGGCGACGAAGGGATTGGCAAAGCGCTCCTCGTATTCCTTCGTGCGGGCGGCGATCTTTTCCGCATCGCCGAGTTCGGATCGATAGAGGATTTCAGTTGCGCCCTTGGCGCCCATGACGGCGATCTCGGCGGTCGGCCAGGCATAGTTGACGTCGGCGCCGATATGCTTGGAGGCCATGACGTCATAGGCCCCGCCATAGGCCTTGCGGGTGATCAGCGTCACCATCGGCACCGTCGCCTGACTGTAGGCGAAAAGCAGCTTGGCGCCGTGCTTGATGATGCCGTTATACTCCTGCGCGGTGCCGGGCAGAAAGCCGGGCACGTCGACGAGGGTCAGGAGCGGGATCGAGAAGGCATCGCAGAAGCGCACGAATTTCGCGGCCTTGCGGGCGGAATCGATGTCGAGGCAACCGGCCAGCACCATCGGCTGGTTGGCGACGACGCCGACCGTCTGGCCTTCCAGCCGGATGAAGCCGGTGATGATGTTGCGGGCGAAGGCCTCCTGCAATTCGAAGAAATCGCCCTCGTCGGCCAGAGCCAGGATCAGCTCCTTCATGTCGTAAGGCTTGGTCGAGCTTTCGGGCACGAGGCTGTCGAGGCGCATCTCGAGGCGTGCGGGATCGTCGTGGAACGGACGGACCGGCGGCTTCTCCCGGTTGTTGAGCGGCAGGAAATCGAAGAGCAGCCGGACATTCTCCAGCGTCTCGATGTCGTTCTCATAGGCCGCGTCGGCGACCGAGGATTTCTTCGTATGGGTGCCGGCGCCGCCGAGTTCCTCGGCGGTGACGATCTCGTTCGTCACGGTCTTCACCACGTCCGGGCCGGTCACGAACATGTAGGACGTGTCGCGCACCATGAAGATGAAATCGGTCATGGCCGGCGAATAGACGGCCCCGCCCGCGCAGGGGCCCATGATGACGGAAATCTGCGGGATGACGCCGGATGCCTCCGCATTGCGGCGGAAGACCTCGGCATAGCCGGCGAGCGAGGCGACGCCTTCCTGGATGCGCGCGCCGCCGCTGTCGTTGAGGCCGATGACCGGGGCGCCGTTGCGCACCGCCATATCCATGATCTTGCAGATCTTCTGGGCATGGGTTTCCGACAGCGAACCGCCGAGGACTGTGAAATCCTGGCTGAAGACATAGACCTGGCGGCCGTTGATCGTGCCCCAGCCGGTGACGACGCCGTCGCCCGCGAAGGTCTGCCCCGCCATGCCGAAATCGACGGCCCGGTGGGTGACGTACATGTCGTATTCCTCGAAGGAGCCCTCGTCGAGCAGCACCTCGATGCGCTCGCGCGCCGTCAGCTTGCCCTTGCCGTGTTGGGCGTCGATGCGCTTCTGGCCGCCGCCGAGCCTCGCCTCGCTGCGGCGTTGTTCGAGTTGTTCAAGGATGTCGCGCATGAAGGCTCCCACTGGTGTCGTATCGATACTCATACCGGTTTGCATGGATTTGCTGAACCCTTGATCGGGCGCAAATGTGGAATTATAAATCTGCAAACTGAAACTTGCGAAATTGCGAACATGGCACTCGGAAAACTGTTCATCGGCCTGAAGGTGCGCGAGCTGCGCGTGGCGAGCCAGCAGACGCAGAGCCAGTTCGCCAAGCGCATCGGCATTTCTACCAGCTACCTCAACCAGATCGAGAACAACCAGCGCTCCGTCTCGGCCGCCGTGCTGCTGCAGCTCGCCGACAAGTTCAACCTCGACATCAGCGAACTGTCACGCGGGGAGACGGACCGGCTGCTCTCGGCGCTCAGCGAGGCGCTCGCCGATCCGATCTTCGAGAGTTTCAGCCCTTCCCTCCAGGAACTCAAGCTGATTTCGCAGAACGCGCCGGCGCTGGCCCATGCGCTCGTGCTCGCCCACCAGGCCTATCGCCGCAAGAGCGAGCAGCTGGCAAGCCTCGACCACGACCGCGAGAACGCCCCCGGCCTCGGCGCCACACCCTATGAGGAGGTGCGCGACTTCTTCCATTTCGTCGACAACTACGTGCACACGCTCGACATTCTCGCCGAAACGCTGGCGGCTGGCCTTTACGGTGCGGGCTTCGACCGCAGGTCCGCCCTCGTGCGCCATCTTGAGGAGCAGTTCGGCGTCTCGGTCGTTTTCGCGGAGACCAATGACAGCCCGCTGCGCCACTATGACCGCGACCGGAAGACCCTGACCCTCAACCGGCTCTCGGCGAACCCGACGCAGGTCTTCCAGCTTGCCCACCAGATCTCCCAGCTCCATGCGGCGCGGGAGATCGAGGAGATCGTCCAGCGGGCGAATTTTCGCACGGACGAAGCAAGGGACATCTGTCGCATCGGGCTGCACAACTATTTCGCCGGCGCCCTCGTCATGCCCTACAGCGATTTCCTCGCCGCCGCCCAGGCGCTGCGCCACGATATCGAATTGTTGTCCGCCCGTTTCGAGGCCTCGCTGGAGCAGGTCTGCCACCGGCTCTCGACACTGCAGCGGCCGGGCAACAAGGGCGTGCCGATCTTCTTCGCGAGGATCGACCGTGCCGGCAACATCACCAAGCGGCACAGCGCGACGAAGCTGCAATTCGCCCGCTTCGGCGCGGCCTGTCCGCTGTGGAACGCCCACCGGGCCTTCGAGGTGCCGCAGGGCATCATCCGCCAGCTTGCCGAGACGCCCGACGGGGTGCGCTATCTCTGTCTTGCAACGCAGACCTTCAAGGGCACCGGCGGTTTTGCCGCCACGCGCACGGGCTATGTGCTCGCCTTCGGCTGCGAGGTCTCCTATGCTGACCAGTTTGTCTATGCGGACGACCTTGATATCGGCGAGCGCTCCCGCTTCGAGCCGATCGGCATTTCCTGCCGGCTGTGCGAACGTGGCAACTGTCCGAGCCGGGCGGTCCCGCCGATCCGCGGCCGCCTGCAGGTGGATCCCGATATCCGCGAGACCATCCCCTATCGCCTCGCCTGAGCAAAAGCCCTATCCGTGTCCGGACAGCAGCCGCTCCATCTTGCCGAGCAGGCGCGGCAGGTCCACCGGCTTGGTGTCGAAGTCGTCGCAGCCGGCTTCGCGCGCCCGCGCCTCATCGACGCTCATGGCATGCGCGGTGAGCGCAATGATGGGCAGGCCCGTACCGGCCGGGCCGCTGCGGATGCGGCGCGTCGCCTCGCAGCCGTCGATGCCGGGCAGGCCGATATCCATCAGCACGAGGTCCGGCGCATCCGTTCCTGCCCGCACCACGGCCTGTTCGCCATCCTCGGCGAGGATCACCTCGTAGCCTTTCCGCTCCAGCCGGCGGGAGAGCATGTCGCGGTTCATCTCGTTGTCTTCGACCAGCAGGATCTTGGTCATGGCGTCAATTCCCGATCGGTTTTTCGCGTGCGTGTGACGATGACCTCGCGCAGCGCCTGCGTGAGCTCGACATGCGCACCCTTGCCCTTGCCGATGATCTGCGTCGCCCGGGCGCTGAGCAGGTCCCGTTCGGCATTGCTGAGATGCTTGGCGGTGACGACGAGGACCGGCACCGTATCCCATTCCTCCCGCTCGCGCAGGGCGGCGAGGAATTCGAAGCCGTTCATTTCCGGCATCTGCAAATCGAGGAGGATGGCGACCGGCGGCGGGTTGGCGGCCAGCCACGCCATGCCCTGACGCCCGTTCTCCGTCAGCGCCACGCTGCGCCCGAGCCGTTCGACGGTGCGCTGCATGAGCAGACGCGTCGCCGGGTCGTCTTCCACCACCAGCACCGTGCCGCCCTGGCTGCCGCCGGTCAGACGCGCGATGAAATCGCTGAGCTCGCCGCGATCGACGGGCTTTGCCAGCATGGCGGCGGCGCCGAGCGTGAAGCCGAGTGCCTTCTCGTTGCTGATGGAGACGATGACGACGGGGATGGCGGCCAGTTCCGGATCGGATTTCAGCGCGACGAGCACAGACCAGCCATCCATCTGCGGCATCAGGATGTCGAGCGTGATGGCGGCGGGACGGTGCTTGCGCGCCATGTCCAGCGCCTGCTCGCCCGTGCCGGCGTAGAGCACCCGGTAGCCGTCGCGCTTGAGATGCGAGCCGATGATGTTCATCGACGCCTCGTCGTCGTCGACGACGAGCACGGCGGGCCGCTCTGCCTGCTCCGGCCTTGCCGCAAGGCCCGCCTCCTCGCCGAGGAGGCCTTCGCCGTCTTCCGCATCGTCCGCCATGTTCTCCTGAGGATCGGGCAGGATGAAGGTGAAGCGCGAGCCTTCGCCCGGCCGGCTTTCCACCGTGAGGTCGCCGCCGAGCATCTGGGCGAAGCTGCGGCTGATGGCAAGGCCGAGGCCGGTGCCGCCGAACTTGCGCGAGGTCGAGCTGTCGGCCTGGGAAAACGCCTGGAAGAGGCGGCCGAGCTGTTCCTCGTTCATGCCGATGCCGGTGTCGCGGACGGTCAGCGACAGGAGCCGGCCGGCACCCTTGCCCTGCTGCGCGACGGTGAGCGTGACGGTGCCCTTTTCGGTGAATTTGCAGGCGTTGCTGAGAAGGTTGAGCAGGGTCTGCTTGACCTTGGTGACGTCGGTCTCGATCGTGCCGATATCGGCCGGGCACTCCACGGCAAAGGTATTGTCGTTCTTGGCGGCCAGCGGCCGGATCAGCGCCGCGACGTCCTGCGTCAGGGCGCCGATATCGAAGCGCTCGCGATAGACCTCCATGCGTCCCGCCTCGATCTTCGACAGGTCGAGGATGCCGTTGATGAGGCCGAGCAGGTGGTTGCCGGCGCTTTCGATCTTCTTGAGGTCGGGCAGGAAATCGGTCTGGCCGGTATCCTCCGCGTCCTCCTGCAGGATCTGCGCATAGCCGATGATGGCATTCAGCGGCGTGCGCAGCTCGTGGCTCATGTTGGCGAGGAATTCGGACTTCACCTGCGTGGCGCGTTGTGCCTCGTCGCGGGCCAGCTCCAGCTCCTGCTGGCGCTGGCGCAGCTCGGTGATGTCGACATAGACGATGGTGAAGCCGCCCTCGTGGGTGCGGCGCTCGCTGATCTGCATCCAGCGCCCGTCCCGGAAGGGGGTGACGCGGGTGGCGCTGTGGTCGTGCGAGGCGAGCCGGGTGGCGAACCATTCGTCGAACGGTTTGTCGAGTTCGACGACGTGGCGCCCGCCCGCCTCGATGACATCGCGGAAGGTCGAGGTGCCGGCCACCATGGCGTCGTGCACGGGATGCATGTCGCGAAAGCGCTGGTTGACGATCAGCAGCCGCTCGTCGGGTCCATAAAGGGTGAAACCTTCCGCGATGCTCTCGATGGCATCGATGAGCGTCCGGCGTTGATGCTCGGCCTCCTGCGTCAGTCGCGCCCGCTCCGCCTGCCCTTCCTTCAGAAGCTGCAGGGCCGCGCTCACCTTGCCGAGTTCGTCGGCGGCCGCCGCAGGCACGGCGACATCCGCATCGCCCGCCGTCAGGCCGCGCACGGCCGCAACGATCTCGCCGAGCGGTTTGAGGATCGAGCCGAGGATGACGATGGTCAGCACCGCGCCGATGACGACGGCGGCGATCGAGAGCAGAGAGGCGACATTGGCTGCCCGCTCGAACTGCCGCAGGATGTTCGCCCGCGCTGCCGTGGCCTGGCGTGAAAGCAAGCCCTGGAGGGCCGTCAGATGCTCGTCCACGCTGATGCCGTAGCGCCGCGCCTCGGCGAAATGGGTGTTGCCGATGACGCGCTGGTCGTCGGTATAGGCATCGACGGCCTGGGTTGCGAGATCGTCGAAGCGGGCGACCTCCTGACGGATCGCCTCGGCCTCGGCCGGCCGATGTTCCGCCAGCCGGTCGAGCCGTTCGCCTAGGCGCGTGCGGGCCTCGCCGGCACGGGTTTCGGCCAGCGTCAGCAGGCTGACGGAAAGGTCGGCCTGCCAGTAGCGCAGGCTGTTGAAGGCGGCGCGCACGTCGTCCGACAGGACGATGATCTCGGCGATGCGATTGGCTTCCTCGCCCGATTCGAGGGCTTCGGAGAGTTCGCTGCGGGTGAAGAGGCTGCTGCCGATGGTCGCAAACAGCAGCACCGCCGCCAGGAGGACAAGCCGCACCCGGATCGACAGGCGCCGCAGCGAGAGGAACGACGCGGGCGAACGGCTCATTGCGGGATGAGCCCGATGCTGATCACCCCGCCGAGATCGCCCTCATGGGCGCCCTCCTTCGGATAGCCGGTCACGTCCAGTTCGCCTGCCGGATCGCCGTGACAGGTCAGACAGGAGGGCACGTAGTACTCTGGCACCATGACGCGCGCCCTCTCCTGCCCCTCCTCGGAAACCATGGCCGAATAGATCTGGCCCTTCGGCCAGTCGGCCTTTTCGAGATAGTCGCGGATCGCCGCGGCCTCGAAGGCGTCCGGCCGGGCCTTGCGGTTGCGGATCAGCACGGGGGGCGCGGTGAATTTCATGCTTGCCTCCTTGCCGGCACGCGCCTCGAAGGCCTCGTTAACGAGGCGCGTGAAGGTGGCGGGTATGAACCCCTTGAAGCCCTTGCCCTTGGCGTTGATCGTCTCCTGGTTGGTGTCCATCACCTCAACCACCGCGTCCATCTGCGCCCGGATGAGCCGTCCTTCATAGGAGGCGGGATCGATGGTGTTCGGATCCCGGCCGGTGGCCTGGCGGTAGTTGGCGATGGCCTTTTCCAGCACGGCCGCGCCCGAAAGACCCTTGTCGCCCAGCGCGGGGTCGTTGATGCGCTCCTGGTTGGTGGAAATGACCGCACGCGCCGATTGCAGCATGGTGGCAAGGCTTTGGGCGATGGCAAGGTCTGCCGGGCCGGCCTCGGCAGCGAAAGCACCGCCAGCAAGGGCCGACATCAACAGCGCGGCAAGGCCGCCTTTCACGAACGCACGCATCGCCGTCCTCCCCTGCGCCCGCCGAACCGGCGTTACGATGATGGAAAGATAGCGGAATTCCGCTGACCGGCAATCGGCAAATCATGGAGCGAAGCGCGGGCGTCGCCCTCTGCTATGGCCCCTCACCCTAACCCTCTCCCCGCAGGCGGGGAGAGGGGACCTGTCCTGTGCTGGGTTGTGAATCCCGGGAAACCGGATCTGCCCATTCCCGTCGCCCCGCTTGCGGGGAGAAGGTGCCGGCAGGCAGATGAGGGGCGATCTGCGACCTCGTCGCGAACACGATCGCGTGATGGCAAGCCGCCTAGAAGCGGATCTCCAGCAGGGAGAAATCGTCCGGCAGCGGCCCGGTGCCATTGAAGGATTTCACCCAGGCGAGGATGTCCTTCGGACCGCTGGCATGGGCCTCGGCGTGTTCGGCGAGCGCCTCGACGCTCAGCATCTCCTCGTCGGGCCCATCCACCTCAAATGTTCCATCGCTGATGACGAGCAGCCTGTCGCCCGGGAAGATTTGGGTGACGTCGCTGTCGTAGTCCATGTCGGGCAGCGCGCCGATCGCCACGCCACCAACGGTGATGAGCAGTTCGCGGGAGGGTGTGCCCGCGGGGCGGCCCGGCCCGCGCAGGAGGATCGATGGCGGGTGGCCGCCGGTCGCATAGCGCAGTTCGCCGGTGCTCGCCTTGTAGACGCCGTACCAGATGGTGAAGAACATATTGTTCTGTTTTTCCATCGGAAACGTGTTGTTGAGCGCCTTCAGCACCGTTGACGGATCACGAAAATCCGCGCCCGTCAGTGCGGAAGCGCGCAGCACGTTGATGACGGTGACGGAGAGCAGCGCCGCGCCGACGCCGTGGCCGCAGACATCCAGCAGGTAGATGGCGAAATGATCGTCGTCGATGCGGTGGTAGCCGAAGGAATCGCCGCCGAGCTCGGTGGAGGGCACCAGCAGCCAGTCGGTCGCGGGCGCTTCGGTGCGCTTGTCGGGCAGGATGGAGAAGACGTAGCGGCCGGCATCGTTCAGCTCCTCGTCGAGCCGCGCCTGCGTGCGCTCCAGGAGCAGGTTCTGCTCGGCCAGTTGGTCCTCGACGGCCTCGCCATGTTCGATCATGGCCTCGTAGAGCAGCTTCAGATCGTCGTATTCTGCCTCCAGTTGTGCGAAATCGAGGCGCAGCCGGGCGAGTTCCGCAGCGTCGCCATCCGTGAAAGGTACTGAAGAAGCGGCAGACAAGTTTGACGAATCCTTCATGATTGTATGGAAAGCTCCTCACACGTTCGGAGGGGGCGGCGCAACTACCGATATCATATCGCGCGTGCCGGTCTCCGCTGGCAGCCCCCGCGCATCGCCCGCACTTCGGACATTACATAGTCTAGGAATTTCCCGAAAGATAGGTAAGCGCGCGGCCGCCGCTCCCGCTTACGACATCATGAGGCTGGGGCGAATGGATCTTCGAGCAGTGCAGACGGGAGCGGACGATCATGTCCTGCTTCTGGAGTTTGACATGGACATGGGTGGCTTTGCGTCCAACTGGGCCTATTGCGACCGGCTGTCGACCTATTTCGCCCGCATGATCAGCCACAATCGAAGCGACTCGCTGCTCTATTCCAACCTGTTCTCTTCGGCCCTCAACGAGCTTCTGGAAACGGTCTATCGCCTGCACGCGCCGACCGGCAGCTTCGTCTGCGCGGTTTCCCGCAAGGGCGCCAGCGACCGCATCATCCTGACCATCCCTGCCGATGCGCAAACGGCCGGTTTCTATCGGCAGGCCGTCGATGTCCTGAACGAAGGCGACGTCGCCGCGCGGTATCACAGTGCCCTCTTCACAGAAGGCCCGCTGCAGCCGAATATCGGCCTCCTGGAGCTGGCCGTCGACTATGCCGCCCGCTTTTCCATCGAACCCGCCGACGGAGATGCCATCCGTCTCATTGCCGAACTCACGCTGGAGGCAACTGTCGCATGATCGCCGATTCGCTTGTCCAGACCTACAAGGTCTCCTTTGACGAAAACAATCAGGAGTTCGCGCTGTCCGGCTCGATGCGCCCCGAGCGCGCTGCCGAGATGGAGGCATGCGTCCGCCTCATCGAAAAATCGATCGCGTCGATCCGCGGCACCTTCTACGTCAACGTCAAGCGCCTCGTGCGCCTCAACAACGTGGCGTTCCACGCGCTGGCCGGCGCGCTGCTGAAGGCGGCCGAGGAGCGGCCGGAGCTCAAGATCTCCATCGTCACGTCGAGCGTCATCGGCTGGTCGACGAAGAAGTTCGGCGCGCTGACGGCCAAGAACCCGCGCATCCTCGTCGAGGAATATGACAGCGAATTCTACCCGGGCCAGGCCTTCCTGGAAGAGGGCGGCTTCGTGCCGGTGCTGCGCACGCAAACCAAGCTGACCTGGAAACACGAGCGCTCCATCCTGCCGCGTCACGGCCTTGCCCCGGGCATGACCATGGCGGACATCTGCTGCGGCATCGGCGATTTCGCCGTGCTGGTCGCCAAGGAGTTCTCCCCGTCGCGCATCGTGGCGCTCGACCATTCGAAGTCGAGCCTTGCCTATGCGCGCCAGGTCGCCAGCGAATTCGATATCGGCGGCATCGAATACATCTATGGCGATGCGGCCGAAATGCTGCTGGAGGACGGCCAGTTCGACTTCGTCTCCTGCCGCCATGCGCTGCAGATCTTCAACAAGCCCGAGATGATCGTCGAGGAGCTGGTGCGCATCTGCAAGCCCGGCGGGCGCGTCTATGTCACCAACGAGAAGATCTCCCAGTGCCTCGGCGAACCGCGCGGCCCGTCGATCCAGTGGACCTATGACCAGCTGTCGAAGCTCTTTGCCGATTTCGACATGGATCTCGAATTCGGCCCGAAGAGCTACCAGGCCCTGCAGCGCGCCGGCCTCGAGGACATCCGCATCGAAAGCTTCATGGTGACCAACCGGGACGGTGACGCGCAGGCCTTCGCCGACATGGTCATGGCCTGGGAGGAAATGTTCGCCGGCGGCATGTGCGAGAAGCGCGGTGACGACGCGGCCTTCGTGGAGAAGTTCCGCCGAGGTTTCGAGGATCATATCGCTGCTGCCCTTCACCCCGGCGGGTATGCCGGCTGGCCCGTCTGGGTCGCGTCGGGACGCAAGCCGCAATGAGCGATTTTGCCGAAACGCCGCCCTCGCGCTGGGGCTTCTCGCTGACCTCGTTCCGCGCGAAATTCGTGCTCGTCGTCGGCGGCGCCGTGCTGGTGGACCTCCTGGTCGCCGGCGGCATTGCGCTGTGGAACGTCAACCGCCTTTCCACCAACGCCATGGACGAGGTCGGTCGCGGTCTCGAAAAGGCGAATATCGAATACCTGCAAAACTATATCGCGACGACCGTCGAGCGCACGGACCTGCTGCTCGACCGCTACCATTCCGAGGTGAGCGGCCTTGCGGGATCGATGCAGACGTTCATCGACAATCCCGCGCTTTCCGACAAGCTCGGCCAGCAGCTGCAAACCGACGGCGTGACCACCCCGCTCGCCTATAACGAGACCGGCAACTGGTGGCAGAACCAGCCGGGCGAGGCTTCCGCCGTCACCGTCTGGGGCTATCTGCTCGACGAGAACAAGCAGCCGACGCCGGATGCGATGAAGACCGTGCGCGAAAGCGCCGCCTTCAACCTCGTCGGCCCGAGCTTCCTGTCCGCCGGCCCGCCGAAGCTGCAGATGTACTATATCGGCCCGCGCGCCAACCCGATCCTGCGGTCGACGCCCTACAACGACCAGGGCTCCGTCTTCGACAAGGTCTATCCCGGCCACAACGAGACGAACTGGTGGGATTTCTATTTCCCCGGCCTCTACGAGACCTGGGAAACCTGGCTGGCGAAACCGTCGGAGCGCCCGGTCGACAGTCCCATCACCATGCTGTCTCCCTATCTCGACGGCATTACCGGAAAGATCATCGTCAGCTTCTTCCAGCCGCTGACGACGCCCGACCGCAAGGACCTCAACGGCATCGTCGGCGTCGACCTGACGCTCGACCAGCTCGCCGACATCGTCAAGAGCGTGAAGATCGCCGAGACGGGCTTCGCCTTCCTCTCGATGTCGAACGGCAACGTGCTTGCCGTCACCGAGGACGGCGAGAAGACGCTGGGTGTCAAGATCAACAACGAGAGCGGCTTCGACCGGCGGCTTGCGCACAGCAGCCAGGCGGCCATTGCCGGGCTCGCCATGCCATCCAGCCCGGAGACCGTGCTTACCACGCTGACGCTGAAGGAAAACGGCGAGGACGTGCCCTATGTCGTGCTCCTCAAGCAGCTCAACGCGGAAAACCTCTATACCGGCAAGGTGCCCGTCACCCGCGAGGTCATGTCGCTCGGCTTCATGGTGCCCGAGCGGGAGATCTATGCCTCGCTGATCGCGGCCAAGGACGGCATTTCGGCCGAGACGCGCCAGGTCGTGACCTGGCAGGTCGGGACCGTCATCCTGTCGCTGCTCGTCGTTCTCAGCGCCGTCTTCGCGATTTCCGGCCGCATTACCGCCGGTCTGCGGGCGCTGGCGGATGCCGCCCAGCGCCTCCAGAACAAGGACTATTCCGTGCGTGTCGCCATTCCCGCGCGCGACGAGGTGGCCGCCGTGGGCGTCGCCTTCAACCGCATGGCGGAGGAGATCAGCTACCACACGGAAAACCTTGAAAACCTCGTTGCCGAACGCACCAAGGCGCTCGAAACGGCCAATGGCGAGATCAACGCGCTGAACGCCAAGCTGAAGAGCGAGAACCTGCGCCTCGGCGCCGAGCTCGATGTCGCCCGGCACATCCAGATGATGGTGCTGCCGAAACGCGACGAACTCGACGAGATCAAGGGTATCGACGTCTCCGGCTACATGGAGCCGGCCGACGAGGTGGGCGGCGACTATTTCGACGTGCTGCACGATCAGGGCCGCATGAAGGTCGGCATCGGCGACGTGACGGGCCACGGTCTCGAAAGCGGCGTGCTCATGCTGATGGTACAGTCGGTTGCGCGCGCCCTTCAGGAGCAGGGCGACGAGGATCCGCGCGAATTCCTTGAAGTGCTGAACCGCGCCGTCTTCAAGAACATCCAGCGCACCAAGACCGACAAGCACCTCTCGCTTGCCTTCCTCGACTACGAGGATCGCAAGATCACGCTGTCCGGCCAGCACGAGGAGGTGCTGGTCCTGCGCGACAACGATGAGGTCGAGCGTATCGACACGGTCGATCTTGGTTTCCCGATCGGCCTGGAAAGCGACATCGGACCCTTCGTCGACACGCATGAATTCCCGTTCGATTCCGGCGACGTCATCGTGTTGCACACGGACGGCGTGACTGAGGCGGAAAGCCCGGCGGGCGAACTCTTCGGCTTCGATCGGCTGTGCGAGAGCGCCAAGCGCCATCGCCGCAAGGACGCCGACGCGATCAAGGACGGCATCATTGCCGACCTCATGGCACATATCGGCACCCAGAAGATCCACGACGACATCACGCTCGTCGTCATGAAACACAGGTAACGTCATGGAAGCCACATTCGGACAGGTGGAATTCACCAACGGCGCCGGGGCGCTGAAGAACCGCATCCGTCTTGCCGACGGGCCGCTCGACCTTGCCTGGCAGCATTGCGGCGTTACGTCGGAATTCCTCGGCGACTTCTTCGCCCTGCGGCGGCGGGACGAGGGCGGCGATTACAACGAGGCGCGCCACAGCATCGGCTATCTCGCCAACGAACTGCTCGAGAATGCGGTGAAGTTCCGCCATGGCGACGGCATCACGCTGGAGGCCTCGCTCGACGGCAGCTGCTTCGAGATCCGCATCAGCAACCTCGTCACCCAGGAGACGGCCGGCAGGTTCCAGGCGCTCCTTGCCGAACTGACGACCCGTGACCCGGGTGAACTCCTCATCGAACGCATCGAAGAAAATGCGGAGAACATGAATTCGAGCGGCTCGGGACTTGGCCTGCTCACCCTAATGAGCGACTATGGCGCGCGTCTCGGCTGGCGTTTCCAACCAGCGGCAGTACCGGACGCGATGCGCCTCGACACCTACGCCGCCCTCGACATCGTTTGAGCAGACATACCGGGAGTTTATTGTACAAAATGGAAATCAAGACGAACGAATACCGTGTCTGGAGCGAGGGTTCTGCGATCCATTACGAGGGCACGATGCGCCTTTCCGGCACGGAGGCCTATGCCCCGATCCTGGAACTGATGCAGCAGGTGCTGACCGAGAAGCCGGAAACCATCACGCTCGATCTGTCGGGGCTGGAATTCCTCAACAGCTCCGGCATCAACCTGCTCGCCAAATTCACCATCGACGTGCGCAAGCAGCCGGGCATCGGCCTCATGGTCAAAGGCAGCACGCAGATCCCGTGGCAGTCCAAGTCCCTGCCGAACCTGAAGAAGCTGCATCCGGCAGTCAATCTGGTCATCGCCTGAGGATGGAGGGGCGGAGCGCCCCTCATCCGCCTGCCGGGAGAGGGTCAGGGTGAGGGGCAGGTGACCTCTAGAATCCGCAGGAACTCCGCCGCCGTCGGCCGGTCCGCCGCACCGATCCCCGCCATCAGCACGCCGAGCAGAGCGGGGTCCTCCCGTTCCAGGGCCGCGGAGACGACGAAAGCCGGCGGCTCGCCCGCCCGCCGGCGGCGCAGCACCGCCTCCGCCTCGCCTTCATAGGGCTTTTCCCCCGTCAGCAGGAACAGGCCGAGCGCCGCGAGCGACCAGATGTCGGCCGTCGGGCCGGCCGGTTCGCCGGCAAGCTGTTCCGGCGCCATCCAGGCGGGCGAACCGGACAGTTCCGCTCGCTGCAGGTCATCGCCGGGCGTACCGGCAATGCCGAAATCGATGAGCACTGGCGTTCCGCCGTCGAAGAGCACGTGCGCCGGCTTCACGTCGCGGTGGACGACGCCGCGCGCATGGGCGAAGGCGAGCGCAGCGGCAAGCCTGGCGAGCAGCGGGCGGAGGGCGGCCGGATCCGCGTAGCGCGCCGCCACATCGGGTTCGCAAAGCGCCTTCCCCAGCATCTTGAAGGCAATCCAGTCCTCGCCCTCCGCCACGAGCTGCGGCAGCGAGGGATGTACCAGCAGCCGGGTGATCCGCCGCTCGCGCTCGAAACGCCGGAGCGTCACGGCATCCCCGTCCCCGACGAGACGCTTGACGATGACGGGCGCCGCCCCGATCTGCGCGCGGTAGACCCGCACGGGACCCTGCCCGCGCAGGACGGCTTCGCTGACCGGGGGCGGTGCGCCCATCGGCCTAGATCGCGCCGATGCGTCGCCACATCGGCAGGGCGACGGTCAGGATCAGGTCGACATTTTCCCGGATGACACGCAGCGCCTCCCCCTCGTCCTCGATCGGGACGCCCTCGTTGCGCAGCCGGTCGCCGCGCGCCGCCAGCAGGGCGTGGATGGCCGCCGTCACCGCGCCGGCCTCCGCCTCGACGCCGTCGAGCAGCACTTCGTAGGCCAGCATTTCGAACAGGCGCACCGTGATGCCGGAGCCGATCCCCGCCGCCGCGAGCGCGCAGACGGCGCGGCCCTCGTCGGAGCAGATCCTGAGATGGGCGCGGTTGTAGCGCCGCACCGCTGCGACGCTCTCCTCCGTCACCGCATTCGGCAGGGCCATCGCCTGGCGGGAGCCGATCAGCATGCCCAGTACCTCACGCTCCGTGGCGGACGAGCCGTCCGCTTCCGGCAGGCTCCTGAGCGCGCCGATCGTCATGGGGCCTTCGGCGAGGGCGGCAAGGGCCGGGCCGTAGAAGCTCTCGTTCAGCGTTGCCTCGCCGACCGGCACCTTCACGGAAAGCTTGATCGCGGAGGGTGGCACGACGAGGGCGAGCCTGCGGGCCGCCAGCCGCTTTTCCAGCCGCCGGGCGGCGATCGGCCGGGGCCCGCGCATATAGATGTCGCGCCGGAAGCTGCGGGCAAGGAAGAAGTCCCGCGCGGTTTCCGCATGGGCGGCGGGGAAGCCCTCGATGAGACGCCGCTGGGCGTCGGTCGTGCAGAGGTCCGGATAGTTCTCGAAGAGATTGGCTGCGGCGACGAAGGACAGCTTGGCCGCTGCCAGATCCTGCGCCACGTCGATCTGGTAGCAGGGCGACCAGTGTGCGTTGAGATATTCGTGGCTGAGATAGGCGGTTCCCTCCGCCCGCTCCTTGTCCAGCCGGTCGAGCATTTCCGCCGGGATCAGGTCGGCGCCGGCCTCGGAGAAGGCGCGAGCCATGTCCAGCGCCCGCAGCACGCGCCGGTCGCTGCGCTCGCTGTCATGCGCGGCGGCGAGGCTGACGAGGCGCTGCATCGGCATGGAAGCGGTCCAGCGCGGCAGGGCATTGTAGGTGACATAGAGGAGCCCGCCGGGCTTCAGATGACGGGCGGCGAAATCGACGATATGGCGGCGGTTCTCCGCGCTGACCCAGCTCCAGACGCCATGCAGTGTGATATAGTCGAACATCGGCAGGCCCGGTTGCCGGCCATGGGCCAGATCCTCGAAGGAGGCCTCCTCCAGGCGGATGTTGCCGACGGAACCGGCCGCGGCGAGCGAGCGCCCGCGTGCGATATGCGCCGGATTGAAATCGAAACCCCAGACGTCGGCCTGCGGGTTGGCCGCGGCGATCGTCAGCGCCGTTTCGCCGACCCCGCATCCCAGTTCGCAATAGGCGAAGGGCGCCCCCTCCTCCACCGGCGGCTCGATGCCGCGCAGGAGGCAGGCCACGTCCAGATGCGCCGGCGTCTGCTCGATATAGAAGCCGGGGAGATATTCGATGTCGGAAACGTAGCCGTGGGTCCAGTCATTCATGATGAAATCCTATGCTCGAGCAATATCAATAGGGATACGCGGGCGGCGCGGGAACGACAGGTGCGCCAGTCTTCTGTTTTTCCGCAAAACCGCTGCGCAGCTCTGCCGGGAACGTCTTTCAGCGCAGATGCGGCGGCGGGCGGAACTGGACGGCGGCCGGCTGCTGGCGCGGGCGTGCCGGCTGGAGCCAGGTGTTCCAGCCGAGCCTGCTCGCTTTGGCGTCCTCGCGCTGCCCGCCGAGCCGCAGCGCCGGCACATGGTCGGGTTTCAGCTCCAGGCGGATGTTGAACATCTTGTCGGCGCCGAGCGCGCTGGCGGCAAGGTCGGTGAGTAGCCGTGCCCGGCTGCCGTCCGGCAGCAGCGATCGGAAGGCCGGATAGTCCAGCCCCTCCACGCGCAGCGTGACCGTGGACTGGATGTCGAAGGTCTTCGTGCCGATCACCGCATCGTCGCCGAGGCGCGCGAAGGCGCCGCGCGGCCGGGTGCGGTCGGGCAGTTGCGTGCGGTCGGACGGGGCGATCGGATACCATTCGCCGGCGAACTGCTCGACGCGCAGCGTGTGCCCGAGCGCGCCGGCGAGTGCCTGCTCGATTGCCACCGCCGAGCGGCCCTGCCGGGCAAGAAGCCCGCCGAAGAAGACGAAGGTGTGGTCGCCCACCCGGGTGCGGTCGGTCATCGCCGGCAGGCCGAGGCCGACAAGGGATTTCAGCGCGTGGTCGATGGGGGCGGCGGTCGAAAGCTGCGCCGCCCGCTCGCGCTCGATCGCCGGGCGATACTTGGCCCAGGCATTGTAGAGCAAGCCAGAAAGCCGGTTGTTGAAGACGTCGAAGAACTCGCGCAGGGCAAAATTGCGTTCGCGCACGCTCATCTGCACGAGCTCGCTCATGGCATGCGGCAGCACGCCCGAGGGGCCGGTCAGGCCGACCAGCGTCTGCGTCATCTCGACAGGTCCGCCGCTGCGCGGTCGGCGCACGGAAAGCACCTCCGCCGAGGCGAAGCCGAGCGGCACCGACGAACGGATCTTCACGGCCGCCCGCTCGGGATCCACCCCCTGCCCGACCGGATCGACCGGCCGGTGCGCGGTGTCGTGCCCCTCCTCCGCGCCAAGCGCTTCCAGGATGCGGATCATCTGGAAGAGTTCGAACGCCTGCGGCCCGTCGAAGGCGCGGGCGACTAGAGAAGAATTCGATCGCCTGCCCGTGCCGGCCATGTCTTCAGCTTTCCGCTTCGCCCCCGAACGAGGGCGGTGAGCCGTGAGAATGAATTGACGCTTGCATAGAGGCCGAGGAAACGCTCGATGATGCTCGCCATGAGGAATACGCCGTTACCAGAGAAATTGCCTTCCTCGAAGGTCATCGTCACGTCGACGCCGCGGCAGAAGGCGCTCTGGCCGAAGCTGCGCACCCGCGCCGTGCCGCTTTGCGAGGAGAGCGCCGTGATGCCGTCGATCAATGCCCGCGTTTCGGCCGAGTTGCGGAAATCGTAGAGCAGCAGGATTTCCTTCAGCGCTTCCACCCCGCCATCGGAAACGAGCGAAAGATGGTTGAGCGCCAGATGCGAGATGAGCCGCCAGCGCCCGCCCTGGCCGTAATGCGGGCGGATCGTCGCGGTCGGCACCGTCAGCAGCCGCATGCCCTTCACCATCGGCACCGGCTCGACCATCCGCAATTGCGGCTGGCCGCCGCCGAAGGGCAGCCGCTCCGGCCGGTTGCGGTTGAGGCAGAGCGTTTCCACCGACAGGACGTCGTCGGCAAGGCTCTTCGGGTTGAATTCGGGATCGGAGAGCGACAGGAAGACCTCGCTGCCCGGGTTCTCCTCCTCGGCCGGCCGGCGGTGCGAGAGCCACCAGGCTGCCGCCTTCTCCTCGCCGCGGACCTCGTCGGCATCGACGCCGTGGCGGATGCCGTAGAACGGCGACAGCGTCCTCGCGTCCCCCTCGGCATTCACGGTGGCAACGGCCTCGATGCTGTAGACCTCCAGCGCATTCAGCCGCCGGCTGTCCGGCACGACGCGGTATTCGGTGACAGTCCTGTCGAGCTTGATCGGCTCGGCGGTCTGGGGGAACAGGTTGACGATCGGCGTGCAGCCGAGCGCGAAGGCGGCCGCCGTCAACGAGCGCTCCAGGCTGGGCGCGGCACGGTTGAGATAGAGGAAGACGTCGAGCGTGCGCCCCTTGCCGGCAAGGCGCCCGGCCTCCGGGAATTCGAGATCGACGAACAGGAATTTTTCGGGGAAGGCGAAATACTCGGTCAGAAGCCGGTAGGCCGGATGCGAGGCCTGCGGATAGGGCAGCATGCTCTCGTGCGGGCCGAAGCCGCCCGGCGAAAGAGCGTCGGCATCCAGCATTGCCGGGCTGCGGTCGCTGGCGCCTTCGGCAAAGGCGATCGCGACCACGTCGTTGAGCAGGAGTTCGTAGAGCGGATAGACGAGCTGCGGCTGGCCCCGGAGGAAAAAGCGCAGGCGCCCGGGATTGTAGGTCGAAAAACTCTGGTCCTCACCCGCCATTTCCAGCGTCAGGCGCAGGCAGCCCGCCGCATTGTGCGCCTGCGGCGTTTCCGGCGCGGTGATCGGGCGGCCGGTGAGCGTGGCCGCGCGCACGACGATCGGATGCAGCGTGACATCCGAGCAGGTGCTGAACCGGCAGCGCTCGCCATCGACCGGCTCGGTGTCGAGCAGCGTGCCCGACGGGACGGGATAGGGCTCTGCCAGCTCCGCCTTCGGATCGAGCTGGAGGATCGACATGGACGGGATCGGCCGGTCGAAATGCGGATAGAGGATGCCGAGCATGGCATTGGTCAGCTCAGGGAAATCGTCGTCCATCTTCTGCCGCACGCGGGCGGTGAGATAGGCGAAAGCCTCGATGAGCCGGCCGACATGCGGATCCTCGATCGCGTCCTCGGACAGGCGCAGCCGGCCCGCGATGCGCGGGTTTTCGGCCGCAAAGGCCGCCGCAGCCCGGCGGATGCTCAGCAGTTCGCGGTTGTAGTGGACAAGCAGATCATCCGACATGGAGGCCCCTTGGCGATTGGAAACGGGCATATCGCGATGGTTGTGCGGACATTGGCGCACTCCGTTTCATGCTGTCAAGGAAAGGCGGACGGTGTCTCATAGCGTCGGGCACGCGAACGGGGAGAGGACGTCGCGCGCGAAGGGGTTGCGCGTGGCGGGGGCGGTGAGGCGCATCAGGACGGCGCGGCTGCCGAGGCGGAACTGGTAGGTGACGACGTCCGTCGGGTTTTTCTCGATCTTGCGGCCCTGGTCGAAAAGGCGGAAGAGCGCCCAGGCGCCCTGCTCCGTCAGGATGTTTCGCTGGCCGGCAACCTCGGGCGTCATGGACATGGACGCGCCCGCCACCAGGTTCTCCGGCGGCCAGAGATATTGCGTGCCCGCCGGCGGTCCGTGCGTGTAGCTCGCCACCTTGCCGCCGATATCGATGAGGAAGGCGCGGGCCGTCATGTCCAGCTTGCCGACTTCCACGGTGAAGTCGACATTCGGCTTCTCCTGCCCGGCAAAGAAGACGGTCGTGATGTCGTCGGCCTTTTCGAAGGCGGCGAGGACCTCATCGGGGAAGCCGAGGCCGAATTGCTGGCCGCTTTTCCAGCGCCAGGGCTTCGTCGTCCGGTCGATATAGGGCTTCAGATAGGTGTCGCGGAAACCGGCGATCGCGCCTTGCGGACCGAGCAGCCGGGAAAAGTCGTCGAGCGAGGCGTCGTTGATGCTCTCCCGGTCGAAGGGGTAGCGGCCGACAGTCGTGGCGGTGCACAGCGGCAGGATGGTCGAGGTCCAGATCTCCTTCAGCCGCTCACGCGAACTGCCGCCCGTCACCGCGCCCACCTGGGTGAGGATGCGGGCGAAGAAGGGCTGCAGGTTTGCCGGGAGCTTGCCGTTGCGGTCGGTGAGCTGGCTGAGGATCGTCTGCGGTTCGGCGCCGAGCTCCAGCACGTCGCCGCCGGCTGCCACGTGGTTCAGCTGGCGATAGAGCGGTTCGAGCGCGGCCAGCATATCGTCGACTTGCGACTGCTGTCCCTCCGCCGCCGGCACGACCGCGAGACGGAAGGCCCTGAAATGATCGCTGACCGATTGCGGCACGTTGACGACGCGGCGCGGCGCCCGCACGGTCTTCGTCACCTGCGAAAGCCGCTCGGCCGCCAGTGCCTCGACGGCGCTTGCCGCCGTCGTCGACAGGTCCTGGAGATCCACCTCCGCGGCGATGGCGACGAAAAGCTCCTTCGCCGGCGAAGGGTTGCCGGCGACGATGGCCACCGCATCGGCAAGACGGCGCGCGTCGGTCTCGCCGGAAATGCCGAGGTCGGCGATCAGGCTGTCCCAGCGGCTCATGTAGGTGACACGGTAGAGATCGGCGAGGCCGTCACGGATGCGGCCGGTCTCGCGCTCGCGGTCGAGCGCGGTATCGGGCCGGCCCATCACCCAGAGATCGTCGGCAAGCGTGCTCGCGGCCTCTGCCGAAGCGCGCATCATCACGCCGAGGCCGTTCTTCGTGTAGATGCCCTCGATACCGTCGAAGAAGCTTGCCCCGCTCACCCGCGCCAGCGCCTCGGGACCGGAAAGCCCCATATGGTCGACCGGCCGCCACATGGCCATCGCCGCAACGTCGGGCAGCGTCAGCGCCTGGTCGTAGGCAAGCCGGGCGAGGCTGTAATTGGTGATGTCCGCCCTCGCCTTCTCGATCAGCACGACATCGGCCGCCGGCGCCGGGATCGCAACGGATGCGAGTTCGGAGAAATGCTCGGCAATGCGCCGGTCCACCGCGTCGCTGCGGTCGTAGAGCATCCAGTTGGCGGCAAAGTCCGGGCCGAGCAGCGCTGCCGTCTCGCGGCCCGGCGGACGCTCGCCGGTCAGCATCAGGTAGAACTTCAGCTGGGTGAAGCGCAGTGCCGCGGGTGTGGCGGGGTTCTCGAGGCCCTGACGCAGATATTGCCAGACGAAGGGGAAGAACAGGTTGGCAAGCGCCTTGTCATAGGCCTTGCGCGCCTCGCCCTGCACAGGATCGGGGCTGTAGAGGCCGAAGGTCGCGCCGCGCGGTTCGGCCTCGCTGAGCGCGGCAAGCCGGTCGAGCACCGCCAGGACCGGCTCGAAGCGCATGGAGAGCGTGCCGCCCGGCACGGCCTCGGCGATCTCGCCGCGGGCCGCGGTGGTCTGGCCGGTGACGCCGGCGACATAGGCGCGCCCGTCGGAAAAGCCGAACCACCAGAAGGCGAGCGCCGCGAAGGCGGCAAGGCAGAGGACGGCGTTGATCGCCAGATCCTTGAACCGCGCCGCCGCGAGCGCCGGCCGCGTCAGCCCGCCAAGATCGGCCTCCGGCAGGATGGCCTTGCGGAAGAGCCCGTAGAGGAAGAAGGGCCGCACGCGCCGCATGCCCGGATCGGGTGCCAGCGACAGCGCCGCCGCGCTGCGCCCGAAGACCGGCGCGAGCGAGCCGGCCAGCGCATCGACATTGTCGCCGTCCTGCCGGCAGGAGACGAAGAAGACGCCGCGCATGTTCGTGGCGGTGCCGAAGCGGTGCTGGGTGGCAAGCTGCTGCACGAAGGGCTGGATGCGCTCACGCAGCAGCGCGAACTGTGCGGGAAACTCGAAGGCCCGGCGGCGGCGCATCTCGTCGGGCTCTTCCTGCAGGCAGACGAACTGGCGCTGCATGATCCGCTCGACGAGGCCGGCAAACCCCTTGTCGAGGGCTTCTGCCGGCCCGCGCGCATCGCCGCCGAGATCCGGCGCGATCGGCAGGCCAAAGGCGGCCGCGCGCTCTTCGGTCGTCAGGTCCTCGAAAAGCTCCTCGAAGCCGACGATCCGGTCGAGCTTCGTCACGACGATATAGACCGGTGCGTTGGCGCGCAGGCGCTGCACCGCCTCGTCGAGCCGCTGGCGAATGGCCGTGGCATAGGCGACCGCCTCTTCCGGCAGCATGGCCAGGAGCTCGTCGACGCTGACCGCGACGAGGATGCCGTTGACCGGCTGGCGCGACCGTAGGCTGCGGATATGCTGCAGCGCCTGGAGCCAGAGCTGGCGGGCCTGCGGCTCCTCGCTGCCGGTGAGCCGGCCGGAAAATTCCACCAGCATCGCCTGGTCGCTGATGTGGAAGCGGGCGGAGGGGGCCTCCACCGCGCCGTCGCCCTCGAAGGGCAGCGTCAGGCCGCTGGCGCGCACCAGCGAGGTCTTGCCCGCGCCGTCGGCGCCGAGCAGCATGTACCAGGGCAGCGCGTAGCGCGCGCTGACGAAGAGGTCGCCGTGGCCGCGCCGCAGGAGGCCCATGGCCCGGCCGGCCGCCTCGCGGAACGCGGATATCTCGGCTTCGGCCTCTGCCGTGGCCCTGTCGGATTTTGCAGTCGCTTCCTCTTCCTGCTTGCGCAGGGCCGCAAGCAGCGCGGCCTCTTCGCTGGACCGCTTGGTGCGCATCAGGAAACCGACGCCGCCCCAGACGAGCGCCAGCAGGAGGAGCATGGCAAGACGGGCGCTGGACGATCCCAGCGGGCGCATGTCGCCGAAAGCGATGAGCGGGCCGATGAACCAGACGACGAGCGCTAGAAACAGCACGACGAGCGTCAGGATGACGCCCGGGCGGCGCAGCACCCGCAAACGCTTCCTGAGTCGCGCACCCACGCTCACGTCAGGCTTTCCCGGTAGGCGATGCGTCGGCGTGCGGCCTCGACATAGGCGCGGTCGACGGCAAGGCCGCCGGCCTGGCGGATCGCCTCCAGCGCCTCGGCGACGAATTTTTCGGGATGACCGCCGGCAACCGCCGGGGCGCGTTTCTCGAGCCATGCGCGCAATGCCGGCGAGGCCGGATCGCCGGCCGTTTCAGCCAGGGCGATCAGCGCATTGAGTGCTGCCGTGTCGTTCCCGTCTTCGACGAGGTCGGCCTCGAGCCAGGCGGCGACCTGCGGCGCGAGCGCATTGACGTGCAGCGCCCGCTTCGCCTCTGCAAGACCGTCCTTCAGCATGCCGCGCTTGTCGAGCCAGAAGGCGTAGCGCGGCACGGGCTTCTGCGCGGCCAGCACGAGGCTCACCGCATCGAGCCGCTCCAGCGCGGCAAGCGTGCGCGGCAGGTCCTCCCGACGCGTGGGCCCGGTGAGCGGCGCGGCATCGCCGATCGCCTCCTGCACCTGGCGCCGCAGGCCGATCTCGTGGTCGAAGGTCGAGAACAGGGCGTAGCCGCCGGCCGCACAGACGAGGAGGGCAAGGGCGAGCGGCAGCCAGTAGAGGGCGGGCGCGGCCGCGCGCTGGCGCTCCTTCAGCACGAGGCCGGCTTCCGGGAGGATGGCCTTCTTCACGGCGCCGCTGATGAAATAGCCGTGGTTCAGTTCTTCGTCGCCGCCGAGATCGGGCGGCAGCATGCCGCTGCGGGGCATGGCGAAGCGGCGCGACAATTCCGGCAGCAGGGCGTCGATGGACAGCATTTCCTGGCGCGCGCTGGTCATGAAGATGCCGCGCAGGAGAACGCCCCGCCAGGCGCCGTTGCCCATCGGCATCATTGCATCGACAACAGGCATGACGATGCGCTGGATCGCCGCGATCTGCGCGGAAAAACCGTGGATATGCACGCAGCGGATCGCATCGGCCTCCTTCGACAGGAGTTCGATATGGCGGCGGCGCATGGTCTCGACGATGTCGCCGAAGCCGGCGTCGATCTCCGCGTGCAGCGCCTCGACGGTTTTCGTCTCTTTTCTGTCATGCGCCAGGGCAAAGCCCCAGGGCTGTGCCCGGTCGGCCGGCTCGATGCGCTCGAAAATCTCCTGGAAGCCGGGCACGAGATCGGTGCGTGACAGGAGCGCATAGGCCGGAAGCGTCTGGTCGAGCGTCTCGTCGGCCTGGCGGAACCAGGTGGCGATGGTTTCGGCGGTCATGCGCTGCTCGATCTGGTCGGCCAGGACAAGATCCGCCGGACTGACGACGAGGAGGATGCCGTTGACGGGCAGCTTCGGCCGCACGGCGCGCAGCAGGCGGAACAGTTCGCCGGCATCCTCGGAAACCTGTGCCTCGACGAACACGGCCTCCGGGCCGACCCACCAGTTGGCCGGGCCGATTGTTTTCGGCATGCCGAGGCGCATCTCGGTGCTTTCGAGCAGGCAGGTCTTGCCGCTGCCCGCCGGGCCGACGACGAGGAAGAACGGCACCGAGTAGCGCCCGCGCGCACCCTTGAGGCCGCGATCGGCGAGGAAGGCGGAAACCTGCCGGCGCAGGTCGCGCAGCGCCGGCGTCTCGGGCGTGCCGCGCTTCAGGAAGAAGCGGGAGAAGACAACCGGCAGCAACGCCCAGACCACGACGGGCAGCAGCGGCAGCAGGAGCTTCAGGTCGGGATTGTCGACGGGCGGCTGCTTGGCCAGAAACCAGCCTGCGGCAAGCGCCGCCGCAAGTCCGAGAAACCAGGTGATGAGCAGCCATGGCCTCATGGCGTCTTTTCCGCCGGGATCTGGAATTCGACGCGCCGGTTGCGCGCGCGGTTCTCCCGCGTCGTGTTCGGCAGGATCGGGTCGTTGGCGCCGCGGCCCTCGAAGGTGACACGCGCGGCGTCATCGACATGACGTTGCAGCATCTGCGCCGCCGAGCGCGCCCGGGCGAGCGAAACCGCCATGTTGTCGCCGAGCGGGCTGCCCGCGCCGACGGGCACGTTGTCGGTATGGCCGACGACGACGATGGCGCCGCTCTCGCCGTCCAGCGCGTCGCCGATCTTGGTGATCAGCGGTTCCTCGGCCAGCGACAGGTCGGTGCCGCCGGAGGGGAAGGAGGCCTTCAGCATGCGGATCGCGACCTTGTCGCCGATGCTCGCCACCTCGACCCGGCCATCGGCGATCTCGGCGGCAAGCGCCTCCGACAAGCGCTCGATCTGCGTCTTGCGCACCGGCGGCACGGGATCCGGGATGGTCGGGATGCCGGCGCGCTCGACGAGAAGCGGAATGGCGGGAACGAGCGCGCTGATCTGCGTCGCGGTCTCCTCCATGCTGGAGCGCAGGCTGATGGACGAGAAGGCCCAGACGACGGCGAGCAGCGCCAGCAGCACGAGCGCCGCCGCCCAGGGCGCGGCCATGCTGCGCGGTGCGCGGTGCGGCGCGGCGGCACTTTGCCAGACTTGGGAGAGATTGCGCTCATAGGGGCCGCGCACCCGGCGGATGACGCGGTAGAGATCCTGCCTGAGCCGCGCGAACTGCCCCTGCCCGCCATCCATGACGCGGTACTTGCCGCTGAAGCCGATGGACAGGCAGATCGCCATCAGCTCCAGCACGTCGATGTTCTGCTCGGGCTGCTGCAGGAGCTGCTGGAGCAGGTCGTAGAAGCGCTCGCCGCCCCAGGTCTCGTTGTAGAGGATGGAGACGAGGCTCTGGCTCGCCCAGCCGGTCGTCGCGCCCCAGCGGGTGTTGAGGATGATGTCGTCGATGACGGCGCACAGCGCATAGCGCGAGACGCGCACCAGCCGGTCGGGCGTGTCGCGCGCCATGGCGGCCGTCTCGAAATTGCGGATCTCCTCCAGCACGCGGCGGCGGAACTCGGCGATGTCGTCGGGCGCGGCGCTTTCGTTGAGCCGGCCGGCAAGCCAGAGCAGCGGCGAGGCGGCGCCGACCAGCGGGTTCACCGCGGCAAGGTCGAAGGCCTTTTCGATGGCGGGGTCGCCGCGATGGCGCGCGCGCTCGACCGGCAGGGCATCCAGCCCGAAATCGAGATCGTCCTTCTGGCCAGCGACGGGACGGGCGGCGAAGAAGCCGCCATCGCCGGAAAAACCGCCGCGCGGCAGGCTCTCCTGGCCGAAGCCGGACGCCGGGCGTGCCTGAACGCCGCCCAGCGGCCTGCGGATCGTGTCGTCGGCGTTCGGGAAATCGGCAAATGGATCGTTCACGCCCGCCTCCTCAGTCCTTCACGGCCCAAAGGTCGAGCTCGAGCGCCGGGAAATCGCCGGCGACGTGGATGGCAAGCCCGGTGCCGGCCGCGATCTGCTTCCAGTTGGGGCTGGAGCGGTCGAGCTCGAAATAGGCTTTCCCCGTGTGGTAGGGGATCTGGCGCGGGGCAACCGGCAGGGCGCGCAGCATGACGCCCGGAAGCGCCGCATTGACAAGCTCGGTGATCTGCTCGGCCGCGCCGATCTTGATCTGGCCGACGAGGCGGCGCACCAGCGCATCGGCCGGCATGTCGGCCTTGGCGGCCAGGATGAAGGAATACTTGCCGTAGATCGAGCGGTCCGGCACATCCGCGACGCGGATGCCGTAGCGATGCTCGATGAGCGGGATGGTGATGGCGCTGCGCTCCAGAACGGCGTTGAGCGCCTGGCGCACCGCCGCCGCGACGGGCGCGAAGGAGAGCTGCAGGCGCTCGTGATCGTAGACCGGGAAGGGGCGCGGCCGGTGGCCGGCGGCGGTGAAGGTGGCAAGCTCGCCGGCGAGCCCGATCATCGCCACGAACAGCCGCTCGGGATGCACGAAGGCCGCCGAGGCCATATGGGTGAAGACGGGCTGCCAGCGGTTGATCGTCTGCAGCATCATCAGGTCGGTGATTTCGGCGGCCGTTCCCACATTGGTGCCGGCAAGGCGCGAGGCGATCGCCTCGCCGCGATGGTTGGTGAGGCCGACGATTTCCGTCAAAAGGCCGGAGAGGATCGGCGAGACGGAGCAGTCCATCGCCGGCGGCACGTAGCTTTCGTCGAGCACCACGGAATTGTCGCTGCGCACCTCGACGATGCGCGCGAGCCCGATGCCGACGAGGCCGCTGCGGTCGCTCGTCTCTAGCCCGTAGCGCAGGCGCAGCTTGCCGACATTGATCGGCGCGGCGGAGAGATCGGAGCTGTTGGCATCGGCCACATCGACCTCGGCGAGCGTGTAGCGCGTGGTCAGCTCGGCATCGGCGTCCGCCACCTCGCGTCCGCCCGGCTCCGTCAGCGGCAGGGTGAGGTAGATCACGGCGTTGCGGACGCTCTCGCCGAGCATAAGCGGCGGCAGGCGTACGCCGCCGTCGGGCAGGGAGAATGGCGTGCCGTCGGGAAACACGCCGGCCGCGCGCTCGACGGCGAACTGGCCGATCGACAGGAGTTCGCGGTTGACGCGCAGCTCGGTCAAGCCCCAGCCATAGGGAACGAGCGCTTTGGTCCGGGCTCTCAGCTGGCGCTCGACATGGCGCGCTTCCTGCTGGAAGTGCTGGGCACGGATAAACATCCCCTCCGACCAGATCACCTTGTCATCGAACGACATCCACACCCTTCCTTACGCCGGCGGCGCGGGCTCTGCCCGCGTCGCACCGGCCTTGCCGCTACGCCACGACTTGCTCAGTCCTGCGGCCCCAGTTCGATGGACAGCGTCTTCAGCTCCGCCTTGAGCTTGAACTTCTTGTCCCCCTGGAGCCCGACCATGGCCCGCCACTTGGCCTCCTCGAAATTGCGAAACCCGACCACCACGGCAATAATCGTGGTTCCCTCGATCAGGTTCGCCTTGACCCGCTGCACCTCACCGGGTGCGAAATAAAGTTCCGTCTTGCCCAGCATGGTGGGCCCCAGCGTTTCGGCATCCGCTTCCCAGAGCTGGCGGAAGCTGGCATTGGCGAATGCCGTCTCGCCGTTCAGCTGGTAGAGCCGCATCACCACCGGTTGCGGCAGCCCGTCCGGCCCCGGATTGACGAGGGGTGAGGCGACCGCGATGACGTCGAGGCTGGCATCGACCGGCGCCGGCTTGATCTCGATCTCCGTCGGCGGCGGCTTCTTCGCGCCGAAGGCACCACAGCCGGCGAGGGAAAAGGCCACCAGACCCAGGCACAGGAAGGCGAAAGGGCGCGCGAGCACCGCGCGCAACCCGGCCAGCCACCACCGCACCGGATAGAGTCCAGTCGTCAACCTGCCTTCTCCTTGCGAAGAAGATCCCGCAACCGCCCCTCAAACCTACGCTTTTCGTCCACAGACAAGACCGACATCGCCGCTTCAACAGCCCTCGCGAACGCCGCCGCATCCAGCCCTACGGCTGCCGCAACGAGATTCGCTTCCGCATCGGACGAGGCTACCGTCTCGCCCGCCGCATTGGTATTTGCATTCGAGGCATTGCCCATGCCCCCGGAGATATCCACAGGATTTGGCTCGCCATGCCGGCTTGCCGCATCGGGAATCCACCAATCCTGTAGGACCGCAACCTTGTCTCTAGCATTCTCCGGCGTCGCATCCGGCAAGATGGCGGACTCCACGGCCTGCTCGGCAAGGTCGTCGAAACCGAAGGGGCCTTCGGCGAAGGGATCGTCGGCGCCGGCGGAGGGAACGGCCTGGCCGGCATTGGCCGCGACGAGCGGCGCTTCCGTCTCGATCGCAATCGCGATGACGGCATCGCCGAGCGTCAGCACATCCCTGTCGACCAGCATGCGGGAGGCTTCGCGCCCCAGCGGCACGCCGTTGACCAGGACGCCGTTGGTGGACATGTCGGTGAGAAGAAAGCCGCCGGCCTGCCGTTCGATGCGGCAATGACGCTTGGAAACGATGCGTTCGGGATCGGCAAGCACCCAGTCGGCCTCGGCCGAGCGCCCGATGACGACGGCACCCGTCTCGACGGTCTTCTCCCGCAGACCGGCCATCAGCCGCTCCGGCCCCTTGAGTACGAGTCGCAATCGCATTGTCCACCCCCGCTGACGATCCGGATCTTCCGTCTGACCGAAAGAATCACGGAATCGCTGGCACGCGGGGATGTTACCCCACCGTCTTGCGCGCGACCACCAGATAAGCGGAATAATACATGCAGGAGCGATCGTGCAACCGGACGTGCCAGGGCACTTCGGCAGGGGCCCCGGTGCGTCGGAGCGTACCGGCGGCAAGCGGCCCGTCGGACAGGAGGAGGTCCAGAATGGCCTCCGGGCTGCCGGCATGGCCGGAGCGCTGCGAGTGGCCGCCCAGCCAGGCTTCCACCGGCGTCACCTGACCCGCCCAGTCGAAGGGCACGGACAGCACCGCGCTGCCGTGGTCGGCAAGCACGCGGCTGATTTCGATGAGCCCCGCCCGCGGATCGCGCATACAATCGACGACGTTCATGCCGATGGCAAGCGCGAAGGTGCCGGCGGAAAACGGCAGCGCGAGCGCATCGCAGAGCCACACGTCACCGCGCCCTTCGGCCCGGTGGCGGAGGGCGTAGGACCGCCGGTCGTACACGAGGCCGACGCGGCGCAGGCCGTAGTCGATGCGGCCGCCGACCACCGCCTGTCGGCCGCAGCGCGCCAGCGGCACGGAGAGGTCGATGCCGAGCACGTCGCGGCCGAGCCGCTCCGCCGCGTCCGTCACGGTGCGGCCGGCCGCGCAGCCGATGTCGAGCACGGGGCCCTCCGGCAGGTCCCCGTCCAGCATGTCGAGGGCCTGGGCGAGGTTGCGCGACACCGCGCCGGGCACGCCGCCGCCCGGCACCGGGGTGAAGGCGGCGGGATCGTGATCTCCCCAATGGTCCCAGGCGTAGGAGGAGACGTGCTGGCGGATCGATTCGAGGCCGCTGCCAGGCCCCGCGGCGTCGCCCAGCAGGCTTTCGACGGCGGGCGTCAGGTCGGTGCGGGCCATGAGGTAGAAGAGGTTGTCCTGCACGAAGCGGCGCACCTCCGGCACGATGACCGGCATGCCGTCGAGGATGGGGAATTCCGAGCCGCACAGCACGCAGGAGAGGATGCCGCTCTGAACGTCCTCCCTGGTCTCGGCCTCGATCGTGATGAGCTTCAGCCGGCCTTCCAGCCCGTTCAGCCGGCAAACCGGACAGACCGGCCGCAACGTCTCGAAATGGGTTATCCGCACGTCAGCCGCCGATCATCACGGTCGGGCAACCGGGCGGCAGGATCTTTCCGACGGGACTGGGGATCGGCGCGACGCAGACGGCGTGCAGCGTCAGGTCGTTGACCCTTGCGGCCGGCAGGCCGCCGATCAGAACGGTGGAGGAGCCCTTGGAGATCATGCCCGGTCCACCGGGCACGCAGCTGGGCAGCGAGCAGAGGATCGTCATGTCCGTCATCCTTGCGGCGGGCATGTTGCCGATCATCACGGTCGGCAGGCCGCCGATGATGGCAAGCGGCAGGGCGGGATGGGGCACCGGCGTCGGCACAAGCGCGGCCGGGTGGATCGGCGCATGGCAATGCGGCGCATCCTGCTTGACCATGTCTCCCATGCGTGCGGCGTTCACGATGCCTTCTCCGCCTCTGCGACGAGGTGTTTTTCCAGTTTCAACACGTTCCAGCCATTACGGCGGCTGTAGGAAACCCTGTCAAGCAGCGTGCGCACGAAATGCATGCCGAGGCCGCCGATCTGTCGGCTTTCCAGGTCCGCCTCCAGGTCGGGCTCAGGAATGCCGAGCGGATCGAAAGGGCGCCCGTCGTCCTGCACCTCGATCGTCAACAGGTTCGACACGATCGACAGGGCGAGGACGATTTCGTGGGCTCCGCCGTCCTCGAAGCCGTAGTTCACGACGTTGGTAAGGATCTCGTCGAGTGCCACGTCGATGCCGGTGACATCGGCCTCGCCGGCGCCGTGCGTCTCCAGAAAGCGCCGCACCTTCTCCGCCGCGACCTGGATGTCGCCATGGGTGTTGCCGAGGGAGAAGGCCGCTTCCTGCGCAAGGCGGCCGCGTGCCTTGACGAGCAGCGCGCAGGCCGCGCCGGAGCGGCCTCGGCCGATCCGCTCGTGCACCAGCGCGGCGATGCCGTCCAGCGGTGTGGCGACCGCGGCCGGAGGAGCGGCGACGTCGCCGGCCGTCAGCCACGCGATGTCGCCAGCCTGCAGAACCGCCGTACCGGCCCGTTCCGACCGGGCGAGAACCGCCGATGCCCTGCCGCAGGCCGCCCCCGATGCCGTGCCGGTGACGACGTCGAGGACGAGGAGGCCGATATCGAGGCCGGCCGTGTCGATCCGCTCCGCCAGGGCCGCCAGCGCCTCCTGCGCACTCGCCGTCTTGGCGACAAGGGCGCGCAAAAGCTGCCGGATGCCTGCCGCGCGCAGCGCCGCGGCGATGTCGCCACCCGCTACCCGCACGGCGCTGGCGGCGAGCAGCGACGGCGCCGGCCAATGATGGTCGTAAAAGGAGACGGCATCGCCCGCATCGCCCGCACCGCCTTCCAGTTCGGCCTCGCGGCGCACCGGAAACCGTTGCGGCAAGAGGGACGCGCGCAGATGCGCGATCAGCGCGGCATCGGAGATAGGGCCTTCCCGCATCACGCCGGCACACCGAAAAGTGTCAAAAAACGTTCTGGCAAGTCGCGCAACTTTCTGAAATCATCGCCCGCATCCGACGCCGTCCCGGCGAAGCGCCAGAGTGATCAACAGGAAGCCCGAGGTCAATATCATCATGAACATCGCCGAGGCCCGTCAGGGAGGCAAGCTCGTCGTTTCTCCCAGCGGCAGGATCGACAGCCAGACCTCTCCCGTCTTCGACAGGCATCTTTCCGCGGTCATCGACCGGGGCGACGTCAACCTCGTCATCGACCTGACAAATCTCGACTATATCAGCAGCACCGGGCTTTCCGCCTTCCTCTCCGCGGCCAAGAAGATCCGCGCGGCAGGCGGCGGCATGGCGCTGGCCGGCCTCAACAGCCGCATCCGCCTGGTCTTCGAAATGAGTGGTTTCTTAAGGTTGTTTCCAATCTACCCGAATGTGGACGCCGCACTCTCCGGGTGAGAAACAAACGACGGTAGACTTTTACGCGTACTAGGTTTTAGAGTTGGTAATCGTTTTGCCTTACGAGAATTGATTCTAATCATCCTTTTACGCTGAAGCACGGTTATACCGGGTTTTGGCGTGGCAAAAGCTGGGGGGCTGCTTTGCTGAACGTGGATCTGCAATCGCTGGTAGGGCGACTGAATGCACATTGCCGCTCGTCGCTCGAAGGTGCTGTCGGGCTGACGCTGTCCAGAACCCACTACAATGTCGAGATCGAGCACTGGCTGACGAAGCTGGTGGAGGCGACGGACAACGACGTCGCGGCCATCCTGCGCCATTTCGAGATCGACACGGGCCGGCTCGCGGCCGATCTCACCAAGGTGCTCGACCGGCTGAAGACCGGCAACAGCCGCTCGCCGGCCCTCACCCCCAATGTGGTCAAGTGGGTGCGCGAGGCCTGGATCTACGGCTCCTTGCAATATGGCGACAGCTCGATCCGCAGCGGCTATCTCATCGTCAGCCTGCTCGGCGACGACGCCCTCTCCGCACTGGCGCGCGATGCCTCTCCGCTCTTTGCGCGGATCAATGCGGAAACGCTGAAGACCAGTCTTCTGAAGATTGTCTCGGGCAGCAGCGAGGCCGGCCAGTCGGCCGCCGCCAGCGGCAAGACGGCAGCCTCCGGCGAGGCCTCCGCCTCGTCCCCGGCCGGTCCGGCCGGCGGTTCGGCGCTCGACCAGTACACGATCAACCTCACGGCGCGGGCGCGCGAAGGCAAGATCGATCCTGTGCTCGGCCGCGATTCCGAGACGCGCCAGATCGTCGACATCCTCACCCGCCGCCGCCAGAACAACCCGATTCTGACCGGTGAGGCCGGCGTCGGCAAGACGGCGGTCGTGGAAGGTTTTGCGCTGAAGATCGCCGCCGGCGAGGTGCCGTCCGCCCTCAAGGATGTCGAACTCCTGTCGCTCGATCTCGGCCTGTTGCAGGCGGGGGCGGGTATGAAGGGCGAGTTCGAGAACCGGCTGAAGAAGGTGATCGAGGAGGTCAAGGCTTCCGCCAAGCCGATCATCATGTTCATCGACGAGGCCCATACGCTGATCGGCGCCGGTGGCGCTGCCGGCCAGAACGATGCGGCAAACCTCCTGAAGCCGGCGCTCGCCCGCGGCGAGATGCGCACCATCGCCGCCACGACCTGGGCGGAGTACAAGAAGTATTTCGAGCGCGATCCCGCACTGACCCGCCGCTTCCAGGTGGTCAAGGTGGAGGAGCCGGACGACGTTGCGGCCATCGCCATGATGCGCGGCCTCATTCCGACGCTGGAGCGCCACCACGGCGTGCGCGTCCTTGCCGAGGCCGTGGAGGATGCGGTCCGGCTGTCGCGCCGCTACATTCCGAGCCGCCAGCTGCCCGACAAGGCGGTGAGCCTGCTCGACACGGCCTGCGGCCGCGTCGCCATCGCCAGCAATGCCGTGCCCGCGGCCGTCGAGGACCGCCGCCGCCGGCTGGACATGATCGACGTCGATCTCGGCGTACTGGCGCGTGAAACGAAGATCGGCGCGGACCATGCCGGGCGCATCGCGGACCTCGAAGAGGAGCGCGTGCGCGTTGCCGAGGAACTGGAAAAGCTGGAAGACCAGTGGAAGCGTGAGCAGGACCTCGTCTCGCGCATCCGCGCGCTGCACGATGCCCTGACCGCTCCGGACGAAGCCGAGCCTAGCGAGAAGACCCCCGAGGAGATGAAGGCGGAGCTTTCCGTCCTCACCGGGGAGCTGGAAGCGCTGCAGGGCGAGACGCCGCTGATGCGGGTGACGGTCGATAGCCAGGCGATCGCCGAAGTGGTCGGCAACTGGACCGGCATTCCGGTCGGACGCATGGTCTCCAACGAGATCAAGACGATCCTCGGCCTCAACGACAAGCTGCGCGAGCGCGTCATCGGCCAGTCCCATGCGCTGGAGGCGATTGCCGAAACCATCCGCACGTCGCGCGCAAAGCTGCTCGATCCGAGAAAGCCGATCGGCGTGTTCCTGATGGTCGGCACCTCGGGCGTCGGCAAGACTGAAACGGCGCTGGCGCTTGCCGACCTGCTCTATGGCGGCGAGCAGAACCTCACCGTCATCAACATGTCGGAATTCAAGGAAGAGCATAAGGTTTCCATGCTCGTCGGCTCGCCCCCCGGTTATGTCGGCTACGGCGAAGGCGGCGTGCTGACGGAGGCCGTGCGCCGGCGGCCCTATTCGGTCATCCTCTTCGACGAGATGGAAAAGGCCCATCCCGGCGTGCAGGACGTCTTCTACCAGGTGTTCGACAAGGGCATGCTGCGCGACGGCGAAGGCCGCGACATCGACTTCAAGAACACGGTCATCATCATGACCTCGAACGCCGGCACAGACCTCATCCACAAGCTCTATGCGGACCCCGCCAAGCGGCCGGACCTGACCGAGCTGACGGAGGCGATCCGTCCGGAACTGCTGAAGAGCTTCAAGCCGGCCTTCCTCGGCCGCTGCTCCGTGGTTCCCTATTTTCCGCTCGCCGACGACGTCATCCGCCAGATCGTCACCCTGCAGCTCGGCCGTATCCGCAAGCGTTTCGCGGAAAACTACAACGCGGTCCTGAGCTGGGACGACACGCTCGTCGAGGAGATCGCCAGCCGCTGCACGGAAGTGGAAAGCGGCGCCCGAAACATCGAGTACATTCTTTCGCGTGGGCTCCTGCCGAGGCTGTCGTCCCATGTTCTCGCCGTCATGGCGGAGGGCGGACAGATCGGCGGACTGAAGGCCGTGCTCGATGAAAACGGCCAGTTCGAATTCCACGCGCAACCTTCGGGCGATACGGTCGCGCAGCCGGAACAGCCGACGGAATTCGTGGCAGCGCAATGAAGCCAATGCGGGGCGGGCCGTGATCGTCCCGATCCATCGACGACATCTCCATCAGGATACCAAGGGAGCAAACTATGGCGATCTACCTGAAATACGAAGGCATCGAAGGGGAAGCGACGCACGACACCCACAAGAAGTGGATCGACGTGTCGTCCCTGCAGTTCGGCGTTGGCCGCGGCATTTCCACGCCGGCGGGCGCAAGCACGAACCGCGAGGCCAGCGAGCCGAGCATCAGTGAAGTCGTCGTCACCAAGACGCTCGACGGCGCCTCGCCGAAGCTGTTCACCGAATCGGTGACGGGCACCACCGGCAAGAAGGTGGAAATCCACCTGGTCAGCACGGGCAACCCGGGCAACACCTATGTCGAATACACGCTGACCAACGCGCTCATCTCGGGCTACAGCGTCTCCTCGGGCGGTGACCGTCCGACGGAATCGCTCTCGATCAACTTCACCAAGATCGAATTCAAGTTCGTGCCCTACGACGACAAGAACAAGGGCGGCACCCCGGTCACGGTCAACTACGACCTGTCCACGACCAAGAGCGGCTGACGCCAGCCACAGGCCTTCACGGCGCGGCTTACCGCAAGAGGCGGGGTCGCGCCGCGAGCTTCGACGGAGCGTCCGGCCCTGCCGCCTCCGACCCATGACACAAGACGGCGATGCGTGCCTCGCGCGCATCTTTCGGGCAGCAAGACCCCATGGCGACGACCCTAGTTCAAGAGGACCGCTGGATCACCCTGGAGACACCTCTCGGGAAAGACGTCTTCGTCGCCACGGAAGCGCGCGGCACGGAAGGCATCTCCAGCCTCTTCGAATTCACCGTCAGCGCCCTTTCCACGCGCGCCTCGATCGATCCGAAGGATCTGCTCGGCAAGAGCGTGACCCTCTCCATGGCGCGTCCCGGCGGCAAGCGCCGCTATGTCAACGGCATCGTCACCGCCTTCTCGGCCGGTGCCTTCACGCGCAACGAATACCGGCTCTATACGCTTGTCGTCTCGCCCAGCCTGTGGCTGCTCAAGCGCACCTCCGATCACAAGGTCTTCCAGGAGAAGACCGCAGTCGCCATCATCGAGCAGTTGCTCGGCGACAGCGACGTGCCCTTCGAGAAGAAGCTGAGCGCCAGCTACGAGACCTGTGAATACCGGGTCCAGTTCGGCGAGACGGACTTCGACTTCTTCCAGCGCCTCCTTTCCGAGGAGGGCATCTTCTATTTCTTCAAGCACAAGGACGGCGAGCACAAGCTGGTGCTGGCGGACAACGCGTCCGCCTATGCCGATTGCCTGCAGGACACCGTCGAATACCGCCAGGCGCAGGAAGAGGCGGTCGACAGCATCCACACCTTCGACACGGGCGCGAGCCTCACGGACGCCGAGTGGCATATCGAGGACTACGACTTCGAGAAGCCCACCGACAACATCGAGGGCGAACGCAAGACGAACCAGCAGCCCGCCTCGAGCAAGAAATGGGAGCATTTCCGCTTCCCCGGCACGTCTGTGAAAGCCGACACACTGAAGCGGTATGCCACCGCCGCCATCGACGCGGCCGAGGCCGGCTTCGAGACGGCGAGCGGTGGCGGCACCTGCGCCAGCTTCACGAGTGGCCATGCCTTCACGCTGAAGGGGCATCCCGTCTCTGCGGAAAACCGCCGCCTCGTCTTGACGGAAGTGCATCACGAGGCCCTTGATCGCGCGCATTTCACCATGCGGCCTGGCACCGAGGTCAAACCCTACTACCGCAACCGTTTCTCCTCCATGCCGGCGACGCGCATCGCGCGCAATTCGCTGCCGACGCCGAAGCCCGTGGTTCAGGGGCCGCAGACCGCCCTTGTCGTCGGCCCGTCCGGCGATGAGATCCACACCGACAAATATGGCCGCATCCGCGTGCAGTTCCATTGGGACCGCTACGGCAAGAAGAACGAGAAGAGCTCCTGCTTCGTGCGCGTGGCGCAGTCGCTTGCCGGCAGCAACTGGGGCTCCGTCTTCGTGCCGCGCATCGGCATGGAGGTGGTGGTGCAGTTTCTCGACGGCGATCCGGACCGGCCGCTGGTGACGGGCGCTGTCTACAATGCCGACAACATGCCGCCCTGGGCGCTGCCCGCCAACATGACGAAGAGCGGGCTTCTGACCCGCAGCAGCAAGTCCGGCCAGACGGCGAATGCCAACGAGCTCTCCTTCGAGGACAAGAAGGGCGAAGAAAAGATCACCTTCCATGCGGAGAAGGATTTCCTGCGGGAAGTCGAGAACGACGACACGCTGGATGTCGGGCACGACCAGAAGCGCACGATCAAGAACGACCGCACCACCGAGATCACCGAGGGCAACGAGACCCTGACGATCAAGAAGGGCAACCGGACGGAAAAGATCGAGACGGGCAACGAGATGCTCGACATCGACAAGGGCAACCGCACCGTCACGCTGTCCACCGGCAATGACGACCTGACCCTCAAGAAGGGTGGCCGTACCGTGGCTCTCACCATGGGCGATGACAGCCTGACGCTGTCCAAGGGCAACCAGACGACGAAGGCCAGCGCCGGCAAGATCACGCTCGAGGCAATGCAGGGCATCACGCTGAAGTGCGGCGCCAGCACGGTGGAGATCACGCAGGCCGGCATTACCATCAAGGGCGTCACCCTTTCCATCGAGGGTTCCGCCAAGACGGATGTCAAGGGACCGGTCGTCAACGTCGCGGGCGATGGCATGGCCATCCTCAAGGGCGGCATCGTGAAGATCAACTAGGCCGGTTCCGGCGGGGAGCAGGCGCTCCGCCATCCGGAACCGGCAAGAACGAAGGGCAGACGGTGAAGATCCAGACGGAAGCGTTCCGCAAGGTGACGGCCCAGACGGCGCAGGAGATCTGCAGCCGGGCGGACCTGTCTGCCGAGGCTCGACCCTTCCTTTTGCCCGACCTGTCACCGCAAGGCTTCCTCGCGCTGCTCGTCGAGGCGGAAAACATTGGGGACGCCGTGCGGTTCGTCGCCTTTGCATTGCCCATCCGCGAGGCGATCTGGTGGGCGCATGTGGTGGCCAGAACCAACATTCCGGTGCCGACCGAGCTGGAAATGCTGTGCCTCGACCGCACGGCGGCCTGGGTCTACGAGCCGAGCGACGCCCGTCGCCGCTCTTGCATGGAATGCGCCGAATCGGCCAAGTTCACGGGAGCGGCGGCCTATGCCGCGCTCTCGGTGTTCTGGTCCGGCGGCAGCCTTGCGCCGGAGGGCATGCCGGATGCGGAGGCCGATCCGCGCCTGGGGCCGATCGGCGCGGGGGCGTCCATCCTCTTGTCGATCACCAATGGCGATGCGGCGACGCTCGTCGATCGCTTCGAGACGGCGATCGTCCGGGCGGTCAGCATTGCCAATGGCGGCAACGGCTGGTTGCCGGGCGAGCGGCCGGTAGGAACGAATGGATCGTGAGCCAGGCTTCACAAAAACGTGTGACGTTTGTGGAACAACAGGCTCGGGGCGAAGCTCCAGAATCGGGAGATTCGCTTCAAGATCAATTAAGTATTTGGGGCTAAGCATTCTCTGCCAGCCCCGCGTGTAGCGGTATCCAATTGAAGTGCGGCGGAAGCGGCATGCGCCGGCTATTCCGCAATCAGCCCGCGAGGGGAGGATCTAGACCCATGGCTCTGCCGCAGGTTATCGATGTCGATGCTCTGCTCCAGCCGATCTCGGAAGAGGCGCCTGCCGGGACCGATCCGCGTTCCGACAGCTCCCCCACCTCGCTCTACTACCGCACCAAGGACGCCCGTAACGCCGCCCGCTCGGCCGAGCGGGCCGCTGTCGAACTCGGCGGCGCACCGCCCGAGGAATGGGATACGGTCGCCGAAACGGCGGCGGAGATTCTCGGCACCCATGGCAAGGATCTCGAAATCGCCGCATGGCTGATTGAAGCCCTGTTGCGGCAGGACGGTTTCATGGGCCTGCGCGATGGCCTGAAGGTGATGACCGGCCTCGTCGCGGGTTTCTGGGAGACGTGTTTTCCCGAGCTTGACGAAGACGGCGTGGAAGGAAAAGTATCCGCCGTCGCCGGCCTCAACGGCTCCGGCGCGGTCGGCACGCTCATCCAGCCGATCCGCCTCGTGTCCATCACCCGCGGTTCGCAGGGCAGCTACTCGCTGTGGAACTACGAGCAGGCGACGGACCTTGCCAAGGTCACCGATTCCAACCGCCGGCAGGAGCGGATCGACAACGGTGCGGTGACCATGGAGCAATTCATGGAGAGCGTGGCCGATACACCCGCCTCCTTCTTCGCCGAAACCCAGACCGGGATCGCGGAGGCGCTTGCCGCCCTTGCCGAGATGTCGGCGGCCTTCGACGCGGTGGCCGGCGTCGATGCCCCACCCGTTTCGGCGCTGCGCGAGCTTCTGGAGGAGATCTCCCGCTCGATAGCCCATTTCGCCGCTGACAAGCTGGCAGTTGCAAACTACTCTTCCGGCAGCGAGGACATCGCCGCCGACGGTCCGGCAGACGAGGGCGAGGCCGGCATGCGCGCGGCGGGGGAAACCACCGTCGTCGTGCGGAAGATCGAAGGCTATCAGTCTCGTGAGGAGGCGCTGGCGGAACTGTCCCGCATCGCCGCCTATTTCCGCAAGACGGAGCCCCATTCGCCCATGTCGTACACGCTCGATGACGCCGTCAGGCGTGCGCGCATGAGCCTGCCTGAACTGCTGCTGGAGCTGGTCGAGGACCCGTCCCATCTGCAGCGCATCTTGCTGGCGGCGGGCATCAAGCCGCCGGAGCCGGCCGAACAGGGTTATTGATAACGAGTCGCAGAAAATCCACCGCTTGAAGAGGGGGCCGTCATGGCAGAAAGCGTTCAACAGAAATTGAAGAGAGTGCGTGCACCGCGCGTTCACATCACCTATGACGTGGAGACGGAAGGCGCGCAGGTCCGCAAGGAACTGCCGTTCGTCGTCGGCGTGATCGGCGACTTTTCGGGCAAGCCCTACGAGCCGCAGAAGCCGCTGCGTGACCGCAAGTTCATCCAGATCGACCGCGACAATTTCGACGACGTCATGCAGCGCATGACGCCCGGCGCGGAATTCAAGGTGGAGAACACGCTGGCGGGTGACGATTCCCTGCTGCCGGTCGCGCTGAAGTTCAAGTCGATCGACGATTTCGAGCCCGGCGCCATCGTCGACCAGGTCGAGCCGCTGCGCAAGCTGCTGGCCGTGCGCAACAAGCTGCGCGACCTGATGTCGAAGGTCGATCGCTCGGAAGAGCTGGAAAGCCTCCTGGAAGAAGTCCTGCAGAACACCGACAAGCTGACGGCCCTGGCGGGCGAGCTTGGCGCAGAAAAGGAGTAAGGGCATGAGCGCCGAGACCCAAGCAGCCGGAAGCGCCGCTGTCGCCGAAGAGACCGGCTCCCTGAGCCTTCTCGACCAGGCCATCCAGGTCACCAAGACCGCCGAGCCCGACGAGATCCAGGACCTCCTGCGCACGCTGACCTCCGAAGCCCTTTCCGGCACGGTGACGTTCAGCAAGAACCTGACGCAGACCTTCAACAAGGCGATCGCGGCCATCGACGAGAAGCTTTCCAAGCAGCTCACCGCGATCATGCACAATGACGAGTTCCAGAAGCTGGAAGGCACCTGGCGCGGTCTGAACTATCTCGTCAAGAACTCGGAAACCAGCGCGACGCTGAAAATCCGCATGCTCAACATGACGAAGAAGGAGCTGCACAAGGACCTCACCAAGGCCGTCGAATTCGACCAGAGCCAGATTTTCAAGAAGCTCTATGAAAACGAATTCGGCACGCCCGGCGGCGAACCCTACGGCGCGCTGATCGGCGACTTCGAATTCGGCAGCGGCACGGAAGACCTCGAAGTGCTGCAGGGCATGTCGAATGTTGCCGCTGCGTCCTTCGCGCCCTTCATCTCGGCCGCCAGCCCGAAGATGTTCGGCCTCGAAAGCTTCACCGAGCTTTCCAAGCCGCGCGACCTCGAAAAGATCTTCGACAGCTCGGAATACATCAAGTGGCGCAGCTTCCGTGACAGCGACGACAGCCGCTTCGTCACGCTCACCATGCCGCGCGTGCTCGCCCGCGTGCCCTACGGTTCGCAGGGCAAGCAGATCGAGGAGTTCAAGTTCGAGGAAGCCCCGATCGATGCCAACGGCGTCGTCACCAAGATGCAGTCGCAAGACTTCACCTGGATGAATGCATCCTACGCGCTGGGTGAACGCCTGACCTCGGCCTTCGCCAAGTACGGCTGGTGCGTGGCCATCCGCGGTGCGGAAGGCGGCGGCAAGGTGGAGAACCTTCCGACCTTCACCTTCACCAGCGACGACGGCGATGCCGACCAGCAGTGCCCGACGGAAATCGGTATCACCGACCGCCGCGAAGCCGAACTTTCCAAGCTCGGCTTCCTGCCGCTCTGCCACTACAAGAGCACCGACTATGCCGTGTTCTTCGGTGCACAGACGACCCAGCGCCCGAAGAAGTACGACAAGCCGGACGCGACGGCCAATGCCGCCATCTCCGCCCGCCTGCCCTACATCATGGCGACGTCGCGCTTCTCGCACTATCTCAAGGTCATGGGCCGCGACAAGATCGGCTCCTTCCTCGAGGTCAGCGATTGCGAGACCTGGCTCAACAACTGGATCCGCAACTTCGTCAACGGCAATCCGGATGCGAGCGCCGAAATGAAGGCGCAGTATCCGCTGGCCGAAGCCCAGGTCACGGTGAAGGAAATCCCGGGTTCGCCGGGCGCCTACAACGCCGTCGCGTATCTGCGTCCGTGGTTGCAGATGGAAGAGCTGACCGCCTCCATGCGCCTCGTCGCCCGCATTCCGCAGATGGGCTGACGCCCGGATGCACGAAGACGACGCCATCGCTGCGGGACACGCCTCCGGCGGCGATGGTGCGACGGGCGAAGCCGGCCTGCGGCTTCGGATCGTCGACGCTGTCCTGGGCCGCGGCGGGGATGCTCCTGCCGCGGCGCTCGACCGGTTCCTCGATTGCGAGGACCCTGACGAATGCCTCCGTCTCTGGTTCGGCCCGCGCAAGGGCGGCGACCGCTGGCGCGCGGTGCTGACCCGCGATATCGCGGCGATCGATCCGCTCCTCGGCGACCAGATCGACGCCATCATCCACACTCCTGATTTCAAGGCGCTGGAAGCCTCCTGGCGCGGTGTCGATCTCCTGCTTTCGGAAACCGGCAACGACGACAAGGTCCGCGTCAAGCTCTTCAACGCGACCTGGGCGGAGCTGTCGCGGGACTTCGACCGTGCCATCGAGTTCGACCAGAGCACGCTGTTCGCCAAGGTCTACAGCGAAGAATACGGCATGCCGGGCGGCGTGCCCTACGGTCTGCTTCTGTGCGATCATGCGGTGCGCCACCGTGCCCCCGGCGGGCAGGACGATGTCGGCACGCTCACCGGGCTTGCGCAGGTCGCCGCTGCGGCCTTCTCTCCCTGCATCCTTGGTGCCGCGCCGGAGCTCTTCGGCGTCACCACCTTCGCCGACCTTTCCTATGCACAACGTCTCGATGCTGGCTTCCAGCTCGGCGAATACCATCGCTGGCGCCGGCTGCGCGACCTCGAGGACAGCCGTTTCCTCGGCATCGCCATGCCGCGTGTCCTGCTGCGCGACCGGTACCGCGACAGCGCCTCCCGCCAGGACGGCTTCCGCTACAGCGAGGGTGGCGCGGGGGTCGATTCCTGGCTCTGGGGCAATGCCGCCTTCGCCTTCGGCGTCATCGCCATCCGCGCCTTCCGTGACTGGGGCTGGTTTGCCGACATGTGCGGCACGCGCGGTCCGGAGGGCGATCTCGGTGGTGTGGTCGACCATCTGCCGGCGGCAAATTTTTCCACCGGTGAGGCCATCGCCTACCGGCGGCCGCTGGAGGTGGAGCTTACCGACAAGAAGCAGAAGATTCTCGAAGGGCTCGGCTTCATCGCGCTTACCCCGCGCAATTTCGATCGGTCCGTCGTTTTCCTCGGCGCGCAATCGCTCTATGCCGCCCCGAATGACGGCGACCTGCCCATGCAGGTCAATGGCCGGCTGTCCTCCATGCTGCACTATGTCATGTGCATGAGCCGCTTCGCCCATTATGTGAAGATCATGGCGCGCGACCGGGTCGGCGCCTATACGACGCCGCAGGACCTCGAACGGTATCTCGAAGACTGGTTGCGCAACTACACGATCGGCAACACCGATGCCGGCCCCGAGCTGAAGGCGCGCTATCCGCTGGCCGGGGCGCGGCTGGAGATGAGCGAGGTGAGCGGGCGCCCGGGCGTCATGAACTGCGTGCTGCATCTCCAGCCGCATTTCCAGTTCGACCAGGTCGTCTCGGGGTTCCGGATGCGCACTGAAGTCCAGGCGATGCGGTCGCGGTAAGGCAAAGGAGAACGCATGGCCCGGCTTCCCAACAAGGCCCCTCCCCGGCTTCCGCTCTTCGACCGGCTGCTGCAGGGCGACAGCATCGAGACCGATCGCAGCGCCGACCGCGCCATGCAGGAACTGCACGAATCGGTCCGGCGCGACCTGGAAATCCTGTTCAACACCCGGCCGGGCCGCCTGCCGGAGGACGCGCGGCTGACGGAGCTGCGCCAGTCGATCCTGACCTACGGCCTGCCGGAAGTGCAAAGCCAGCACCTCGCCTCGCCCGCCCAGCAGGAACAGTTCCGCAAGGGACTGGAGGATGTCATCCGCCGGTTCGAGCCACGCTTCCGCGAGCTTTCCGTCGTGCTGGTCGTGCCGGAAAACCAGGTCGAGCGGGTGCTGCGCTTCCAGATCAACGCGCTTCTGGAAACCGATTCCTCCAGCGAGGCGGTGATCTTCAACACGGCGATCGATCCCGTGACGGGCATGCTCTCGATCAACGGGCGGTAAGGCCGGGCACGGCATGGCAATTCCATCCGCCGCCTTGAAACGCCGCGCGATTGGCGTAACCTGACGCCCAGGCGCCGCCCTTCATCCGCATCGCAGCCACGAGGCCCTCTTTGGATTTCTCCCAGGCAAGAATCCTCATCGTCGACGATATCGAGGACAACAGGGACGTGCTGGCGCGCCGGCTGCGGCGGCAGGGTCTCGTCGATGTGCACCAGGCGGCCGACGGCCTCGAGGCGCTCGACAGGATCCGCAGCGAGCCCTTCGATCTCGTGCTGCTCGACGTGATGATGCCGCGCATGAACGGTGTCGATGCGCTGCAGGCCATGCGTGACGAAGGCTGGCTTCAGAAGACGCCCGTCGTGATGATCTCTGCCGCATCGGAGATCGAGACGGTGGTGCGTTGCGTCGAGCTGGGCGCCGAGGACTATCTGCCGAAGCCTTTCAATCCCGCGCTGCTTGCTGCCCGCGTCAGGGCCGTGCTGGAACGCAAGTTCCTGCGCGACATCAACCAGCGCCAGCTCGACCGGCTGGAGCGCGAGCTGGCTGAAGCCTGGCTGTGCCAGCAATCCATGCTGCCCACCGAATTTCCCGTCGATCCGGCAAGGCTCGACATCTTTGCGAGCGTCGATCCTGCCCTCGAAATCGGCGGCGATCTCTACGACGTGTTCGAGGTCGCGCCGGGCCTCGTCGCGCTGGCGATCGGCGACGTGGCGGGCAAGGGGGCTTCGGCCGCGCTCTTCATGGCGCGCACGCGCAGTCTCCTGCGGGCGGGGACGCTGCAGTTCCACGCCATAGCCGGCCGGGTGCCTCAGCCTTCCGAGATCGTCGCCCTCGTCAACGACGAGCTTTGCAAGAACAATCCGAATTCCCGCTTCGTCACGCTGTTCTTCGCCCTGCTGGAGGTTGCGACCGGTCGCCTCGCCTATTGCAATGCCGGGCATGTCTATCCCATCCTGACAGGCGCGGCGGCCGTGTCGGAGGTCTCCACGCCGCCCGATCCGGCGCTCGGGGTCATCGAGGCGCTGACCTTTGCCGATCATGAGCTGACCCTTGCTGCGGGCGACTGCCTGTTCCTCACCTCCGATGGTCTTTCGGACATGCAGAACGCGGATCAGGCCCAGTTCGGTACGGAGGCCATCCTTGCCGAGATCGCCGGCAATCGCGGCGCTTCCTCGGCCGATCTTGCCGGTGCCGTTCTGGCGAAGGCGCGTGCCTTTGCCAGCGGCGCGGCACAGTTCGACGACATCACGGTGCTGGTCGTCCGGCGGCGTGCCTGAACGCGAAAAGTGCGGTTGGGCCGTGACTTGCCACTGTCAATTGTGCGGAGTTTGCAGTAGCGTCTGCGTCGGCATTTTAGTGATGGCGTAAGCAAGCGACGCCGCGTAACGTAGTGGGGACAAGGGGTAGAACGGCACGGCGAGCAAGGGCTGCACACGGGCCGGTCTCTGGTTTTTCAAAGGGGGACAGGTCGTGCCGGGTGGTATCAATTTTGGCGCGCTCGACAAGGGCGACGCGGAAGACGTGTGCTGGTGTGTCGTGGAATCGATCGCGGATATGGACGACACCGCATCGAGCATCGTGGCGGTCGTGCATTTCCTGCGCGAGGTCTACGGCGCGGAGGATGCGGATGAGAGGGTCATCCCGAACCCGGCCTTCCTGGCCAACGGACATGACGGCATGTCGCCGAAGACGCGCAAGTATTTCACCGGGCGCACCTTCAAGGGCCTCGGCGGCAGCGCGGTCAGTCTCGCCGGGGGCCTTGCCTCGGGCGTGACGGCGGTCGATGTCGGCAGCATCCTGAAGGAGGGCAGCGCCGTCGGCACCACGGCTGCGCATCTCATCGGCATCAAGGCCGCCGGCAAGGGCTTCAAGAAGAGCGAGACGGTGACGCGCTGGGTCGATGCCATGCTCAAGGCGAAGGTCGCCAAGATCGGCGTGCGCGGCGTCGGTCTTGCCGGTGCCGCCATCCCGATCCCGGCGGTCGGCCTTGCCACCAGCGTGGCCACCACCGTCGCCAAGCTCGGCATCAAGGTGACGCTGAGCAAGCTCGTCGCGCGCACCGCGATGGAGGTTCACTGGCGCGCCTATCAGGAAACTGTTATCGCCGGTGCCTTCGGCGGCCGCGGCGGGCCCGTCGGCCCGGCCTCGGCGATGTTCTACGAGATCTTCACCAAACGCAGCTTCACCCGCATCTTCGGCAAGCACGACACCGCCGCCCTGATCAAGGAGCCCGGCGGCTGGATGGCGCTGAATGACAAGCTGATGCTGATGTAATCGGAGCGCCCTGGGGCGGTCGCGGCAGATCCTGCGCCGGACCGGACCCTTTTTCTGAACGGAAAGGCAAGCTTCTTGCCTTTCCGCGTCTCAGTGCGATTGCCGCCAGCCCTACCCTTGTGGGCAGGCGGAGCCGGGATCTCCGTTCCTGCGGTGCCGCTGTGCTACCCTTTCAGGGCGTGGAGGCAGGAAATGGCCTCCTCATCGGGTGCGGTGGCGTGTTGTGGCAACCGTGTCCTTCCGGATAGGATCGCTCCGGTGCGCCGTCGGCGCGCCGGTTGCCGCCTCGCATTCAAGGATAGCGTTCATGTCGCCCCCTTCCCCCCTCATCGATCTTGCTGCCGACACCGCCACGCGCCCCGGCGAAGGCATGCGCCAGGCCATTGCGGCGGCGGTCGTGGGTGATGAGCAGCGGGGCGAGGACCCGACGACGCTGGCGCTGGAGGCACGGGTGGCCGAGCTGCTGGGGCAAGAGAAGGCGCTGTTCCTGCCTTCAGGAACGATGGCGAACCAGATCGCCTTCCTCGTCCATTGCCGGGCGGGGGACGAGATCGTCTGTGCGGAAAACGCCCATGTCTTCGGTTCGGAAGGGGCGGGCGCAGCGGCGCTCTCCGGCGCGCAGTTCCGCCCGATCGAGACGGCGACGGGCCTCTTTTCCGTGGAGGACGTCGTGCGCCGGTTGCGGGTGCCGCGCCACCGTTCGCCGCGCAGCCGGGTCATCGCCATCGAGCAGACCACCAATCGCGGCGGCGGGCGCATCTGGCCCGAGGCGACGATCCTTGCCCTGAAGGCACTGGCGCAGGAAAAGGGGCTCGCGCTGCACATGGACGGTGCGCGGCTGCTCAACGCCGCCGTCGCCACCGGCCTTCCAGCGGCCCGCTTCGCCGCGCCGTGCGACAGCGTCTGGATCGATCTTTCCAAGGGTTTGGGATGCCCGGTCGGTGCGGTTCTGGCGGGGCCGGAAGGCTTCATCGAAGAGGCGCTGATCTGGAAGCACCGGCTCGGTGGCGCCATGCGGCAATCCGGCATTCTCGCCGCCGCGGGGCTCTATGCGCTCGATCACAATGTCGCGCGCATGGCGGAGGATCACGCCAATGCCCGCCGGCTTGCCAGGTGGCTTGGCGGCGTGCCCGGCCTTGGCCTGCAGCCCGAGGGCGATGTCACCAACATCCTGTTTCTCGATCTTGCCGGGACAGGCGTTCCCGCGCGCACCTTGGCCGAGGCGCTGTTCGGCGCGGGGATCCGCGTCAATGTCGAGGGCGAGAGCCGCGTCCGCATGGTCACCCATCTCGACATTTCCGCCGAGGACGTGGAGGTCGCCGGACGGGCGATCGTTGCGGCGCTGGCGCGGCTGCGGTCGCCTCAGCCGGGCGGCTGAGCCCGGCGCATGAGGCGGAACAGGATCGGCGCGCCGAGGATGACCACCAGGATGCGCGTGAGGTGGTGCACGACGACGAAGCTCAGGTCCGCACCGGAGACCAGCGCCAGCATCGACATTTCCGCCTGCCCGCCGGGAATGAAGGCAAGGAAGCCTTCGACGGGCGGGGCAAGGCCGGTCAGCGTCACGAGTTCCGTCACCGCGCCGGCGAGCGCGGCGAGGATCAGCACGAAGGCAGCCCCGCCGGTGACGGTGTTGCGCAGTTCGCGCAGCGTCACGCCGACATAGCTGACGCCGATGCCCATGCCGATGAGGAATTGTGCGGCCAGAAGCGCCTCGCGCGGCGGACGCAGATGCAGGATGCCGGCGAGCGACAGGACGGCGGAGACGAGGAGCGGCCCGAGGATCGCCGCGCCGAAAAGGCCGATCCGCTCGCCACCCTTCCAGCCGACGAGAGCGGCGACCGCCATGATCAGCATTTCCGGAACCGGCAGGTCGGAGGCCGGCGGGCCGACCGGATGCGTGAGGCCGACGCCGTAGATGTTGACGAGGATGATGGGCGCGACGACCATGATGACCATCAGCCGCGTGACATGGACCAGCGACAATTGCCGGACATTCGCCCCGGCCTCCTGTCCGAAGATCGTCATGTCCGCCGCCCCGCCGGGCATGGCGGCATAAAAGGCCGTTACCGGATCGAAGCCGCAGACGCGCCGGAAGAAGGGCACGCCGATCAGCCCGATCACGACGATATAGGCCGGCACCAGTGCCAGGGACGCGACCATCGAGGGCAGTTCGGCGATCAGCGCCGGGGTGACGGATGTGCCGATCGCGACACCAAGCACCGAGCGCGCGGCGACCGACACCTGCCCCAGCCCTGCCAGCGGCGCGCCGAACAGCGCCGCCACCAGCGAGGCGGCCATCGGCCCGAACAGGAACGGCAGGGGCAGATGCAGGGCGAGGAAGACCGCAACGCCAGCTGCCGCGATCAGCACGGTCATCCCGCGCCGGAAAAGGAGGGTGTGCGCCATGCCCCGCCCGTCAGAGAGCCACGGCCGCCGAATGGGTGACGACCGGCGGCGCTGCGAAATAGGGCGAAGCGAGTGCCCGCCATCTCTGGAAACCGTCGGAAGCGCGGAACGTGACCATATGGTCCTCGATGCTGCGCCATGTCACGAGCAGCCGGTAGGTCTCCGGCGTCTCGACGACGCGGTGCAAGGCGAGATCGAGACAACCGTCGGCAGCGAGAAAAAAGGGCCGCGCCGCCGCAACGGCGGCCTCGAAGCCGGCGGGATCGGTGACCCTGATCTCTGCCACCTCAACGACGGGGGACATGGGGTTCTCCTTCATTTCGCTGCATGGCCGTGTTCGGCATCGATCGACCGGCTCTCGCCGGACGCGACCATGGTGCGGGTGGCATCGACCGTGGCGTAGGTCCAGAAGATACGCATCGGCTTGTCCGATGCGTTGATGAAGCGGTGCGGCACGTTGGCGGGAATCCAGGTCGTGTCGTTGGTGGAAAGATGGTGCTGCACGCCATCGATCTCGGCGATCGCCTCGCCCTCGATCACCATGACGCTTTCCTCGCAATTGTGGAAATGCAGGCCGATGGCGGCGCCGGGATCGAAGGCCGTGATGCCGTTGATCATGCTGGTGGAGCCGCAGCGACGGGTGACGAGTGGCGTGGTGCGCGCGCCGCTGCCGCGGTCGTTGGTCTTCAGCTCGTGCGGGCGCAGGATAGCGGGTTCGGACATTGGGGACCTCACTTGGAAGGACCGATCCAGACGGTCTTGATGTTGACGAATTCGCGGATGCCATAGACGCCGAGTTCACGCCCGTAGCCGGAGCGCTTGATGCCGCCGAAGGGGTAGCGCGGGTCGGAGGCGGTCATGCCGTTGATGAAGACGGCGCCGGCATCGATGCGGGCGGCGAGTGCTCGTCCGCGGGCAGCATCGCCCGTCCAGAGTGCAGCGCCGAGGCCGTATTCGCTGTCATTGGCCATGGCGACGGCCTCGTCCGCGTCCTTCGCGCGGATGATGGCGGCGACCGGGCCAAACGTTTCCTCGCGGAAGGCCGTCATGCCCGGCCTGACGTGGTCGAGCACGGTCGGTGGATAGTAGAAGCCATCGCCTTCGAGCGGCTCGCCGCCGAGTTTCAGCACGGCCCCCTCGGCAAGCGAGCGCTTGACCTGATCGTGCAGACCGGTGCGCAGGTTTTCGCGCGCCATCGGGCCGATTTTCGTGTCGCGCTCCATCGGATCGCCGATCTTCAACGCGGCGGCCTTTTCGACGAAGAGCGCGGTGAAGCGATCAGCGACGGCCTCCTCCACGATGAAGCGCTTGGCGTTGACGCAGGACTGGCCGACATTGATGTAGCGTGCCTTGACGGCAGTCTCGGCGGCGGCCTCCAGATCGGCATCGGCGAGCACGATGAACGGGTCGGAGCCGCCGAGTTCCAGCACCTGCTTCTTCAGCGCCTTGCCGGCCTGCGAAGCGACGATGGCGCCGACCTCGGTCGAGCCCGTCAGCGTCACGGCCGCGATGCGCGGGTCGGCAATGAGGCCGGCGACCTTGGCCGTATCGACGAGCAACGTCGCCGTCAGCCCGGCCGGGGTGCCGGCGGCGTCCATCACCTCCTGAACGGCAAGCGCGCATTCCGGCACGTTGTTGGCGTGCTTGAGGATCGCGCCGTTGCCGGCGGCAAGCGCCGGGGCGACGAAGCGGAAATACTGCCAGAACGGATAGTTCCACGGCATGATCGCCAGCACCACGCCGAGCGGTTCGAAGGCGACGACGCTCTCGCTGGCATTGGAGGCAACGGGCTCGTCTGCGAGATAGACCGGCGCATGCTCGGCGTAGAAATCGCAGTTGTAGGCGCATTTCTCGATCTCGGCCTCGGCCTCGGCGATGGGCTTGCCCATTTCGCGCACGATCATCTCGGCGTACCGCGCCTTGCTGGCGCGCAGCGCCGCGGCCATGCGGGTGAGCAGCGCCACGCGCTCGCCGACCGGGACGCGCCGCCAGGCGCGCTGTGCGCGGGCTGCTGCCTCCAGCGCAGCGTCCACGGCGGCATCGTCCTGCAGGTCGAAGCTGCGGATGGGCTTTCCGGTGGCGGGATTGACGGAGGTGATCGCGGTCATGGGGAAACCTTTTCGGAAAGGAGCCGCTTCCAGCCGGGAAGGAAGGACGTGCTGGCGGATGTCGCGGCGGAGGGGATGTATTCGAAGCCGATGGCACCGGCGTAACCGGCTGCCGTGAGGGCGGCGAGCATGGGCTCGAAGGCGAGCGTGCCGGTTCCCGGCTCGTGGCGGCCGGGGTGGTCGGCGATATGGACATGGCCGATGCGGTCGGCATTCTGTGCGATCCAGAGGTGCGGGTTCTCACCCAGGACGGCAGCATGGTAGGTGTCGAACAAGAGGGCGAAACGGCCGTGGAACTGGTCCTGCAACTCTGCCGCAAGGGCAAGGCTGCCCATATGGTAGCCGGGAATGGTGATCGCCTCGACGAGCACCCGCACGCCGCTGCCCTCCACCCGGTTCAGCGCCCAGGAGAGGTTGAGCCTGTAGGTCTCGGCGGCATCCAGCACGCCGCCCTTCGGCACGCCCGCCATGGGGTGGACGAAGGGGCAATCGATCTCCAGCGCATAGGCGAGCGCCCGGTCGAAGCCGGCACGGAACTCCGCCTCGCGGCCGGCGAGCGCGGCAAGGCCCTTTTCGCCCGCGGCTGCATCGCCCATGCCCGACGTGACCTGTGAGAAGGTGAGGTCGAGATCGGCAAGGCGGGCGCGCATCTCCTTCGCCGGCACGGCAAAGGGCTCGGGATGCTCGACGGCGGTGAAACCGTCGCGTGCCGCCGCCGCCGGCCGTTCGGCAAGCGGCAGGTCGCCATAGAGGTAGCCGATGTGGGCGGAGAGGCGGTTCATCAGGCTGCCTCGAAAGGGGCCGCGCTGCCTTCCGGGAAGGCGACGCCGGGGCCTTCACCCTCGGCGATGAGATCCGCGACGACATTGCCGGTGACGGGGATGCCGGTGCGGCGGCGTTCGTCCTCGCGGCGCTGCTCGGGCTCGCCCGGCATCATGATCTCGTCGACGCCGGCCGCGCGCGGCAGCACCTTGATGCGCTCGTAGAACTCGTCCATTCGCGCGCCAAAATCATCGAGCGACAGGAAGAGGTCCGGCTTGATGGCGAAGAACAGGTGGCCGACATTCTGCGGCTCGGAATGGTCGAAATAGAGGCTCTTCACGTCGCCGCCGAAATTCGCGCCGGTGAGGACACCGGACATCAGGTCCATCAGTGTCGCCAGAACCGAGCCCTTGACGCCGCCGAAGGGCAGGCAGACGCCCTCGAAGGCCTTGGCGGCGTCCGTGGTGGGGTTGCCGTCGACATCGAGCGCCAGGCCCTCGGCGATGGGGTCGCCCTTCATGGCCGCGAGCCGGATCTTTCCGCGCGCGATGACCGTCATCGCCATGTCCATGACATAGGGCGGGTGCTTGCCGCCCGGAATGCCGGCGGCGATGGGGCTTGCGCCGAGGAAGGTGGTGCGCCCGCCCCACATCGGAATGGCGGGCGAGGAATTGGTGAAGATCATCGAGATGAAACCGCGCTCGATGGCGCGCAGCGCATAACACGCTCCCATGCCGAAATGCGTCGAGCGGTTCACGCCGGCAAGGCCGATGCCCATCTCGCCGGCAATGTCGCAGGCGGCGTTCATGGCGATGTTGGAGGCGACGAAGCCCATGCCGTTGTCGCCGTCGACCGCGGCGACGGCGCCGGCCACCTTCGTCACCTTCACCTCGGGGCGCGGATTGACGAGGCCGCGCTTCAACCGCTCCAGATACATCGGGATGCGGCTGACGCCATGGCTGTCGACGCCGCGCAGGTTCGCCTTGACGAGGTCGCCCGCGATCAGCGCCGCATCGGCCTTGCTCATGCCGACGGAGAGGAACATCTCGGTGGCGTAGCGGGTCAGGTCTTCGGCTCGGAAGTAAAGCGTTTCAGCCATGGTGGGCTCCCTGAGGGTTGCGTTTTCCCATCCGGCCGCAGGGGTGCGGCCGGTCGGGCATTGGCATCGGTGGTGGGCGGCGTCAGGCGCCGGCGGTTTTGTCGGGCATGTCGATCTTGCGGGTGCGCCGCCAGTGCAGCATTGCCGGCACGATGAGGATCAGGGCGGAGATGGCGACGAGCACGGCCGAGAGCGGGGTGGAGACGAAGACCATCGGATCCCCCTGCCCCACGGCGAGCGCCCGGCGCATCTGCACCTCCGCCATCGGCCCCAGAATGAGACCGATCAGCACCGGCGCGATCGGGAAGTCATAGACACGCATCGTGTAGCCGAGCAGGCCGACGCCGAACATCATGGCAAGGTCCACCCAGGAGTTGGATACGCCCCAGATGCCGACCAGCGAGAAGATGAGGATGCCGGCATAGAGATAGGGACGCGGGATGAAGAGCAGCCGTACCCAGAGCCCCGCCAGCGGCAGGTTGAGGATCAGCAGCATCAGGTTGCCGACATAGAGCGAAGCGATGAGGCCCCAGACGAGATCGGCGGAGTTGATGAACAGCATCGGCCCCGGCTGCAGCCCGTAGTTCTGGAAGGCGGCGAGCAGGATCGCCGCGGTGGCCGACGTCGGCAGCCCGAGCGTCAGGAGCGGCACCAGCACGCCCGCAGCGGCGGCGTTGTTCGCAGCCTCCGGACCCGCCACGCCCTCGATGGCGCCGTTGCCGAACTCTTCCGGATGCTTGGTCAGCTTGCGCTCGACCGTATACGAGAGGAAGGTCGGGATTTCTGCGCCGCCGGCCGGCAGCGCGCCGATGGGAAAGCCGAAGAAAGTGCCGCGCAGCCACGGCTTCCAGGAGCGCTTCCAGTCTTCCTTCGTCATCCAGATGCCGCCGGCGAGCGGATTGAGGTTGGGCTTCTGCAGGCCGAAGCGGCTGGCGACATAGAGCGTCTCGCCGATGGCGAAGAGCGAGACGAGCACGACCGTCATCTCGACGCCGTCCATGAGGTCGGGCACGCCGAAGGTCAGCCTCTGCAGGCCGGTCTGCTTGTCGATGCCGACGACGCCGAGCGACAGGCCGAGCAGGAGCGCGATGAAGCCGCGCACCTTGGACGTTCCCATCACGACCGAGACGGAGAGGAATGCGAGCAGCATCAGGGCGAAATAGTCCTGCGGCTTGAAGATGAAGGCGAGCTCGGCGATGGGCGGCGCCAGGAAGGTGATGCCCAGCGTGCCGATGGTGCCGGCGACGAAGGAGCCGATCGCGGCCGTGCAGAGCGCCGCCGCGCCGCGACCCTGGCGGGCCATCTTGTTGCCCTCGAGCGCGGTCATCATCGCGCCGCTCTCGCCGGGCGTGTTGAGCAGGATCGAGGTGGTGGAGCCGCCATACATGGCGCCGTAGAAGATGCCGGCGAACATGATGAAGGCCGCGGTCGGTTCGATATAGACGGTGACGGGCAACAGCAGCGCGATGGTCAGCGCCGGGCCGATGCCGGGCAGGACACCGATGGCGGTGCCCATGAAGGTGCCGACGAAGGCCCACATCAGGTTGTGCGGCTGCAGGGCGACGGAAAAACCGTTCATCAAGCCGGTGATCGCGTCCATCCTACACCCCCATCATCGGAAGAAGACCGCCAAGCTGGACACCCAGCTTGCGGAAGAGCCACCAGCACAACAGCGAGAAGCCGAGGCCGAGCACCAGGTCGAGATGCCAGCGGCGCGACTTGAAGGCCGCGGCCACCAGCACGAAACAGCCGGTGCAGGTGATGACGAAGCCGAGCGGCTTCATCGTCAGCATCGGCAGGGCGCAGGCCGCCGCGGCAAGGCAGAGCGCGGTGTAGTTGACCGCGTGGTCCTCACTGACGTCCTCGGCGTCCTGTTCCTCGAACGGAACGCCCCGGTAGATCTGCAGTGTCAGCAGCAGGCCCATGAGGACCAGGCCGATCCCGATGGCCGAGGGCATGAAGCCCGGGCCGACATGGGCGTACTGGTCGAACTGGGGCAGTTCCGCGGCCTTCCAGAAAACGATGGCTCCCCAGCCGACCGTTCCCGCCGCAAGCCAATAGGGGCGTTCCGTCATGTCAGACATCCTTTCGAAAAGCGCCGCGGCTTACTTGACGAGGCCGGCTTCCTTCAGGATGGCGCCGATGCGGGTCTTTTCGTCGTTGAGAAACGCGACGAAATCGTCTCCGGCGAGGTAGGCGTCTTCCCAGCCCTGCTTGGCGAGAATGTCCTTCCAGGCAGCGCTTTCATGCATCTTGGCAAAGCGGTCGAGCCACATCTTGCGGCCGTCCGCAGACATGTCCGGCGCACCGACGATGCCGCGCCAGTTGCCGACGACCACGTTGAGGCCGGCTTCCTTCAGGCTCGGCGCATCGATGCCGTTGACGCGGCCTTCGGAGGTGACCGCGATGATGCGGATGCGGCCGGCATCGGCCATCGGCTTGAACTCCGAGACGCCCGAGACGGCGACCGTCACTGCACCGCCGCCGAGCGCGGTCACGGCTTCCGCACCGCTGTCATAGGGGATGTAGTTCAGCTTGGCCGGCTCCAGGCCGCTTTCCTTTGCGATCAGCGCCATCACGATGTGGTCGACGCCGCCGGCCGAGCCGCCGCCGATCGACACGGCGCCGAGGTTTTCCTTCATCGCCTTGACGAGATCGTCCACCGTCTTGATCGGGGAATCGGTCGCGACGGCGACGACACCCGTATCGTTGGTGAGGCGCACCAGCGGCGTCACGTCATCGAGCGTGACGGGCGAGGAGTTGAGCAGGATGCCCCCGACCATGATGACGCCCATCGACATGACGGCATTGTCGTTGCCGCGGTTCGCGCCGACGAATTCGGCAAGACCGATCGTGCCGCCGGCACCGCCCTTGTTGGTGAAGGTCGCGCCGTCGGCGAAGATGCCTTCCTTCGACATCGCGTCGAACGGCAGGCGCGCCATGGCGTCATACCCGCCACCGGCACCGCCCGGCGCCATCACCACCGCCGGATCGGCAAAGGCCGGCGCTGCGGCCGAAAGCGAAAACGCCACTGCGGCGGCAAAAACTGCTTTGATCATAATTTCCTCCCAATAAGTCCGGGCTGAAAGCCCTGGTGCTGCCGAGCCGGCAACACAGACATCGGCCTCCTTGCCGTTGTCGTATTAATACACTTACGACAATCTGGCCGCTTGTCAACATTGTTTTGCCGGGGGACGGGGAGAAGGCGTCGCGGTGGCCGGCGTGTCCCCCGCCGATGGCGAGGGACGGGATCGGGAAGGTGCGTTCGGGACCGGTCAGTCGATCTGCAGTTCCTCCAGGAGGCAGGCCCAGCCGGCACCGTGCATGTCGCGGTCGGCGCGCGTGCCCTGGACGACGGGGCGCGGCACGGAGAATTTCACGACGTTGAGCGCGGGAATGTCGAAACGCTTGAGCAACTGCTGCTCGACGCCGAAGAGCCGCGCCACGGTGGCATCCTTCAGCCCGTCACGCACCCGGGCATAGGTCGCCGGATCGTCGCAGAAGACGTCGATCGTCAACCAGAACGGCCCGGCATTCTTGGAGCGTACCTTGCTGACGAGGCTTCCCAGTTCAGGCATGTCCCACCTCATGGGTTTCGAGCACGAAGGCGGCGAGCGGGTCGTCCAGCTCCATCACATGGTTGAGGCAGAACTCGTAGAGCGCGCCGCGCTGCATTTCGGCGGGCGAGAAGGGAAAGGCGAAGGTCGGCATCGGCTCGTCCTCGGTCAGGGGATGATGCAGGAGATAGGGGTTGAGGATCTTGCCGGCCTCGGCCGCCTGTTCGGCGGTCGGGCAGGTGAGAATGCCGAGAATGCCGACCTCGACGGGAATGTCGTGACGGTTCTCCAGCGCGCCGAGCGTCGCATCCATGCCGATCAGCCGGATCTCGACGCTGAAGGCATCCGGGGCGAGACCCATGCGGGCGACGATCTTGTCACGCACCTTGGCCTCGATATCCGCCGCCCATTCGCGCACATGCTGGACATAACGGCGCTCGCGCACCACCGCGAGGCCGACGGTCTGGTAGCCGACGATGCGGGCGCCCTCCAGCTTGACCGTGTAGCGCCCCGGCACCCATTTCGAGCCCTCGACACGCACCCGGCGCCCGTCGAGCGCCTCGTATTCGGACCGCGTGACGTCGAGATGGCCGCCCGGCTCGTGCAGGATGAACGGATCGGAATTCTCGTAGAGCATATGGGCGGAGACGGTATAGGGCGTCGCGGCGGCGTCTGCCGCCATCGGCTCGATGGTGAAGCCGGAGGCGTCGAAGTCGATCTGGATCACGCCGGAATTCGGCTGCGTGGTGGCGAGCGCCCCGCATTCGCCGACCTTGGCGCCGTGCCATGCGGCGCCGGCATGGTCGCCGCGAACGACCGGCAGCGCCGCGATGATGGCGGTGTCCGTCGTGCGCCCGGCAATGACGATATCCGCCCCGGTGGCGAGCGCCGCCGCGACCTGCTCGACGCCGGCGAGGGCGACGATGTTGGTGCAGTCGTCGACGATGGCCTCGTTGACATCGGGTGCGGCCGGCAGCGCGTGCAGACGGCCGTCGCCGAGCGCGGCCTTCACCCGCTCCTTCGGCTGGCCGGATTTCAGCGTGGCGACCTTGACCTGCATGCCCTCCTCCAGGGCGATCTCGCGGGTGATGTCGAAAAGCCAGTCCACCGCATCATCCGCGCCGCAGGTGCCGGCGGTGCCGATGACGAGCGGAACGCCGGCCTTCGCCCGCGCCTGCATCAACTCGCGCCATTCCACCTTGGTTGAGGCGCGCGAATATTTCGAGACGCCGCGCCCGAGATAGGACGGGCCGCTGTCCGTCGAGCCGCCGTCGATGGCGATGATGTCGGGCTGGTTGGCGACGCCGCGCTCCAGCGCCGCGCGGTCATAACCCAGACCCAGCGCGCCTGCGGGTATAAGTACGCGTGTCATGTGTCATCTCCCTTGTCCGGCCCGCCAGCGGGGCCACCGGAAAACATTTCGGCGCGGGCCTTGCGCAGCTTGGCCTTGCCGAGGTGGTCGTGCATCAGATCCGCCGCCTTCGCGGTGTCGCCGACATCAAGCGCATCGAGGATCGCAAGATGCTCGGCATTCTGGCCACGCACCTGCTCGGCGTTCAGCGTCTGGCGGTATTCGATCAGGCGGCGAAGCTGGTTGAGCTTCTGCACCGTGTTGATCAGGAAACGATTGCCGGAGAGCGCGGCGAGGCCTTCGTGAAACGACGAATTCGCCTCGAACAGCTCCATCTGGCTCAGCCGCTGCCAGCCGCCGTCGGCGACGATCTCCTGCCGGCGGCGCAGGTCCGCGAGGATGACGGGATCGGCGCGGAACTCGGGTGAGCGGATGCCGTGCACCTCGATCACCTGGCGCAGGTCGTAACATTCCCGGTAGGCCTCGACGGAATCGATCAGCACCGCGAAGGTCCAGCCCCGGCCCTCGTTGCGCTCGATCCAACCCTCGCCGGAGATGCGCGTCAGAATGCGGCGCAGCCCCAGCCGCGACACGCCGTAGCGCCGCATCAGGTCGGTCTCGCTCACCCGGTCCGGCAGGCGGCGCGACAGGCGGTCATCGGCAATGCGCAGATAGGTCGCCTCGTCCGACGTATCGTTGGCGGCGGGCAGCGGGTCGGCGGCGATGCGGTCGGGATCGCGCAGATAGAAGCCCTTGTTGGGCACCTGCTCGACAATGCCCTGGTCCGCCAGAATGCCGAGCGCCGAGCGGATCGGCTGGCGCGACGTGCCGAACAGGGACTGGAAGCTGGCTTCTGTCAGGTGCTGTCCCCGTTCCATGGCCGATGTCCTGATATGGCGGACGATCTTGTCCGCCAGCGAGCGATGAAGTTCGTTCATGATCGACCCCTGGATGGTATTAAGCGCGTATATACGACAATCCGTAGGCAATCAATCAATCTGGCCGCGCCGTTTCCGCCGCCCGCCGCCTCGTGGTATTTCGAAATTACAAAAGTCCAATAGTCTGAATCATGGTACTATGCAAGTGCAAAGGACCAGCGCTTGGCGAAGGCTGTGGAACGTGCGACAAGACCCGGGCCATCCAGGAGCGTCCATGACCCAGATATCCAGCCCCCTCGCCCGTGAGATCGCCCGGCTCGTGCATGCCGAACGGTTGGCGCCGGGCGAGCCGCTGACCGAGCGCAGCCTTGCGGAGCGCTTCCTGGTCTCGCGCTCGCCGATCCGCACCGCATTGCGCGAACTGCAGCAGGCCGGCGTTTTGGCTGCGGCCGAGCGCGGCGGCTTCAAGGTGGCCGATCCCTCCGCCGCAAGGGCCCTTGCCGCCAGCGAGCCGGCGCCCGACGGCGGAGAGGAGGTCTATCTCGCCATCGCGCGCGACCGGCTGGCCGGCGAAATTCCCGACCGGGCGAGTGAAAACGAGCTCCTGCGCCGCTACGGCATCACGCGCCCGCGCCTGCAGGCCCTGCTCCGGCGCATGTCGGAGGAGGGCTGGGCGGAGCGGCTGCCGGGGCACGGCTGGCGTTTCCTGCCGGTGTTGACCTCGATGGAGACCTACCGGCAGAGCTACAGCTTTCGTCAGGCGATCGAGCCGGCCGCATTGCTGGAGCCGGGTTTTGTGCTCAATCGCCCGGTGCTGGAGCGGCATCTCGAACAGCAGCGGCGCTTCGTGGCGGGGGAGATCCTGGAAATCTCGGCGGTTCGCCTGTTCGAGACGAACAGCGAGATGCACGAGGCGATCGCCGAATGCAGCCGCAACGCCTTCTTCATCGAAAGCCTGAGGCGTGTCGACCGGCTGCGCCGGCTCATCGAATACCAGCAGCGGGTGGACCGCGAACAGGCCCGCCAGCGCTGTGCCGAACATGTGCACATCCTCGAACTGGTGCTGGACGGAAGGAACGGCGAGGCCGCCGAGGCGATGCGCAAGCATCTGAGCGCCCTCGGGCCGCTGAAGGCGCCTTCGCCCTGAACCGGCCTGCAGGGAATTCGAGTTGTCGCGCGGAGCTCCACAAGGCTAGTGTACCCGCGCGGCCTGCACGGTGAGGGGAACCCCGGCGCGGGCAGCGCGCGACAGTATCGGCATTACGAGGGAAACGAGCCCATGAGCAACCACCTCTTCGACGCGATCCGGGCAGCGGCACGACCGGAGGCGGCCTTCATCGAGACCGGCGACGGGCGTCGATGGACCTATGGCGACATGATTGCCCTTTCGGGGCAGCTGGCGGGTGCTCTTGCCACGCGCGGCGTCCGGCCGGGGGATCGGGTCGCCGTGCAGGTGGAAAAGAGCGCCGAGGCGCTGATGCTCTATCTCGCCTGCGTCAGGGCCGGTGCCGTCTACCTGCCGCTCAACACCGCCTGCACATTGGCGGAACTCGACTATTTCATCGGCGATGCCGAGCCGAGACTGGTCGTCGTCTCGCCGGGCGCCCGCGACGGCGTGAGCCCCGTCGCCGGCAAGTACGGCGCGGCCGTCGAAACGCTGGATGACAAGGGCGGCGGCTCGCTGCTGGAGCTTGCCCGCACGGAGACACCCGAATTCGCCGATATCGGGCGCGGTGCGGATGACCTTGCGGCGATCCTCTATACGTCGGGCACGACCGGCCGCTCCAAGGGCGCGATGCTGACGCATGACAATCTCCTGTCCAACGCGCTCGCCCTTCGCGACCACTGGCGCTTCACCAGCGCCGACCGGCTGATCCATGCCCTGCCGATCTTTCACACGCACGGCCTGTTCGTCGCCTCGAACGTCACCCTGCTGTCAGGCGCGTCGATGTATCTCCTGCCGAAGTTCGACGCCGACGAGGCGCTGCGCCTGATGGCGGACGCCACCGTGATGATGGGCGTGCCGACCTTCTATGTCCGCCTCGTGCAGCATGCCGGCCTGACGCCGGCGGCGACGGCCGGCATGCGGCTCTTCGTGTCCGGCTCGGCGCCCCTTCTTGCCGAGACGCATCGCAGCTTCTCGGAAAAGACCGGCCACGCCATCCTCGAGCGCTACGGCATGACCGAGACCAACATGAACACCTCCAACCCCTATGACGGCGAGCGCATTGCCGGCACCGTGGGCTTCCCGCTGCCGGGCGTTTCGCTGCGCGTCACCGAGCCGGAAACCGGCACACCGCTGCCGGATGGCGAGACCGGCATGATCGAGGTGAAGGGACCGAACGTCTTCAAGGGCTACTGGCGGATGCCGGAGAAGACCGCGGCAGAGTTCCGCACGGACGGGTTCTTCATCACCGGCGATCTCGGCCTGATCGATGCGCGGGGTTATGTGCACATTGTCGGGCGCGGCAAGGACCTCGTCATTTCCGGCGGCTACAACATCTATCCCAAGGAAGTGGAAACCGAGATCGACGGCATGCCCGGCGTCGTCGAAAGCGCGGTCATCGGCGTGCCCCACCCCGACTTCGGCGAGGGCGTGACGGCCGTCGTGGTGCGCCAGAAGGGCGCGACCATCGACGAACGGGCGGTGCTCGACGGGCTGAAGGACCGGCTGGCGCGCTACAAGCAGCCCAAGCGCGTGCTCTTCGTCGACGACCTGCCCCGCAACACGATGGGCAAGGTGCAGAAGAACGTGCTGCGCCAGACCTATGCAAACCTCTATTCCGGCAAGCCATAGGCACGGTACCGGTTTTCGGATCGACCAAAGAGCGGGAGCAGGTCCCGCCCCTCCGCCGACCTTATCTTCAGACGGCAGTAAAGCCGTTGTCCACGAAGAGATGGGTGCCCGTGATGAAGCGGGACTCGTCGCTGGCGAGGTAGAGCGCGGCGCGCGCGACGTCCTCCGGCTCGCCGATACGCCCCTGCTGTGCGGCAAGGGCCGCATCGGAAACATCGACGCCCAGCGCCTGCAGGTCCTCGATCTCGCGCAGGCCGTGCGGCGTGCGGATGAAGCCCGGGCAGACGGCGTTGCACCGGATGTTGCGGTCGCGGAACTCCACGGCGATCGCCCGTGCGAACTGGTGCACCGCTCCCTTGGTCGTGTCGTACAGCACCTCCATCGGTGTTGCTGCGACGGCCGAGATCGAGGAGGTGCAGACGATGGCGCCCTCGCCTGTCGAGATCATGCCGGGAAGGACGGCGCGGGTCATCAGGAACATCGAGCGGACATTGACCGCATGCAGCCACTCCCACTCCGCCAGCGTCGTTTCGAGGAACGGCTTGATGACGATCGTGCCGGCATGGTTGAAGAGAACATTGGCCGGACCATAGGTCGCCTCGACACCCCTGACCGCCGCGTTGACGGCGTCCTCGTCGGAAACATCCGCCGTCCAGAAGGCGGCTTCGCCGCCTGCGGCGCGAATGGCCGCGACCGTAGCTTCCGCCGCCTCCGCATTGCGGTCGATGATCGCCACGCGCGCCCCTTCGGCGGCAAAGAGTTTCGAGGAGGCGCCGCCCATGCCCGTCGCGCCGCCTGAAATGATCGCGGTCTTGTTCTTCAGTCTGTCTGCCATTTTGAAATCTACCCGTCCCTCTGGATTTTCCGTTGCCCTCCGAGCGGGAGGACGGGCCCAAGCTAGACCATTTTCCGCGGCGATGTGCAGCGGTTTTGCAGCCTGCTGTTCGGTGGCAAAAGTGTGGCCGAGAATTGAAACCGGCGATGGCCGTTCTGCGCGGCATGTACTAATATTCCTTTGGACACCCGAAGGGTGCCGGCGGCTCCAGGCGGTGGCGCCGTCCATCAAGGGGAGACCATGACGCCTATGGTGACTGCAATCCGCGATCTCTTGCCCTGCAGGATGCTCTTCGGGGCGATGATCCTCCTTCTCGCCGGCCTTGCCCAGCCTGCGCTGGCGCAAGATGCCGATACGGCGCCGCAGGACAAGCTGCGCGAGATATCGCGCCTGCTTGCCGATCCCGATGTCGCCGCCTGGCTGGAAACGGCCCGCAAGGACGAGACCAAGGCGGACGAAACACCGGCCGGCGGCATGGGGTCGATGATGCAGTCAGGCTATGTCGCCGACAGGCTCGACGTGGTCCAGCGCCGCATCGACACCATCATGCGGGGCAGCATGGAGCTTGGCGGCGGCGCCAGCACCGCCCTGTCGCGGCTGCGCGCCGAAGTCACCCAGATCGGCGCCCTGCGCCTCCTCACGCTGCTGATGCTCGTGCCCCTGCTCGCCATTGGCTTCGAGCGGCTGTTCAACCACCTGTCCGGCCGGCACTGGCGCCGCGCGGAGGCGGGGCCGCGGCCCGATCCGGTGGGCGTGGTGCCGATGGGGCTGCATGTCGGCGGGCAGGCCATCAGCTTCGCCGTCGGCGCGCTGCTGCCGCTCGCCATGGTCGCCTGGCCGCCGCTTCTCCAGCGCACCGCGCTCATCCTCGCCATTGCCGCCATCCTTGCCCGCTTCGGCAGCCTCATCGGCGCCTATGTCGTCTGGCTGCTCGAACAACCCGCCCGCCGTCCGGCGCCTGTCGTCGAAACGGTGCCGGCCGAGGGCGAGATACCGGCCGTGCCGGGTGAAGCGGCCCTCATTGCCGAAACGCCGGCGGTCACGCTGCCGGAAGGCGACGGCGCGGCCGCTTTCGCCACGCCAGCCGCCACCGAAACCATGCCGGATGCCGACGCTGTCGTTGTGTCGGCCGAGGAGCCCCCTCCTGTACGTCGCATCACGCCGGAGCAGGCGCACTACTGGTTCACGCGGCTGCAGCGCGCGCTGCGCTTCTTCGCCGTCGGCTGGGTCGTGCTGGAATCGATGCGGGTGTTCGGCTTCTCCCAGGGCTCGATGCTGCTCGTCATGTTCGCCTTCGACCTCGGTCTCTTCACCATCGCCATCGAGGCGGTCTGGTCGCGCCCGCGCCGGGCCGACCAGACGGACACCACCCGCAAGATCTGGTCCTGGCTGGCGACGGTGGCAGTCATCCTGCTGCTTGTCGTCTGGACGGCCGGGCTGCATCTTCTGTTCTGGGCCGGCATCGTGGCGTTCGTATTGCCCCCGCTCCTGCGCCTGACGACGGCGATCGTCGCGCGCCTGCATGGCGGCGATGAGGTGGATCGCCCGACGGGCATGTACTTCGTCATCGGCGAACGCGGTGCGCGCGGCGTCGTCATCATCCTGTGCGCCTGGCTGGTGGCCGCCGCCGCCGGTGTCGATGCCGCCGGCATGATGGGCGCCGGGGAAACGCTGGTCAGCCGCGTCGCCCACGCCATCACCCAGGCGATCGCCGTGCTGCTGGTTGCCGATATCGCCTGGCAGTTCCTCAAGGCGGAGATCGCCGTGCGCATGGCCGACGGCCCGCTCGACCGCCGCGTTTCCGACGAGGAGCGCGGCCGCAACGCCCGCATCCGCACGCTGCTGCCGATCCTGCGCAACATCCTCGCCGTGACGCTCGCCGCAGTCGCCGTGATGATGGTGCTGACCAGCCTCGGCGTCGATATCGGCCCGCTGATCGCCGGCGCGGGCGTTGCGGGCGTCGCCATCGGCTTTGGCGCCCAGACCATCGTCAAGGACCTGATCTCGGGCATCTTCTATCTCTGGGACGACGCCTTCCGCATCGGCGAATATATCGAGACCGGAAAGTACAAGGGTGTCGTCGAGAGCTTCTCGCTGCGCTCGGTCAAGCTGCGCCACCACCGCGGTCCGCTCACCACCGTCCCCTTCGGCGAGCTCGGCGCGGTGCAGAACATGAGCCGTGACTGGTCGGTCATCAAGTTCAACCTCTCCGTCACCTACGACACGGATCTTGAAAAGCTGCGCAAGGTCATCAAGCGCATCGGCGCGGAGATCGCCGAAAAGCCGGAATACAAGGATATCCTGCTCGAACCGCTGAAGATGAAGGGTGTTTCCGATTTCGGCGAATATGCCATCGTCGTGCGTGTCGGCTTCACCACCAAGCCGGGCGAGCAGTTCATGATCCGCCGCGAGATCATGAATCGCATCAAGCTCGACTTCAAGCAGAACGGCATCCAGTTCGCCTCCCCCACCGTGCAGGTCGGTGGCCACAGCGGCGAGGGCCAGGCCGAGGCTGCGGCGATCGAGGCCCACCGCCGACGCCAGGAGACACTTGCCGCCGCAAACGGGGCAGGCGCCTGATTCTCAGCGCGAGGCCCCCGGATTTGGCCCTATCGGCGCCCGCCTGCCTGTCGTAGAAGCAGGCGGCGCGCGACATGCTTTCGCCCTCGTTTGGCGCCAGCGTTGACGTGGCGATGGGCCGAAGCAGCAGGATTGGAAGGATAGACCATGGATGTGATTTTTACCCCGGAACTGACGGTTTGCGGGATCGATGAACTGCCGGCTCAGCGTGAGCGCAAGGTGACCCACGTCCTGTCCATCGTCGATCCCGATCTGCCCGAGCTCGAGGCCTTTGCGACCTATGCCCGGCATCACCGCACGACGCTGCGTTTCCATGACATCATCGCCGCCCTGCCGGACCAGGTGATGCCCCGGCCGGACCATGTCGAGGCGATCCTGCAGTTCGGCGCGGATTTCCAGGCACGGCAGGACAGCCAGGGACCGAGCCACCTCCTGGTCCATTGCCATATGGGCGTGTCGCGCTCGACGGCCGCCATGCTGACCCTGATGGCGCAGGCCAACCCCGGCGAGGCTGCCGAGGATCTTTTCACCCGCCTCGTCGCCATTCGCCCGCAGGCCTGGCCGAACTCGCAGATGATCGGCTTTGCCGATGCCCAGCTCGGCCGCAAGGGCGAACTCAACGCTGCGCTCGGCCGCCACTACGGCCGCCAGATCAAGAACCGCCCGCAATATACCGAATGGATGACGCAGCTCGGCCGCGAGGCCGAACTGCGCATGGCCGTACTCGACTGAGCCCAGTCCGCTGCCGCGACTGCCGCCGATCCGCCGGAAGGCGCTTCCGGGCGGCGGTCTTCCGGTGTAGGGAGAGGAACCTGAAAGCCTGCGGCAGCCGCCGGAGGGCGCGGGCGGCCATGCCTTGATGAGGGACCATCTTCCTTGAACGCCACGATCTACCGGTCCGCCATCAACATCTCGGCGATCTGCGGGCTGTATCTTGCCGCCGCCATGCTCGTACCCGCCATGGTCGACATTTATTACGGCCATCGGGACTGGCAGGTCTTCGTGCTGTCGGCGGTGCTTGTTGGTGGCGTTTCTCTGCTTGCGGCCGCGGCGACCCGCTCCGGCCCGCCGCCCTTCAACAAGAAGATGGGCTTTCTGCACGTCAACCTGCTCTGGCTGGTCTTCTCGCTCGTCGGCGCGGTGCCCTTCATGTTGTCCTCGCTCGACATGGACTTCGCCAAGGCGCTGTTCGAATCGGTCTCGGCGATCACCACGACCGGCTCGACCGTCATTGCCGGGCTGGACCACGCTCCGCCGGGCATCCTGATGTGGCGCTCGCTGCTGCACTGGCTGGGCGGCATCGGCATCGTCGCGCTCGGCCTTTTCGTCATGCCCTATCTCAGGGTCGGCGGCATCTCCTTCTTCAAGATGGAATCCTCCGACACGAACGACAAGCCGTTCGCCCGCATCGCCAGCTTCACCCGCGCCTTCGTGCTCGTCTACGTGCTGATCACGCTCGCCTGCACGCTCACCTATGCCGTGCTCGGCATGAGCCGCTTCGATGCGCTCAACCATGCCATGGCGACGGTGGCGACCGGCGGGTTCTCCACCCATGACGCGTCCTTCGGCTATTTCAACAGCCTGCCGCTGCTGTGGGCCGGCGCGTTCTTCATGACGGTGTGCAGCCTCCCGTTCTCGATCCTGATCGTCTTCATGGTGCGCGGCCGGCTCGACGCGCTGCGCGACCCGCAGATCGGTGTCTTCCTCGCCTATCTCGTCGCCTTCTCGGTGGCGATCGCCGTCTATCACCGACTGAACAGTGGCGTGCCCTTCCACGCCGCGCTCGCCCATTCCTTCTTCACGGTCTCGACGATCCTCTCGACGACGGGCTTTGCCAGCGAGGACTATACGCTCTGGGGGCCCTTCGTCGTCGCCATGGCGTTCTTCATGACCTTCATGGGCGGCTGCTCAGGCTCGACGGCGGGCGGCATCAAGGCCTACCGCTTCATCATCCTCTTCAACATGATCCGCACTGGCCTCTACAAGCTGATCTATCCGAACGGCATCCATGCCGTGCGCTACGGCAGGATGACGGTGGATCCCGAACTGCAGCGCGCCGTCGTCCTGTTCTTCACCACCTATCTGATGCTCTGGGCCGCCGGCAGCCTCGCCATGTCGGCCTTCGGCTACGACGTGCTGACCTCGACGTCGGCCGTCATCACCGCGCTCTCGAATGTCGGTCCGGGCATCGGCGCCATCATCGGCCCGGCCGGCAATTTCTCGACCATCTCCGACCCCGCCCTCTACCTGCTCTCGGTAATGATGCTGCTCGGTCGCCTCGAGGTGCTGACGGTGCTCGTGGTGCTGACGCCGCTTTTCTGGAAGAGCTGATACCCGCCGCCGCTCCCTTACAAATTTGTAAGGTTTGCGAGAGGTGAGGGAAAAATCGTCGCCCTAGCCTTCCCGTGCTGCATGTCGCAGCCGTGAACGAGGACCTGGACGATGCTCAAACGAACCGCCTTCCTCCTGGCCGCCCCGCGTGCTGCCCGTCTGTCTTTCGACGGGAGGCGTGCAGTTTGAGAGCGGGGCCGGTTGACAATCTTCAAGGCTCCGGTGATTTACGGGATCATGAGCGGCATGCTTCGATTCGCCTCTGCAGCGGCAACGCTGATTTTTCGACTGGTGATCGTCGTATCGCTGGCGGGCTACAGCCTGTCCTCGGCAAATGCCGCCATGCATCCGCAGACGCCGGCCGCAGCTTCCCAGATCGAAGCCGGTCATACCGCCTCCCATGGCACCGACCACGCCGCCGTCGCGGACGAGGATCACCATGGCGGCGGTGAGCGGCAGGCGGGCGCGAAGGACACCAAGCCGGACTGCTGCCAGGATTATTGCGGCGTCGCGGCCATCGACTGCGACAGCGCCGCGCTGGCCCATCCGCGTCTTGATCCCGTGCTTGCGTTCATCGACGACAACGATCTCGTCGGCCTTGCACCCCGTCTGCACCTGCCGCCCAATATCTGAGATCCCGCAGACCCCTTGAGGGTGTTGCAGTGCCCGTGCGCGGCAACGCGCGCCGGCGCCTTCGTCATCTATTTCTCGGATTTTCGCCATGAAACTCATGTTCCTGGTGGCTGCCATTCCGCTTGTCGCGAGCGGATGCGCATCCACGCTGCCCGAAGTCGTCGCTTCGTCCCATGATCCCGACACCGCCGTAGCGGCTCCCCTCGCCTATCAGAGCCCCATCGGCGCCTATTCTCATCGCATGCCCGTCGATCCCAAGCCGTGGCGTGGCCTCAACAACGATCAGGCACCGAAGGGCGGTGCATGATGGTATCGCTGAAGATGAAGCTGGTCGCCTCGCTTGTGCTTCCCCTGTTCGCCACCGGCTGCGTCAGCACCGGCTATTCGGCGAAGACGGCGGGCTTTTCCGACGCTTCGGCCAAAAGCGCGGAAGCCACGGGCAAGCAGACCGTCTGGGTGCAGAACCGCCAGCAGGCCGAAGAGACCCGTCAACGCGTGAAGGCGCTGATGGCCAGGAAGTCGATCGACGTCGAGACCGCCGTCCAGGTCGCGCTCCTCAACAACAAGGGCCTGCAGGCGGCCTATGCCGATCTTGGCGACAGCGCCGCCGACGCCTGGCAGACCCAGCTTTCCGTGCTGCCGACAGTTTCCGTCGGGCTCTCAGGCATCGGCACGCCGGGGCTTGAGGCCTACCGGGTCCTGGAGGGGACCATCGCGGCGAACATCCTTGCGCTCGCCACCTACGACCGGGACATCAAGCTGGCCGAAACGCGCTTCCGGCAGGCGCAGCTGAACGCTGCGGTCGAGACGGTCTCGCTGGCGGCGGAAACCCGCCGTGCCTGGATCAACGCCGTGTCCGCCTGGGAGAACGTCACCTATCTCAACCAGGCCAAGGTGGCCGCCGACGCGGCTTCCGAACTCGCCACGAAGATCGGCGAAGCCGGGTCGATGCCCAAGGCGGACCAGGCCCGCGAGCACGTCTTCTACGCCGAGCTGACGGGAGAGACCGCCAAGGCGCGGCTCGCCGCAAAGCTCGCCAAGGAAGAGCTGGTCCGGCTGATGGGCCTGTCGGGCTCGGACATCGAGTTCCAGATCCCCAATCGCCTGCCGTCGCTTCCCAAGGCGCTGGCCAAGCGGGACGATATCGAGGCCGAGGCCATCCACAAGCGCATGGACCTGCAGGTCGCCCGGCTGGAGCTTTCGGCGACGGCCCAGTCCTACAAGCTCACCGACGCCACCCGCCTCGTTACGGATATCGAGCTGGTCGGCACGCTGGAACAGGAGCGTGAGCGCGAGGACGGCAAGATCCGCCGGAGCATTTCCAAAACGGCGGGGCTGGAATTCACCATCCCGATCTTCGATTCCGGCCAGGCCCGCATGCGCAAGGGCGAGCTCGCCTATATGCGGGCAGCCAACCAGCTCGCGGAAAAGGCGGTCAACGTCCGTTCCGAGGCGCGCTCGGCCTATATGGCCTACCGGTCGACCTACGACATCGCCCGCCACTACCGCAACAGCGTCCTGCCGCTGCGCACGGCCATCGAGGAGCAATCCATGATGACTTACAACGGCATGATCACCAGCACCTTCGAGCTGATCGCGGACAGCCGCGAGAAGATCGATTCCACCCTCCTTGCCGTCAACGCCAAGCGCGACTTCTGGCTCGCCGAAGCGAACCTTGCCCCCGTGCTTTACGGCGGCAGCACCGGTTCGGCGGCGGCGGAAGGCGGCGCGGCACCGGCTGAAGAAGCCGAAAGCGCCGGCCATTGAGAAAGGAAACGACGATGTTCAACAGAAGACAGTTTCTCGGGGCCGGCGCTGCAGGCGCGGCGCTCGTCTCGTCCACCGCCTGGGCCCAGACCTCCAATATGGGCCTGCCCGAGGCGGCGGTCATGGATAGCGCGGCCACCCAGTTCCCGGTGCGTCCCACCACCGGCCCGGACTACACGCCTGTCGTCACGCTCAACGGCTGGACGCTCCCCTACCGCATGAACAATGGCGTCAAGGAGTTCCACCTGATCGCCGAGCCTGTCGAGCGCGAGATGGCGGAGGGCATGACGGCCTATCTCTGGGGCTATAACGGCCAGTCGCCGGGCCCGACCATCGAGGCGGTCGAGGGCGACCGGGTGCGCATCTTCGTGACGAACAAGCTGCCGGAGCACACGACGATCCACTGGCACGGCATGATCCTGCCCTCGGGCATGGACGGCGTCGGCGGGCTCTCGCAGCCGCATATCCCGGTCGGAAAGACCTTTGTCTACGAGTTCGACCTCATCAAGTCCGGCACCTTCATGTACCACCCGCATTCGGACGAGATGGTCCAGATGGCGATGGGCATGATGGGCTTCTTCGTCGTGCATCCGAAGGACCCGACCTTCATGCCCGTCGACCGGGATTTTGTGTTCCTCCTGAACGCCTTCGACATCGAGCCCGGCGCCTATGTCCCGCGCATCATGGAGATGACCGACTTCAACCTGTGGGCCTGGAACAGCCGTGTCTTCCCGGGGATCGACCCCCTGGTGGTCTCCAAGAACGACAAGGTCCGCGTGCGTGTCGGCAACCTGACGATGACGAACCACCCGGTCCACATGCACGGCTACGATTTCGAGGTGACGTGCACGGACGGCGGCTGGGTCCGGCCGGAAGCGCGCTGGCCGGAGGTCAGCATCGACATCCCCGTCGGGGCGATGCGGGCCTACGAGTTCGACGCGAAATATGTCGGCGACTGGGCGATCCATTGCCACAAGTCGCACCACACCATGAACGCCATGGGGCACGACGTCCCGACATTCATCGGCGTCGACAAGAAGGAGGTCGCCAAGAAAATCAGACAGTTCCGTCCCGAATACATGCCCATGGGCACCGCCGGCATGGCGGATATGGGTCAAATGTCGATGGAGATACCGGAGAACACGATCCCCATGATGAACGGCTGGGGCCCGCATGGCCCGATCGAAATGGGTGGCATGTTCTCGGTCGTGAAGGTCCGCGAGGGTATCTCGGCGGGCGATTACAGCGATCCGGGCTGGTACGAAAACCCGCCCGGCACGCAGGCCTGGGAGTGGACGGGCGCCTTGCCCGAAACGACCAAGGCCAAGGACGCGAAGACCACGATTACCCCCGGCCACGCCAGGCACGGCTGAGCCAACCCCCTCGAAACGAAGGATATGAAATGATGAAGACCGCACTGACCGCGCTGCTGCTCGCAGCGGGCTTTTCGACGAGCGCCCTTGCCGATGCCGGCCACGGCGCCATGGCTGTCGGCGAACCCGGCAAGAAGGCAGAGGCCACCCAGACCATCCGCGTGACAATGAAGGAGACCGACGACGGCAAGATGATCTTCACGCCGAGCACCTTCAAGGTCCGCAAGGGCCAGACGATCGTCTTCGCGATCAAGAATTCCGGCGAGCTCGACCATGAATTCGTGCTCGACGAGGAGAAGGAGGTCATGAAGCACAAGGCGGTCATGGAGAAGTTCCCGGAAATGGAACACGAGGATCCGAATGCCATCCGCCTTGCCCCCGGCAAGGCCGGCGAGGTCGTCTGGAAGTTCACCAATGACGGCGTCTTCAAGATCGCCTGCCTCGTGCCGGGGCACTACGACGCCGGCATGCACGGCGACATCACCGTCGCCAAGAAGTGAGAAGAAAGGAGAACGTCATGAAATTCAGCGCAAAAACCGCTCTTTCCGCAGCGCTCGTCCTTGCGGCCGCCTCCGGCGCCTTCGCGCAGGAATTCACGAGCGGCACCGTCAAGAAGGTGGACGAGAAGGCCAAGAAGGTCACGCTCGTCCACGAGGAGCTGAAGAACCTCGAAATGCCCGCCATGACCATGGTCTTCCAGGTCGCCGACGCGGCGCTCATGGAGAAGCTCAAGGCCGGCGCAAAGGTCGAGTTCGTCGCAGAGCGGGTCAATGGCAAGCTGACGGTCACGCAGGTGAAGTAAGGCCGGGAGGCCGCGCTCTCGAAAGGGACGCGGCATTTCCCCGCCGGGGGCGATCGCGTGGGGTCTGCGGAGATGGCCGGCCGGGCAGAGGGGGGCCGCGCACTCCGTCCGACACCGGCGATCGCCCTCACCCGGCCCCATGGAATTTCCGGTCCGGCGTTCCCATCTTCGGGGCATCGGTCAGGGAGCACAGGACGCGCATGCAGTTGAGACGGATCACCCCGCAGGATTGGCCATGGATACAGCACTGGTTCGAGGACGAGCGCCTCAACGAGGAACTCGGTCCGCTCGACGAGGCATGGCTCGATCACGTCCTGCACGCAACGGACGGCGTCCAGCTCGTCGGTGTCGAGGACGGTGCGCCCGCTGCACTCGTCGGTTGTGTGTGGAGTCCCGAGCCAGGCGGGCTCCACGGGATAACGGATATCGCGGTGCGCCCCGCCGTGCGTGGCACGGGCCTGGGCCGCCGGGCGCTTGCCGCGGTCGTCGGCTGGGACGGCCATCCGCCGGCCGCCGGCTGGATGGCCTTCGTCGATCACGAGAACGACGCGGCCCACGCCTTCTTCACGGCATTGGCATGGACCTATCGCGGCCTCGACGACGAGATGCACCGCTTCGAGCTTATGGCCCCCTGATCTCGGCGGGGGATTCGGTCAGCCTTCGGCGTCGCCGGACGCCGGCCTGTCCTTGGCCCAGTAGTGGTCGCGGATGTTCTGGCCGTTGCGGATGACGAAGGTGGCGATGTCGGGATCGCCGCCCTCGAAGGTCTCGGGGTCCGCGCCGCACAGGTGCAGGAACAGCTGCTGCTGGGCGTGGGCGACAAAATAGTCGTAGGCCGGCGGCGGCTCGTCGAGGCCGACGGCCTTCAATTCCTCGGCAGCCTGTTCGCTCGCGGTCTTCAGCGCCGCGTGGATTGCGGCCATCATGGCCTTCTCCACCCGCTCCTGCATCTCGACATAATGTTTCTCTGCGGGCGTGAGAACGGGGCAGGTCGTGTTCAAGCGTCAGTCTCCTTGCGGTCCGAGCGCCTATCTGGCGTCCGGAAGCGGCCGGTTCAAGAGGGGCCGGATATCGATCCCGCCCTATTCGACGAAATCGCAGCGGGCAAGCCAGACTGCGGAGCATCCCGGAAAACGCGGGCGTATCGATGCAACTCAAGATGTCATATTTCGCAGTTCGGACACAGGGTCCGTTAACTTCTATGACGGAAGATTTCACGCTGGGAGAAGAGTAAGCCGGGGGTAACGAATGAGCGGACGAGGGTGCGGGCGTGCAGCGGCAGGCCGCTTTACCGGCGCATGGCTGGCGTGCACCCTGTTTGCTGCGCTGCTTGGCTGTGCCGGCGGTGCCTCCGCCCAGCAATCTTCAGGCGATCAGGTCCGGTTGCAGGTCATCGGCGGTCTTGCCGGCGTCACGCAGTTCACCAAGATCGAGCAGCCGTTCTGGGAAACGGAAATCGGGCCGCTGTCGCAGGGCCGGATCAGCGCGGCGATCCGCCCGCTGGATGCCGGCGGGCTGCGTGCCCAGGAAATGCTTCAGCTCTTGCGGCTTGGCGTCGTCTCCTTCGGGACCGTGCTGCTGAGCGCCACCGCCGGGGACGAGCCGGAACTGAGCGCGATCGACCTGCCGACGCTGAACCCCAACGTGGCGATGCTGCGCCGGACGGTCGGCGCCTACCGGCCGCACCTGGAAATGGTGCTGGACCAGCGCTACGATATCCGGCTTCTCGGCGTCTACGCCTATCCGGCGCAGGTGCTGTTCTGCGTCGACGCGTTCACCGGTCTCGACGATCTCGCCGGCCGGCGGATCCGGACGTCTTCCGTCGCGCAATCGGAACTGGTGACGGCGCTCGGTGCCGTGCCGGTGAGCATACCCTTTGCCGATATCGTGCCGAGCCTTCGCGATGACCTCGTCGACTGCGCGATCACCGGCACGCTGAGCGGCTATGAGATCGGGCTGCCGGAGGTCACATCCTATGTGCATGCCATGGCGCTGAGCTGGGGCGTATCGATCTTCGGCGTCAACCGGCCCTATTGGGACAACCTGCCCGTCGATGTGCGCAGCACGGTCGCGCAGGGCGTGCGCCAGCTCGAACAGCGGATCTGGGCCCAGGCCGAGGCGGACACGGCGCGCGGGCTCGCCTGCAATGCCGGCGCGCCTGACTGTTCCGGCGAAACCCAGGCGGCGATGACCATCGTGCCGACATCGCCGGAGGACGAGGTGCGGCGGCAGCGCCTGCTGCTCGACGTCGTGCTGCCGCGCTGGTTCAAGCGATGCGGAAAGAGCTGCGAGCAGACCTGGAACACCTATCTCAAACCCGTCCTTGCAAACGAGCCCCAAAGCCCATGACCAACCAGAAATGCCGGGGTATCCTGCCGTGATGAAACGCCTTCAGCTCGTGGTCTGCGCCGGCACGGCCGCCATCCTGACGATCATCGCGCTTGGCACCGTGCATGTCGTGGAAAAGGCGGAACGGGCTGCCTGGCAGGCCGCGCGGCAATCGCTGGAAGGGTCCGCCAAGGCGGTGGAGAACGCGCTCGAGCGGCAGTTGCTTCAGGTCGACGGCGCGCTGGCGAGCCTCCCGGCCTTGTTCAAGGCGGCGAAGATCGCCCCGGGCCAGGCCGGGCCGGCCGGCCAGCTGCTGAGCGGCATCAGCTTCCAGACAATGGCCTTTCGCGATCTCCTGCTGGTTGCGCCGGATGGCAGCGTGGTGGCGTCCGGGCAATCGATGACGGTGCGCCATCCGCTGCCGACCGATGTCGCGCTGGTGGGCCGTAATCCGACAACCCTGATCGGCCCGGTGCACAATCCCGTCACCGGCGACTGGTCGCTCTATGTCGCGCGTCCGATCCCCGGATGGATCGGCATCGTTCCGGTCGCCGAAGTGCCGTTGCAGACCCTGATGAAGCTGGTGTCGGAGACCAATCTGGGACGCGGCACGCGGATCTTCCTGGAGCGCGCCGATGGAAGGGTCATCGCCTCGCAGCCGCATGACGAGCTGCTGATCGGCAAATCCCATGGCGCTGCCCATCGGCAGGGGGCGGTGAACGGCGTGGCCTTCCCGGCCACCGAGACCGGTTCGGACGGTGGCGTTCTGACGGTTGCCCGGCAGTCGCTCTATGGTGACATCAGGGTGGTGCTCAGCGCACAGAACGCGGTTCTGCTCTCCGACTGGCGCAGCGCGCGCGATGGCATCGTTCTCGGTGCCGGGATCGTCGCGCTGTTTGTGCTTGCCTTCGCGGCGGCGATCCTGGTCGCCATCCGCCAGCGGGAAAAGGTCGGCGCGGAGCGCGAGCGCGCCTCTGCCGTCCTCGACAATGCGATCGCGGCGATGTCCGATGGCTTCGTGATGTGGGACGAGAACGACCGGCTGGTGACCTGCAACCAGCGCTACCGCGACCTTTACGCGCTGAGCGCGCCCTTCATCGAGGCAGGCGCGCGTTTCGAGGATATCGTTCGCCGGGGCGCCGAAAGGGGCCAGTATCCGCAGCTTACGGGGGACATCGATACCTTCATCGGCGATCTTGTCGCCTGGCACAGCGGGGATAGCGGAGCGATCGAGAGCATGCTGCCGAACGGCATCTGGGTGCTGGCGAGCGAGCGGCGGACGGCCGATGGCGGCCGCGTCGGCATCCGCACGGACATCACCGCGCTGAAGGCGGCCCACGCGGAGCTCGCCGCGGCCAATGCCCGCGCCAATGCCGCGGTCGAGGAGGCGCAGCGGCAGAACATTGCCCTCACCCGCCAGGAAAGCCGCATCCGCTTCCTTGCCCATCACGATGACCTGACTGGCCTGCAGAACCGGCTGGCCTTCCGCACGCAGATCGCCGATGTCCTGCAGCAGATCGGCACCAGGGGTGGGCAGGCCGCGCTGCTGTTCCTCGATCTCGACCGTTTCAAGGACATCAACGACACGCTCGGCCACCCGGTCGGCGACCAGCTGCTGCGGGACGTCGCGCGGCGCCTGTCCGCCTGCGTGCGCAAGACCGACACCGTCGCGCGCCTCGGCGGCGATGAGTTCGCGATCCTGTGCACCGGGCACGACCAGCCGCAATCCGCCGAAGTGCTGAGCGCCCGCATCGTCGATGTCCTCAGCCAGCCGTTCTCCATCGAGGGCCGGGCGATCGCCATATCGACCAGCATCGGCATTGCCATTGCCGAGGGTGCGGGCGGGGATGCCGACACGCTGCTGAAGCAGGCGGATGTGGCGCTCTACCAGTCCAAGTCCCGCGGGCGCGGCACGTTCTGCTTCTTCACGGAGGAAATGGACGAGCAGCTGCATGGCCGCATCGCCCTCGAGGCGGACCTTCGACGGGCGATTGCCGAGGAGCAGTTCGAGCTCGCCTACCAGCCGATCTACCAGCTGGCCTCCCGCACGCTCAGCGGCTTCGAGGCCCTGCTGCGCTGGCAGCATCCCGAGCGCGGTTCCGTGTCTCCGGGGGAGTTCATCCCGCTGGCGGAGGAGACCCGGCTGATCGTCGAGATCGGCGCCTGGGCCTTGCGGCAGGCGTGCCGGGATGCCGTGCATCTGCCGGGAGCTCCGCGCATCGCCGTCAACCTGTCGCCGGTGCAGCTCGCCTTCGGCGACATGGTCGCGATCGTCCGGGATGTGCTGGCCGAGACCGGCCTCGATCCGGCGCGGCTCGAGCTGGAGATCACCGAGACCGCCCTGTTTGACGACGACAACCGGACCCTTGCCGCGGTGAAGAGCCTGAAGGCACTCGGCGTGCGCATCGTCCTCGATGATTTCGGCACGGGATATTCGAGCCTCAGCCACCTGCGGCTGGCCCCGCTGGACAAGGTCAAGATCGACCGTTCCTTCGTCAACGACATCACGGTCCGCCCCGACAGCGCCGCCATCGTCTCGGCCATCGCGGCGCTTGCAGGCGAGCTGGGCATGACGACGACGGCTGAAGGTATCGAGACCCCGGCCCAGATGGAAGCGATCCGCCAGGCGGGCTGCACGGAAGCCCAGGGCTTCCTGCTCGGCAGGCCCCAGCCGCTGCTCAAGGCCGTCTCCAGCATCCTTGTCCATGAAGAGATCGAGGCCATCACGGCCAGACGCCTGGTGTCCTGAAACCGGCGCCGCCCGCGCGGGCAAGGGCCGCGGCCTCTATCGCCGATGGCCGCCCTTGGCGGGGCGTGGGCTTCGAGTGTTGCAGGTTATGCTTCCTGTTCCGGGCGAAAAGGCTTTTCGAAAATTAGTCCATATAAAAGATAGAATTCCTATACTCGCCGGCCGAACGCGTTATCCTCCCCGGTATCGATGCCGCAGGGCATCCCGATCGTCTGGAGGCCACCATGCCGTCGCTCGATATTCCCGTCGATACGCTCATCCTGCCGGGTCTCAACGGCTCGCCGGCGGCGCATTGGCAGCGCCATTGGGCGCGCGACAACCTGGAAAGCCGCGTGGTCGAGCAGCACGACTGGTCCTGCCCGGAGCAGCGGGACTGGCTCGTCCGGCTGGAACGGGTGGTGGAGATGGTGGGCAACGACGTCTGGCTGGTCGGCCACAGCCTCGGCTGCATCCTCGCGGCGCATTTTGCCGAAAGCCGGCTCGCCGGGCGCATCCGTGGCGCGCTGCTTGTGGCGCCCTGCGATCTGGAGACGACCGAAGGGCTGCATCCCTGCATCATCCGGTTCGGTGCCATGCCGGTGCGCCCGCTGCCCTTTCCCTCGCTCGTCGTCGGCAGCCTCAACGATCCCTACATGCCGGCCGAGCGGCTGCGCCAGACGGCGCGCGCCTGGGGCAGCGACCTCGTCGATATCGGCCATGCCGGCCATATCAACATCGCCAGCGGTTTCGGCCGTTGGACCGCCGGCTATGATTTCCTCGAACTTCTGAAAACGCGGGCGGCCGGTGCGGGCCGGGCAACGGGGCACCTGCCGTCCCCTCTCCCCTCCCCCGGGCTTTCCCCCGCAGCCCTCCACTGAAAGACGCGCATGAGCACCTCATCCTTCCTCCCGGTCGTGGCGATCGTCGGTGGCGGCTTCAGCGGCGCGGCGGTCGCCTACCACCTGGCGCGCGCGCTGCCGGTGCATGCGGCGCGCATCGTCGTGTTCGAGCCCCGCGCCCGGCTCGGTGGCGGCCTTGCCTATGACACGGACGAACCGGTTAACCGCATCAATGTGCCGGCCGCGCGCATGTCGCTTTTGCCGGAGGATGGCGAGCATTTCGCCCGCTGGCTGCGGGTGACCGGCTATCTTGCGACGGACCCCGATGCCGAGACGGCGGACGGCCATGTCTTCACCCGTCGTTCGGCCTTCGGCCGCTACGTCGCCAACCAGCTCGCACCGCTCCTCGCCAGCGGGGCGGTGGAGCACCATCGCGGCCGCGTCGCTGCGATAACCCGGCAGGAGGGCGGCGACTGGCGCATCGCGGCCGCGGACGGCACGGTGCTCTTCGCCGACACCGTCGTCATCGCCACGACCCACCCGGCGCCGCGCGCCCCGGCCGTGCTGGCGCATGCCCTTGCCGGACATCCGGGCTACATCCCTGATGCCACCGTGCCCGGCGCGCTCCGGCGCATCGGGGCGCTCGACCGGGTTCTCGTCGTCGGTGCCGGCCTCACCGCGGCGGATGTGATCGCCGCGCTCGATGCCCGCGGGCATCGCGGCCTCATCACCGCCGTCTCGCGCCGGGGCCTGCGTGCCCGCGGGCACGATCTTGCCGCGCCTGCGCCGTTCGGCAATTTCACCGCCCCGCCCGCCCGCTCGGCGCGCGCCCTGCTCCGCCGGATCCGCCAGACCGTCGCCGAGGCCGGGGCGCAGGGCGTCGGCTGGCATGCGGTCATCGACCGGGTACGGGCGGAGGGCGGTACGATCTGGCGCGCGCTGCCCCTCGCCGAGCAGCGACGGCTCCTGCGCTTCCTGCGGCCCTATTGGGATGCGCACCGCTTCCGCATCGCCCCGCAGGTGGAAGCGGTGCTGGAGCAGCGCCTTGCCGAGGGAACGCTCGCCTTTCGCGCCGGCTCGATTGCGGCAGCCGAACACGACGCTGCGGGCGGCCTTGCCGTGCGCCTGCGCCTGCGGCACGGCGGAGGCTTCGAAGACGGCCGTTTCGATGCGGTGGTGGTGACGACGGGGCCGGGCCACGAGGCGGTGCTGGAAAGCCAGCCCTATCTCTCCGGCCTTGCCGCCGCGGGCCATGTGCGGGCGGACCCGGTGGGTCTCGGCCTGCTGGTCGATGAGCAAAGCCGCAGCGTTGCCGCCAGCGGCCGGCCTTCCGGCACGCTCTTCGTTGCCGGCCCGCTGGCGCGCGGCACGTTCGGCGAGCTGATGGGCCTGCCGCAGGTGACGGAGCACGCCGTGCTCGTCGCCCGCGCAATCGCCGCCAGCCTCCCCGCCGCGCAGGTGCGTGCGCACGGCTAGAGTTTGTCAGGGAAAAGCGGAACTGCTCTGAGCGCGCCCTCCCCTCCCCTGCCGCGGGGAGGAGAGGGGCGGAGGGTCAACCCCGCGCTTCCTCAACCAGCGCCAGCGTCCCGAGCCGCGCAATCAGGCGGTCCGCCTGCGGTGCGCCGAGATTCGCCCTCAGCGCTTCGGGCCACAGATCGAGTGCCATCAGCACGGTGTCGCGCACCCCCCGCTCGATCCAGTCCGGATCGAGCCCGAGGAAGTCCGCGACGCGGCGAAAGCGGCGCAGGGTGACGGCGGAAAAGCCGTGGGTGCCGACGAAGCGCAGCGCCAGCTGGTCGTCGGGCGCAAAGAGCACGGTCGGCACGATGTCGTAGGCCGGCGACAGCCGCACAGCCCCGCCTCCCGGAAACAGGAAGGACCAGTTCTTCAAATGGTTGTCGCCATTGCCGATGAGCACGTCGGCGACGATGCGGCGGATGCCCTCCAGCACGTCGGCACGCCAGTCGGTGCTGAAGCGGCGGATCATGTTGAGGATCGTCTCGTAGGTCGCCATCGTGTATTTGCGCTCGCCGACGGCACCGACGACCTGGCCGGCATCCTCCATGTGCAGGCGCTCCCCCTCCCCCGGCCGGTCGAACCGGTCGACGGCGAGCGCCATCGCGCCACCCGAAAGCAGGCCGGCAGGCAGGCCGTCGATCTCCCCCACCGGCACGAGCCGGCAATCGGCCGTCGTCACGCCGATCATCCGGCAGAGCGTCATGGCGGCGAATTCGGCCTCCGGCAGGCCGGGATAGCGCGCCGTGGGCACCTTGAGGATCGCCCGTCCCTCCCCGCCCCGCGCCGGCACGGTCAGCCGGGCGCCGGCGGGGGCGGCGGAGAATTTCAGCTGCACGCCGGCCAGTGAGAATTTGACCAGTCCTTCCGGCTGCGGCAGGTCGAGCCCGGCGAACCGTTCGAGATGGAGGGGACCGGCGGTCTCGGGCGGCGCCGTCTCTGATGTCACCAGCACGGCGCCCGGCAGGTCGCCGCCGAGCCGCGTCAGGAGATCGAACTGGTCGTGCCGGCCCGGGCCCATCTCGGCGAGCACGAGGTCGCGCAGCGCGCCCTCGGGCAGGAGACCGGCAAACCACGGCGGCAGGTGGCCGTTGAGGCCGATCTTGTCGCCGCGTGCGGCGAGCCGGCCGCGCGTCGCCGCCTCGTCGCCCGGCACCTGCCAGCCGAGGCTCAGCACCGGCCGCGCCGGATCGCGCAGATAGGCCTCGTCGACGATAAAGGCCGTCGCCCCCTCCCCGTCGCGCGACAGGATGCCGACCCGCCGGGGCCGGCCCGCGGGATCAAGGAGGTGCACCCCGAGCACCGCCGCGCGCACCATTACGCTTCTCCGTCGGCAAGGTCGATGAAGACGTCGTCGAAGGCGGTGCCGTCCGGGCGCGCGGCGTCTTCTTTCGGTCCGGTGGGCGCCAGCAGGGCCTGCACCGCCGCCAGCCGTTCGGCCGGCACCAGCACGGGCGAAAGGTCGAGCGCATCGCAGATCTCCAGGAGCAGCGCCAGCCGGTCGCGCCCGAGACGTCCCTGGATGAGGTCGCGCTCCAGCTCCGAAATGCGCGCCCGATCCCGCCCCAGCCGCGCCGCCAGCGCCGGCTGGGTGAGGTCGCGGCTCTTGCGGGTGCGGCGCAGCTGCGCGCCCAGATTTTCGGCGACGGAGGATTTCATGCGGAAAGACGCTCTTTGCTGCAAAACAAGCGGATTTTCGCATACCATGGAACGGGCTTACAAAAAAGCGGAATTCCGCTTTTCCTGGCGCAGAGAGCGGGATTCCGCTTTTTTGGTACCCTTGCATGCCGGCATTCTGCGCCGTTCCCGGAGTGCCATCCATTGCCGCGCCTGTTTTCCTCCATTGCTTGCTCTGCGTTGCGGTAAGGAGTGCCACGCGGCTGTCCCGGGCGGCTGGGGGCCCCAGCGGCACATCGCGGTTTGGCGCCCTTTGCGACGTGGCGGTCGGGCTGGTCTGCCGGAATGGTCGACCCGACCATGGTGCTGGCGTTTTACACCATCGGACGCGCCCGCCAGCCTGGCGTACTGCTCCCATCGGGGCCGTGCCGAGTTGACAGCTGGCAACCAAATGGTGTCCCACGCCCCTATGCCTCCGACAAGGAAGCGCTCTTGCCGAGGGGCTGGAGCTGCCGGCACAGGACAGGAAGAAGGATGCGGCCCCGCTGGTCATCGCTGCGATGCGCGGGTGATCGCTGGAGCGCGTTGGCGGGTGTTGCTGTACGCGCGTAGGGTTCCGGAATGTCAAATCGGCGGGTCGGCGAATGGCGGAACGCCACTACCGGCATTGTCAATGCCGCGTATCGGGGCCGGCATCTCGTCCACGTCTCACCTCGCCCGGCAGCCGGTGTGTTGACAGCTGTCAACGCGTGCCATCGGCCTCGATGAGCCTGTAGCCCCGCCGCTGTTTCTGCACCGCCAGCCGGTCCGCATCCCGGCAGGCGGCGGCGAGGGTTTCCTTGGCCTCCCTGCGCTCGCGGGCATAGACGCCGATGCGTCCCCATTCGCGTATCAAGAGCACGGTGCCGAAAAGATCCCGCGTCACCGTCAGGCGGTAGAAGCGCTGCATGTTGCGGGTCGCGTCCCGGCGTTCGAAATGGCTTGACCTCGTCTCGTCCATGGGGCGAGTCTCGCCGGCAGGGCGAATCCCGTCCAACGCATTTTTGGAATCGATGGCTGCGCATCGATTCATGATGCTGATGGATCGCGCGGTTGACAGCTGTCAACGGAGCGCTTGAGCAAGGTGGGAACGAGAATCGGCAGGCGTGGCTGACGATTCGGCTGCGGCCCGGCGCAAAGCGCCTCCGACCTTGCGCGAGACGGAGTCAGAATCCGGTGGATGACGCGCCACCGGGAACCGCCAGAGTCCTGATTCCGCGGGATTCCGGCCCTCACCCGCCAGGGCGTCGTTAACCAAAAAACGCTTGACGCGACTCGGAACCTGTCCCACCGTCTCTTACGGAACCGGGCGAAGATTGTGATTTTCGCCGTAACTGCCGAAAGCCTCTGTAGATTTCTTTGTCCCCGCATATCCCCGGGGGTGAGAATCGGAGAAACTATAGGCAAGCCGGTCTGCCGGACCATGAGGGGCCGCGGATCGGGGAATGAACGGAGACTGCCGATGGCCAAGCCGTCGCACACAGCCCTTGGAGAATCCATGTCGACGCTTCGCCCGGCCGACGAAACCATTGCGGAAGACGCACAGGCGCTGTCCGTGCAGCTCCAGGCCATGCGCGACCGGCTGTTTCCGCCGACTTCGCAGAAGACGCTGCGCAGCTTCACCTCGGGCGAGGCGGCGCGGCTGATCGGCGTTTCGGACGGCTATCTCAGGCAGATATCGCTGGCGGGCGAAGGACCGGAGCTGGCGACCGGTCCGGGCGGCCGGCGCATGTATTCGCTCGCCGATATCGATGCGCTGCGCCATCACCTCGCCGAACAGGCGCGCGCCAAGGGCAATGCGGCAAAGGCCCGTTCCTATGTGAAGTGGCGCGATCCGGCGCGTGGTGAACACCTGCAGATCATCTCGGTCACCAATTTCAAGGGCGGCTCTGGCAAGACGACGTCCACGGTGCATCTAGCCCAGCATCTCGCCATGACCGGCCACCGGGTGCTTGCCATCGACCTCGACCCGCAGGCCTCGCTCTCGGCGCTCTTCGGCTATCAGCCGGAACTCGACCTTGCCGGCAACGACACGATCTACGGCGCGATCCGCTATGACGGCGAAGCCCGTCCGCTGTCCGCCATCGTTCGAAAAACCTATTTCCACAATCTCGATCTCGTGCCGGGCAATCTGGAACTGCAGGAATTCGAGCATGCGACGCCGCGTGCGCTTGCCGAGCGCCGGGCAGGGGAGGCGCACGGCCTGTTCTTCACCCGCGTGCAGGCGGCGCTCGCCTCAGTCGCTGACGACTACGACGTCGTCGTCATCGATTGCCCGCCGCAGCTCGGTTATCTCACGCTCTCGGCGCTCTGCGCCTCCACCTCGGTCATCGTCACCGTGCATCCGCAGATGCTCGACGTTGCCTCGATGAGCCAGTTCCTGTTCATGACCTCGGATCTGCTCGGCGTGGTGCGCGAGGCGGGCGGCCAGCTCAATTTCGATTTCCTGCGCTATCTCGTTACCCGTTACGAGCCGCATGACGGGCCGCAGGCGCAGATCGTCGGGTTCCTGCGCTCGCTCTTCGGCAACCGCGTCCTGACCTCGACCATGCTAAAATCCACCGCCGTCTCCGATGCCGGCCTTACCAAGCAGACGCTCTACGAGGTCGGCCGAGAGAATTTTTCCCGCGGGACCTATGACCGGGCGATGGATTCGCTCGAGGCGGTCAACCAGGAAATCGAACAGCTCGTCCACAGCGCATGGGGTCGCACATGATGACCGGCCGCGACCGCAAGAACTCGATCAAGGCGCTGTTCGGCGGGGATATCCTGCCCGCCGGCGCGGAGCGTGCGCCCGAGACGAAATCGCTCCCCGTCGCCGAGACGCCCGCCACGCCGGGGCGCACGTCCTCCGGCGCCGTCAAGGCGATGGGGCTCACGCTGTCCTCCATCACCCGCGAGGCGGAGGAGGCACGGGTGCTGCGCCAGGCTCTGGAAGAGGGCGAGCGCATCGTCTCGCTCGATACCGGGCGGATCGACGTCTCCTTCGTCAGCGACCGTCTCTCCGACGAGGAGCGCGACGATCCGGACTTTCTTGCGCTTGTCGAGAGCATGCGCGAGAACGGCCAGCAGGTGCCCATCCTCGTGCGCCCGTCCTCAGCCACGGATGGGGCAGGCGAGAGCGAAGGCCGCTACCAGGTTGCCTACGGTCACCGCCGCCTGAAGGCGGCCCGCCGTCTCGGCGTCAAGGTCAAGGCGGTCGTGCGGCCGCTCACCGATGACGAGCTGGTGCTCGCGCAAGGCAAGGAAAATGCCGAGCGGCGCAATCTGAGCTTCATCGAGCGCGCCCTCTTTGCCCATACGCTTGTCGGCCGCAGTTTTGAGCGCAGGCTCGTCTGCGATGCGCTGGCGGTGCAGAAGAGCGAACTGTCGCGGCTGCTGCAGGTGGCCGATGCGGTGCCGCTGCGCTTTATCCGCGCGATCGGCCCGGCGCCGAAGGCGGGGCGCGAGCGCTGGATGGCGCTCGGCGCGCTGTTTGCGAACGGCAACGGAGCGGAGATCGAGAAGGCGGACGACGAGACGACCTCCGCGCGCTTTGCGACGGCAGCGAGCGACGAGCGCTTCCAGATGCTGTTTGACCGCCTGCTGCGCCCGGCGCAGAAGGCGCCGGCTGCTGCTGAGGAGATCGTCCGGGCTGACGGCGCGCTGCTTGCCACGGTCGAGCGCAAGGGCAAGGCGGTGCGTCTTTCCTTCGCGAAAGATGTCGATCCGGCCTTCATCGCGGCGCTGAAGAGCCGCCTGCGGGAGGATTATGCGGTCTTTCTTGCCGAAAAGGCGGGGAAGGACTGAGCAGGTAAACACCTGATTCGGCCGCGTGAGCGGCTGGCAAACACCTGAGAAACCAGCGGAAGGATACGCGGAGACAAGAAAAAAGGCCCCCAAAACGTCACCATTTCGGAAGCCCTCTTCTATGTAGCAATTCGAGAGAATCACTTCCAACAGTCAAAGTCAAGAGTCGTCCGGCCCTGTTGCCGCGCGAAACGAAGACCTTCGTCTGCCTGATGGCCGGCGTTGACGGGACCTTCTTGCCTCGGAAAAGGGGACCCGACAATGATGGAGCAGATTGCAACGACGCCTTTTGGCGGCGGACGGATGAGTGCGCGCCTTTTCCTGAGGCAGCGCGCGACAACGGAGCGACAGGAGAAGCTGCGTGCCGGCGAAGGCGGCAACGACACCGGGCGCGCCGACAAATGGCAGCTCATGCGCGCCGTGACGGAAGCCCGCCGGGTCTACGGCATCGGCGACCGCACGATCAGCGTGCTGGAGGCGCTCGTCTCCTTCGCCACGGAGCGCGAGCTCGACGGCACGGCGCCGATCATCGTCTTTCCTTCCAATCGCGAGCTTTCGCTGCGCGCGCGTGGCATGGCCCCGGCGACGATCCGGCGCCATATCGTAGCGCTCGTCGAGGCCGGCATGATCTTCCGCCGCGACAGCGCCAACGGCAAGCGCTTCTGCCGCCGGGACGAGGCGGGCGCGCTGGAGGATGCCTTCGGCTTCGACCTGGCGCCGCTGGCGCTGCGGGCCGGCGAGATTTTCGAGGCGGCAGAGACCGTGCGGGCAGAGGATCGTGCTCAGCGGGCCCTGCGCGGCGAGGTGACGCTGCACCAGCGTGACATCGCCAAGATCGTTGCCACGGCCCTGGAAGAGGGCAGGGCTGGCGACTGGCTGGATTACGCCGCACGTCTTGCACAGCTTGCCGCCGGGCTTGGCCGCCGCGCTGCCTGCGATCTCCTGGCCGATCGGCGGGAGGCCTTGCTGCATCTTCGGGCCGAAGTGGAAAACGCTTATCTCTCAAGCCTTTCGGAAGAAGAAATGAGCGGCAGTGACCTTCAGACTGAGCAGCATATACAGAATTCAAACATAGACCAAAAATTTGAATCCTATAGCCGAGAAACTCAAGAGGTGAAGGCGGTGAACGAAGCACGACCGGCACCGGAGCAGAAGATGGCGATCAGCCTTGCTCGGCTGGTCAAACTTTGCCCCGATATCGCCGATTACGGACGAGATGGCGTTACCAGCTGGGCCGATCTCCTGGCAGCGGCCGACCTCGTGCGCTCGATGCTCGGCATTTCGCCTGATGCCTGGCGCAAGGCCAAGGCTGCGATGGGCGAACAGGCGGCCGCGGTGGTGATCGCCGCGCTCCTGCAACGGGGTGAAGCCATTCGCTCGCCCGGCGGATATCTTCGCGATCTCACGGAAAAGGCGGGTCGCGGGGCGTTCAGCATCTATCCGATGCTGCAGGCGCTGGAACGGGGGCGGTCGGTCGGGGATGACTGATGCAGCCGGACGGCAGGCTGAAAAACTCGGCAAGCTTTTGACTGAAAACGGCAATCCGCATTGAATTGCGCGGGCGGCTATCATAGTTTCTCCAAAAATGGCGCCAATTCCGCGATCGAAGCAGGGCGGCGCGCGGTCAGAAAGCGGGACGGACGATGCGGGCGGCACAGACGGAAGCGGCAGTCGAGGCGGAGGAACGGGATGTCACGGATCTCCTGTTGCAGGATATCCTGACGGGAACCCTGCCGGCAGGCACCTGGCTGAAGCAGATCGACCTCGAACGCCGCTACGCCTGCACGCGGCCGGAGGTGCGCCGGGCGCTCGACCGTCTGTCGCAGAAGCGGCTGGTGCAGCACATTCCCAACCGCGGCTACCAGGTCTACGAGGTCGACGATGCCCGCACGCAGGAGATCAGCGACATCCGCGTGATCCTGGAGACGTCCGTTGCCGACCGGATGGTCGCTCATGCGACACCCGAGGCGATCGAGACCCTGCGCGGCCTTGCCCGGCAATTCGACGACATGTCGTTTCGCGGCACGATCATCGAGCACTACGACGCCAACCTCGCCTTCCACCGGGCGCTGCTGCTCCTTTCGGGCAATCTCGAACTTGTCGAACTCGTCGCGGAAATCCGCCAGCGCACGGCCTCCGCGCCGGTCTCCCAGTGGCGCACCCGCGCGCGCATCGAACAATCCGCCCGCGAGCACCACCTGATGGTCGATGCGCTGGCGGCCGGCGATGTCGCGGAGCTGAAGCGGCTGATCGAAATCCACATCCGCCAGGCGCCGATCCGCAGCTGAGTGGCGAAAAGAGCCGGAGCAGGCGTGCTGCTCCGGCCGGCCGTCAGGCTTTCAGGCGCAGACGGGCATTTTCGAACGGCAGGCCTTCGTCGTCGCTCGGCCGCCGGGAGATTTCCGCAAAGCCGAGGGCGCCGTAGAAGGCAAAGGCCTCGGCATTACGCGTATAGACCTCCAGCACCAGCTCGCCCTTCAGGGCAAGCGCCTCGGCGATCAGGGTGCGCCCGATCCCGCGGCCCTGCTGGCCCGGCGCGACGAACAGGCCGCCGACGAAGGTGTCGAGCAGGCTGATGAAGCCGACGGGCCTTTCGCGATGGCAGGCGACGATGGTTTCGGCTGCGGGCAGGTAGGTCGTTTCGATCAGCGTCTGCTGCGCACGCAGACGCGGTTCGCCCAGGAAGGCATGGGCCTTCAGCGAGGCGTCGAACCAGATGTTGGACAGGGTCTTGAGGTCCGATGCCGGGTCATAGGCACGGAGAATGATGTCGTTTTTCACGAAAACTCCACAGAAAGATGGATGTGCAAAGAGGATCGGCATCCGGGATGCCGGGCAGCACCGCATAGGGCGGCTCAGACGGGACCTCTGCGCATAAATCTCCTTCTCTCGGGAGCCTCCGCTGTAGGGTAGCCGCGACGGGCTGTCAACAGACGGCCGCTCGCGCCCTGCAAGCCGCCCGTTTCCGGGATCCTTGCAGGGCGCGTTCGATCAGGGATTTGCTCTTGCCGGCTTCAACCGGGCATCAGCGCGGCGTCAGGTCGAAGCCGAACCACTTTTCCGACAGGCGCTTGATCGTGCCGTCGTCCTTGGCGGCGGTGATGGCGGCATCGAACAGCGCCTTCAGCTCCGGATCGCTCTTGCGCAGGCCGACCGAGCTGCCGGCGCCGAGGAACCCGCCCTGGAAGCGCGGGCCGACGATGGCCATGTCCGCATTGGCCGGCTTTTCCGCTGCGGTCATCAGGTAGCCCATGGAGGCCATGACGAGATCGACCCGGCCAGCGATGAGGTCGAGGTCGTGCTGCTCGGTCGTCTTGTATTCCCGTACCTCGACGGCGCCCTTCAGGTATTCGTCGATGAAGCGGGCGGCGATCGAGGCGCTCTGCACGCCGATGGTCTTGCCTTCGAGCAGCGGCTTCAGGTCTTCTGCGGCCTTGCGGGCGCCCGCCTCGTTGGAGGCAAGGGAGAAAAGCTCGCCTTTCATCGGCATGTTTTCGAGGTCGCTGCCCTTCAGGGTGGCAAAAGCCTGGCCGGTGCTGCCGTAGGACAGCGAGAAGTCGATGACCTCCTTGCGCTTTTCCGTCGCCGACATGCCGGCCATGATGGCATCGAACTTGCCGGCGTTCAGCGCCGGGATGATGCCGTCGAAGGCCTGCGGCACGATGGTGCATTCGACCTTCATATGGGCGCAGAGAACCTTGCTGAGCTCGATCTCGTAGCCGTCGAGCGTGCCGTCGGGCTTGGTGAGGTTGTAGGGCGGGAAGGCGCCCTCGGTGGCGATCGTCACCGTCGTCCACGTCTTCTCCTCCGCCATGGCCGCGCCGGCCGTGACGGTCGTGGCGAGGCCGAGGGCCGCTAGGGCGATCTTGGCTGTGTTCTTCATGTGCATTCCCCTTTTGTTTGGTGGTGGTGGCGTTTTGCGGCTGAAATGCGCTCAGGCGCTGATGAACTGTCGGAACCGGGCGGATCCGGAGCGGGTGAAGACCTCGTCAGGCGTGCCTTCCTCCTCGATGGCGCCCTGGTGGAGGAAGACGACGCGGTTCGACACGTCGCGGGCGAAACCCATCTCATGGGTGACGACCAGCATGGTGCGGCCTTCCTCGGCAAGGCCGCGCATGACGCGCAGCACCTCGCCGACGAGTTCGGGGTCGAGCGCGGAAGTGGGCTCGTCGAACAGCATGGCCTTGGGCCGCATGGCGAGTGCCCGGGCGATGGCGGCGCGCTGCTGCTGGCCGCCGGAGAGGTGGGCGGGATAGTGGTTGCGCTTGTCGGCGATGCCGACTTTGGCCAGCAGCGCCTCGGCTTCCTCGATCGCCTCGCGGCGCGGGCGCTTCAGCACATGGACGGGTGCCTCGATGACGTTTTCCAGGACGGTGCGATGGGACCAGAGATTGAAGCTCTGGAAGACCATGCCGAGTTCGGCGCGGATGCGGTCGACCTGCCGCGCATCGGCCGGCCGGCTGCGGCCATCTCCGGCGGCCTTCAGGCGGATTTCCTCGCCCGCGACGCAGATCGAGCCGGAATCGGGCACTTCCAGAAGGTTGATGCAGCGCAGCAGCGTCGACTTGCCGGAGCCGGAGGAGCCGAGGATCGAGACGACCTCGCCCTCGCGTGCTTCCAGGCCGATGCCCTTCAGCACCTCGATGGGGCCGAAGCGCTTCTTCAGGTCGCGCACGGCGATGGCGACGGGCGGTGCGGTGTGGGTCTGGGTCAAGGGGTTTCTCCCGAAAGGGCGGCGGAGGAGGGCAGGGACAACGGCCGGCGCTGCGCCGGGCTCAGCCGGTGTTCGAGCGCGGCGACGAGCCGGGTGAGCACGAAATTGAGCACGAGATAGAGCGCGCCGGCGACGACGAAGACCTCGATCACCCGGTAGCTTTCCGAGATGATGCGCGCCGCGACGCCGGTGATTTCCATCAGCGTGATGATCGAGGCGAGCGAGGTCGCTTTCACCATGGCGATCATCTCGTTGCCGTAGCCCGGCAGCGCCTGGCGAATGGCGAGCGGCAGGACGACCCGGCGGAAGATCATGAAGCGCGGCATGCCGCAGGCACGCGCGGCCTCGACCTGGCCATGCGGCACGGAGAGCAGGCCGCCGCGGATGATCTCGCTGGCATAGGCGGCCGTGTTCAGCATCAGCGCCAGAACGGCGCACCAGTAGGGTTCGCGCAGCACCGGCCAGAGGAAGGAGTGCCGCACGGCCGGAAACTGGCTGAGGCCGTAGTAGATGAGGAAGATCTGCACCAGAAGCGGCGTGCCGCGGAAGAGGAAGACATAGAGCCGGGCGGACCAGTCGAGCAGGAAAATGCCGGAAAGCCGGGCAAGTGCCAGCGCGAGGGCAAGGCCCGCGCCGAGCAGGATGGCGGTTGCCGCAAGCTCCAGCGTCAGCGGCAGGGCGCCAAGCAGGCTGACGAAGGTTTCCCAGAGAAAGACGATGTCCATCAGCCCCTCCTGACGCCGCGGGAGAACCGGCGCTCCGAGGTGTGGAGCAGAAAGCCGGACAGGGTGGATATGGCGAGGTAGATCAGCGCCGCGATCAGGTAGAAATCGAAGGGCAGGCTGGTGGAGCCCGCGCCGATCTGCGCCTGGCGCAGCAGCTCGACGACGCCGGTGACCGAGACGAGAGCGGATTCCTTCAGCACCACCTGCCAGACATTGCCGAGGCCGGGCAGGGCATGGCGCAGCGTCAGCGGCGCGACGACCCGGCGGAATTTCAGCGCCCGGCCCATGCCGCAGGCGGTTGCCGCCTCCAGCTCGCCGGGATGCACGGCGCGGAAGGCGCCGCGAAAGACCTCGGTCTGCTGCGCGCCCGAGGTGACGCCGACGGCAAGGGCGCCGGCCAGAAAGCCCGGGAAGCTGACGAAACCCTCCGCCCCGAACAGCCGCCCGACCGCGCTGACGACGGCACTGCCGCCGAAATAGAAGAGGTAGATGACGAGCAGGTCCGGAATGCCGCGCAGCACCGTCGTGTAGGTTTCCGCGGCGAACCGCACGGCCGGCCCGCCGGAAATCTTCGCCCAGGCGCCCGCCGTGCCGATCAGGCCGCCGATGAAGAAGCCGGCCAGCGCGATGAGGATCGTCATGGTGGCGCCGGCGGCCAGCGCCTGGCCCCAGCCGTTCGGCCCGAAGCTTACGAGATCGAGGATGCTGGGTTGGCTCATGGCGAGAAGGGTCCCCGGCCCGCCGGTATCGAGTTTGGCCATCTGTTCATTGTGGTGTGTCCGCCTGACGAGGGCCGGATGGGTCCTGAAAGACCCACCCGGCGGGCTCGGTTCACTGGTAGGAAGGGGTTAGATCAAGCTTGCTCCATTTCGTGGAGAGGGCGCGAATGACACCATCGGCAGCGGCCTGCTTGATCGCCTCGTCGAATTTGGCTTTCAACTCGACTTCGCCCTTGCGCATACCCATGGCGACTTCCGTCGCCAGCATTGCGCCTTTCACCAGCGGGCCGGTCATCGCCAGGGTCTCGTTGCCCGGCTCGGCAAGCATCTTCGTGCCGTAGACGCCGCTGTCGAAGCCTGCGTCGAGGCGGCCAGCCTTGATGTCGAGGTCGCGTTCACCCGAGCTTTTGTAGGTGCGGACCGTGACGGCGTCGCCGAAATACGCGTTGATGAGCTGCTCCTGACTGGTCGACTGCACGACACCGATCGTTTTGCCTTCGAGGCGCTTGCCGATCTCCGCCATGACCGGCTCAGCCTTTTGCTTGTCGTTGAGATTGAGGCGTTCTCCCGTCATGGGAAGTTCTGCGACCGGTCCGTCCCTGGCAATCAGGAACGTTGCGACGCCACTGGCGTAGGGAACTGTGAAGTCAACGACCTTCTTGCGCTTCTCGTTGATGCCGAGCGTCATGACGAGGTCGAATTTCCCGGCATTCAGACTGGGAATGAGGCTCGTCCACTCGCCCGTCTGCAACTCGCATTCGACCTTGGCGCGGGCGCATATGTCCTTGATCAGGTCAACGTCGAAGCCGGACAGTTGCCCCTTCGCGTCGAGCGCATTCCATGGCGGAAATGCACCCTCTATGCCCACCCGGACATGGGTCCAGTCCTTGGCGGCGGCCGTAGACGCCGCAAGGGCAATGCTGCTCAGGAGAATTGCCGATATCCATGCATTCCGTTTCATCTTTCCGTTCCCTTTTTATTGCCGAATGTCTCTCGGTTGTGCTGCGGTGAAATGATGCGTTTTGTCAGCGTTCCCTGCGCTCGATGAGGGCGGCAAGCACCGCCTGTGCCTCCCCAAGGCTATGGGTGACGAGATTTCTGCTTTGTCGTGCGGAGACGACATGGAAGGCGGTGTCCGCAGCGTCTTCGGAGAGCTCTGCGAGCGCGCGGAGGCCGGAAAGCGAGGGCCAGGCAGGATGCGGCAGGGCGCTGTCATGGCTGAACCGATTGCCGCTCGTGTAGTTGATCGGGACGAGGGCACGCGACACACGCATCAGGGCGCGGTCGATCTCGGCCCGCTGGCCTTCACGCGCGCTCTTGGCCATTTCGTTCACGGTTCGGGCCGCCGCCTCAAGCGCATCGAGGCGGCCGAGCAGACCGGTGATATCAAGACGGCCATCGAGGCCGGCTACCAGCGCCGAGAGTTCCGAACGCATCGAGGCGGTGAAGGCCGTATAGTCCAACGGCAGGACCGGATCGATGAGCAGGCGAGACAGCACGGCCAGGACGATTGCCGTATCGCGATCGAGGTTGTCGAGGTCCATGTGCTCGATCAGGTCGTGCGGCGTGTGCCACCACCAGCCATGGGCCGAAGGGCGCTTCACGCCGCCGGGAGGGTGATGGCTGATGCTTCCGAACATCGAAGGTATTCCGATGCCCCAGAATGACTGGTCTGCAACCCGCTGGTGGCGGCGCCCCGCGTGAATCTGGCCGGACACCGCCTCGATTTCCTCGGCGGCAAGCGTCTTCAGCTCGTCGATGACCGCCGAGTTTGCAAGAACGCTTGCCCCCGCGCCGCCGGTCGAATCGACGTTGACATGGACGGCGCAACGCCGGTTGAGTTCATCCCAGTGTTCATCCGCATACCAGGCCGATCCGGAATAGCGACCATGGGAGTGCCCGGACCAGAAGCAGAGCCTGAGGCCGCGCCTCCACAGGTCGCGTCGCTCGGCAAGCAACCGCGCTGTTTCGAGCATGGTGGCGTTGGCGCCGCCATTGTCCATGACGCCGTAGTGCCATGTGTCGTGGTGGCCGGACAGCAGAACGAACGGATGGTCGGTGTGCTCCGCGTTCGCCGGCGGCAACTCGGCGACAAGGAGCGGCGTCTTTCGCCAGCCGGTATCCACCTCGGCCCAGAGCTTCACGGATAGGGTTTCATCGTTCAGTGAGCGCGCCTTCAGGGCAGCCCCGTCATCACAGGCGATGGTGCAAACGACCGTGGATGGCAGCAGCGGCCGCGTTATCTGCGAAGGATTGCCCCATACCGGCGAAACACACATCTCGTAGAGATGTTCGTTTGGGCTGATATGGATCTGACCCACCGCTCCATGAAGGGCAGCCAGTGCGGTTACTTGTTCGTCGGCGATCCCGTCGACCAGAACAACCTTGCCGGAAACGCTGTTCGAGGCGAAGGACACAGCGCTGCCGTCGCCGATATAGACAAGCGGTGCGCAAATTCCCTCGGCCGGGGTCGAAAGAGACATGGAATGCGTGATGCATCGCAGGCCTTCGCCCCCGACCTCGATGCGGGCACGCCCGGGCAGGCTGATATAGGCGTCGTGGGCGAGGAGTTCCGTCCGGTAGCCGTAGGACGCCATCTCCCGTTCGAGATAGCGAAAGCTCTCGCGCTCTTCCGTTGTGCCGGAGAGTTTGATGCGGCGGGCGAACTCTTCGATATGTGCGGCGAGGCGCGCGCGGTCGGGACGAGGCGGCTTACGCATTGGACTTCACCGGCAGTGGCGGATCGACGTCGTCGGGGATGGGGTTGACGAAGGGCGTGCCGTCGAGCCGGGCGGCGTGATCGGCCTTTGCGGCAGCGATGAGGGCGGGATCTGCGATGAGGTCGAGGGCCGTTGCGGCCATCACCTTGGCGGCGTGTTCCATGCCCCTGTGGGCGGCGGGCAGCTTGCCCTGCGCCACGAGTTGCCAGGAATGGCCGGGCGTGCCGATCGCATAGGTCGCCCCGCGCATCTGCACCGTCGGCACGACCCAGCTCACCGTGCCGACATCGGTGGAGCCGACCAGCGTGCCCGCGCCGCTTTCGGGCGGAAAGATCGTGTCGCACAAGGCCACGCCGCGCCGCAGCTTCAGCCCGAAACGCTCGAAGGCCGAGGCGATGTCCTCGGCGGTGAAGGTCTTCTGGAAGGCTTCCGCCGTGGCGCGGTCGGCCGCGTCGAAGGCCGGCGGGCCGAGCCGTTCGAGATGGCGGTGCATGAGGGTCTCGAGCGGCGTGTTGCCGACGAGATTGGCATCGCCGCTGACGATCTGGCTCGTGACGGCCGTGCCGGTCATCATCGCCGCGCCCTCGGCGACGGCGCGCACGCGGGCCGAAAGGGCATGCAGTTCCGGCAGGCTGCGGGCGCGCACGAGATGGCGCACCGAGGCGCGGGCCTGCACGACATTCGGCGCATGGCCACCAGCGTCGGTGATGGCATAGTGGATGCGGGCGCTGGAGGGCATGTGCTCGCGCAGATAGTTGACGCCGACATTCATCAGCTCGACAGCATCGAGCGCGCTGCGCCCGAGATGGGGTGTGGCGGAGGCATGGGCGGCACGGCCGGAGAAGTGGAAGTCGATCTCGTTGCAGGCGAGCGAGACGGGATTGTTGACGCCGGCAAAGGGCGCCGGATGCCACGATATCGCGATGTCGACGTCATCGAACAGGCCGGCGCGTACCATGAAGCCCTTGGAGGAGCCGCCCTCCTCGGCGGGGCAGCCATAGTAGCGGACGCGTCCGGCAAGCCCGTGTGCCGCAAGATAGTCCTTGACCGCGGTGGCGGCCATCAGCGCGCCCGCGCCGAGCAGGTTGTGGCCGCAGCCATGCCCGTTGCCGCCGGCAACGAGCGGCCGCTCCTCGGCAAGCCCCGCCACCTGGCTGAGGCCCGGCAGCGCATCGAATTCGCCGAGAATGGCGATGACCGGCCCGCCTTGCCCGGCTTCCCCCATCACCGCCGTCGGCATGCCCGCCATGCCCCGCGCGACACGAAAGCCTTCCGCGTCCAGAACCGCTGCATGGGCCTCGGCGGCGGCATATTCCGCATAGTTCGTTTCGGGCGTGTCCCACACCCGGTCGCTGAGGTCGAAAAACACCGCCCGCTTCGCCTCGACGAGGCCCCAGATGGCATCGGAATTCATCATCACGTCTCTGCCTTGCAAATGGTATCCAAGATTGGCGCCAATTTACGATAACATTTTTGGATACGCAAGAGGGCTGTGCTGTTGTCGGCAGGAGACGGCTGCGGGACCTTGAGCATTTCCAGCCGAAGCGGGACCGCTTCGGCGTCGGACAATGCGGAAAAACAAGGAGATAGAAGGCCTCCAGTGAACCCGCTTTCACCGGAAATGCTTTGGCGCAGGGGGCTGGGGGAGGGGAAAACACACTGCCTTGCGTTGGCGTCCCGTCCGTTTCCAACATTGCGGTCTTCCCCGGCATGGAGAAAAGAGCCGGTTGGCGAAGGGGACACAGCCGCCCCGTCCTTGGGGGAGGGGGACGCCCGGCACGCAGCGTGTTTGGTCACCCGGCCGGCAGGTCCGGCCTGGCGTGGGCCATTTCGGTATGCTGTGCGCCGGAGCCGAAACCTGCCGCGCTCATGCGCGCCATGCAAGGATCGTCATGATGAGCGGCGTGCCGAGCACGACGCCGACGATGGAGAACAGCGGCCCGTAGAAAAGGGCGCTGAGGGGGATCCAGGACAGGCACTGCGCAAGGCCGCCCGCCAGGCAGCTGTGCGTCCCACCCTCGAAAAGGCTGTAGACCGGAAGAAACAGACCCGCGACGGCGAGGCTGGCGCAGAAGGCAAGGACGGCCGACAGGAGAAGGAGGCTCAGGGATCTCATTGCACTGGACTACAGAGGGTTCCCGCCCCGATCAATGACGGCTTTTGCCTTCTTGGAAGATCCCCTCACGGAAAAGGCGGTTTCTCCGGACCGGATGTTGCCGTCCCGCCCGCAAGATCCGCTGTTTCCCTAGCGGTTTTCAACATATTCCAATCGATACCAGTCGATGAGGCCGGTGCGGAAATGGCTGGCTGCGGCCCGGGACCACATCGGCGTGTTGTGATCGCCAACGACCATGATGTCGAGGGGCGGCAGGTCCGGATCGGCGGCGATCGCGGCGACGGCGTCGAACACCTCCATCCAGATTTCCGTCAGCTCGCACGGAATGCGGTCGGTTATCCGGGCCTGAGCCGAATTGCATGCCAGGGGGCCGTTTTCGACGGGAACATACGGCAGATGGCTGTTCAGTGTGAGCCAGTAGACGAACTTTCGCTGGCCGTTCGAGGCGGCAAGCTCGCGATGGACGCGTTTTCCGACATCACTGTCGCAGAGCCCCTTCAAAGCGGATCCGCATTGGCGGGTAAACTCGGACGGATGATCTCTCTCCAGGTCGTCGCGAAAGTTCAGTGTCTTAAGTCCGATGCTCGGATACCAGTCTCGCAGGGCAAGGAGCCCGCCCTTGAAACCATCATAGCTGATCGTCGCGAAGCCGGCGTCGGCGAGCCTGAAAGGAAGGCAATCGTAGCGTTTATCGGCGAGATAGTCGGTGAAAGTACCCCATCTGCCGCACAGTTCCCGGGAGATCGCGCCGCTGGTGGAGCCATAGTGCGCGTTCACGCCGTGTGTCAGCTTGAACTGGTTCCCGGCCGCGTCACGCAGCTTGTTTTCAAGCAGGCTGCGCTCTTGCGGATCCGCGAAGGCCCCCATTCCCTCGACCAGCACCAGCAGCACGTTTCTGTCGTTGCGAATGATCATGTCCGACGTCAGGTTCGCCTGCTGCATTGCGCTCTCGAATGCTGCGGGCTTGCCGGGTTTGTACAGATTGACGCTTTGGTCGATCCAGATGACCGCCGCGACCGCGATGATCAAGGGGATGAGCGATGCGGCGCGCAACCTGTCACGATAGTGGTTGATCAAATAGGCGGACGCCAAGGCAAGGACGATGAACCAGACCGTGCCGGCGACATAGAGGAAGGACGCGCCGATATCGATTTCCGTCAGGAAGCGCAGGGAGGCGAGGGAGACATCGAAGGGCATGTCGAACATCAGGCATATGATGACGAAACCGTCGATCGCCGCAGCCAGAAGAAAGAGCAGGTAGCTGAAGGGCCTTGGCAGGGCGAGCGAGAGGACGGCCGCGGCAAGATAGATGGCCGGACTGGGCAGGCGCCGCACGATCAGCCATGGCGATGCAAGGATAAAGAGCGCGTTCGGAAGAACTGCGATCAGGAGAACGGCCAGCCAGGCATCACGATCGCGCAGCTTTTCGAGGTAGCCGCCAGGGCGTGATTGATAGTCCACGGACGGAGCGGCCATGAATGATCTCCATTGTTGGGCGGCTCTCTAACATGGTTCAGTTAAAAGAATGGTTTGTCGGTGCGGGCATGAGGTCCATGCGGCCCTATTAATTTAGCAATGTGTTAACCAGATCGATTCCGGGGATATATACGCTTCTGTGCCACGCTTGACGCCTGTAGATCTCGGAATCCCGGGGTCCTGGCCTCGGTGGGGAGCACGTGCAGCGCGCTTTGACGGTAAGTGACTGGTTGGAACGAAGCGGATTGCTCCGCCTCGATCAGCGTCCGTTCCTGGAAGACAACTTCATCTTCCGGAGCAACCGGGAGGAGGCGTGGCATTCGGAATTCTCGGAAGCGTCGCTCGATCATGGCGCGGCGAAGGTCGGTGGCACGGTGTCCCTGAAGAATCCTGGCAAGGTTGGTATCGGCACCTGGGAGATCGATTCCGACGCGAGCGCCTTCAGCGATCTCGATATCTTCGATTTCGGCTGGTATACGAACTGGCGGCCCGATCCCCTGTCCACGCCGCAGGGCAAGGGACACGCACAGGGGCTTGCCGATGCGCGGTTCGTGCCGATGATCTGGGGCAAGACGGACCTCAGCACCACGAACATCAAGGCGCTGAAGGACACGAAATCGGGTTATCTGCTCGGCTTCAACGAGCCCGACAACAAGGACCAGTCGAACCTGACGGTGGCGGAGGCGATAAAGCTCTGGCCGAAACTGATGAAGACCGGCCTCACGCTCGGCTCGCCCGCCGTCACGACGCCCGAGACCCTGGGCAAGAACTCCTGGCTCGGCAAGTTTATGAACCTTGCGGACAAGAAGGGGTATGACGTCGATTTCATCGCCGTCCACTACTACTCGGAAAATCCGAGCATCGGGGAATTCAAGAAATTCCTGAAAAACGTTCAGAAGGCCTATGACAAGCCGGTCTGGGTGACGGAATGGGCCCTGGTGGACTGGGACAATCCCGACCGTTTCAGCACCAAGCAGATCGCCGCTTTCGCCGATGCCGCAACGCGCATGATGGACAGCCTCGACTTCGTCAAGCGCCATGCCTGGTTCGGGGCCTATGACGGCGGCGACGGCTGGCACATCAACACGCAGCTGCTGGATGCCGATGGCGACCTGACGAAGGTCGGCAAGGCGTTCTACGATCTTTTGCTCTAGAGTTTGTCAGGGAAAAATGGAACCCGGTTTTCCTGACAAGACAAACGGAAACAAAGAACTCTGGAGCCAGTCAGGTTCGGTATGCAGCTGACTGGCTCCAGACGCTGGTCGCCGTCCTCCGGCGGCTCTCAGAAGAGACCCAGCGTGCGCAGCATGCCTTCGAAGGTTGCCGGTCGCCCACCGTCCTTGCCCGCATGCCCCTTGGCCAGCACAGGCCTGTGATCCTGCGTGTGCTTGTAGATGTTGCTGGGGCTGTAGCCGAACTGCTGCGTGAAGGCACGGCTGAAATTTGCCGGGGAATCGATTCCGATCGCGGCGCCGATCTCGGCAACCTTGCGGCTGTCGGACGGGTCCGACAGCATGGCGTGCGCCGCCAGCAGACGGCGGCGGCGGATGTAGTTGGCAACGCCGCCCGATGTTTCGAACAGCTCGTAGAGCCGGGTCCGGGAGATTGCCAGCTGCTTGCAGAGTGCTTCGGCGGTCAGATCGGGCGAGGCGATATTGCCCGCGATGAAACGCCTTGCGCGCGCCATCAGCCCCATGTCCGAAACCTGATCCCCACCGGCGTTGCGTTCCACCAGCGGTGTTACCGCCTCGAACACCATTTCGCGCAGGCGTTCCTTGACGTTGTTGAGGTCGTCATGCGTGAGGAAGCGCAGATTGGCCTCGACGCTGGCGACATAATCCGCCAGCAGCCGGACCCGGTGGCCGCCGAGCACGACATTGTTGCTGGCTGCCGGCAGACCTCCGTGATCGGAAAACAGATCGACGGGGGCGATCAGGCCGATCGATTCCGTGGCCAGCTTGCGCCCGCGGAACGGGCGGCCAAGCGAGCGGATTTCCACCAGCCCCGGCTCGTTCCTGGCAACCCGGCCATCGACCTCCGTCCAGCTCTGGCCTGAATGCAGAAAAATGATGTGCCAATGATCGAGGGGGCTCAACCGGACCTTTTCGGGCAGGCGCGCGTAGCCGACGGCCGGGCTGCTGTGCTGGATCATCAGCATGCCGCCAAGGTTCCACACGCTCTGTTGGGCGGAAAACCCATCCTCGGGATAGACATTTTCGGGCAGATGCACGTCGAGCAGGGGGGAGATGTAGTCCTGCCAGGCGGCGAACTGCTGGGGCGGCGGCAGGTCGCCGGTTGTGAAATCCAGCGGGGACAGCACGCCATTCTGTGCTTCCTCGACGCCGAGCGGAGGCTGCGTTACGCGCGCAAAGCGCCTGCGTTCGACAAAATCCGGCCCTGACCGAGTGTCAACCATTGCTCTGACCCTGCTTACCCCAACCTGTTGGGGTGCTTGTGCCCCAACCGGCCTACAGCGGTTCGTGTTCGGCTCTCCGTACGCTTTTAGGGGCGTCTGTTGCGGAGAGAGCATTGAAGTAACGGCAATCTGTCTTCAGTAGCGATAAATCCGGGTGTGCTTTTCGTCGTGCACAACCATGTATAACCGGAAATTTAGAACCCCTCAATAGTACTATTTTTGTGCTTTCTGACCTGTGAAAAATGACTTCCCCGCTTGGTTCTCATGCGATCCTGTCTGCGGATCTCCCTCTATTCATTTAGGGCATTCTTAAATTCGAGGCATTCTTGCGAACCCGACGCAGTTTCCGCAGTTTTTCGGGCTCATTCCCGCTCCGGTACAAAATCCACTCAAATGAACTGGGTATATATCCAGCCTGGTTTTCCGAAAGTGGAGAAAGAATCTCATCTCAAAAGAATGGATAAATTGGAAAGTTTTCGGATTCGCTGATATTGCGCCACTATATTTGAATATCCTATAACAGGAAAAGAGTTAATAAAGCATGAAAGTCGCGCAGATACTGATCTGTATTTGCTGAGGTTGCCCCTTTGTATTGGAGTATGCTGTGGGTAAGCCATATAAATCTTTCACTTTCACCACGAAATTAAAAGTCAACCGGCGTATTCTTGTGGCTGGTGGTGCCGGATTCCTCGGATCACATCTTTGTGAGCGCCTGCTGAAAGACGGAAACACCGTCATTTGCCTGGACAATTTCTCTACGGGCCGCATGGATAATCTGCGCCACCTGCTGCGCTACGACACATTCAGCTTCATTCGCCATGATATTGTCGAGCCGATAGACGTTGCGGTCGATGAAATCTACAACCTCGCCTGTCCCGCCTCGCCGCCGCATTATCAGGCCGATCCGGTCCATACGATGATGACCAGCGTGCTGGGCGCGCTCAATCTTCTCGAGCTCGCCGCCCATCACAAGGCGCGGATCTTCCAGGCGTCCACGTCGGAGGTCTATGGCGACCCCCATGTGCATCCGCAGCCCGAGAGCTACTGGGGGAACGTCAATTCCTTCGGCCCGCGCGCCTGCTACGACGAGGGCAAGCGGTCTGCCGAGACGCTGTTCTACAGCTTCCACCAGCAGTACGGTGTCGATATCCGCATCGTGCGCATCTTCAACACCTATGGCCCGCGGATGCGGGCCGACGATGGTCGCGTCGTCTCCAACTTCATCGTTCAGGCGCTGAAGGGCGAGGATATCACCGTCTATGGTGATGGCTCCCAGACCCGCTCCTTCTGTTATGTCGATGACCTGATCGAAGGCTTCTACCGGCTGATGAACAGCCCGGCCCCGATCCACACGCCGGTCAATATCGGCAATCCGGGCGAATTCACCGTCAAGCAACTGGCCGAGCAGGTTGTCGCCATGACGGGGTCGTCCTCCAGGATCGTGTATCGCCCGTTGCCGGTCGATGACCCGCACCAGCGCAAGCCTGACATCACCATGGCCGAGCGGGGGCTCGGATGGGCGCCGACGGTGGCGCTTGCGGAAGGCCTGAAGGCGACGATCGCCTATTTCGAGCATCAGTTGGCTCCTCCCGCCAAGGAATTCGCCGTCGTCGCGTAGATACGGCGGGTAATCTGAACCGAACCACATCCGCAGTGACGCTATCACTCCCGCGCATGGCCGGGGCGTGGGCCGTCGCGTGTCGTCGAGAAGGCACTGGCAATGGACAGGAAAAAGGTACTTGTCGTCGGTGGCGCCGGCTTCATCGGAAGCAATACGGCAAAGCTGTTGAGTGCGCAGGGTTTTGAGCCTGTCGTTTACGACAATCTGTCGACCGGCAACCGGGAGGCCGTCCGCTGGGGACGTCTCGTCGAAGGCGATATCCTCGATACGCAGAGGCTCGGCGCCGCGATCGATGAGGACAAGCCGGTCGCCGTGATCCATTTTGCGGCTTCGGCCTATGTCGGCGAATCCGTCGTGGACCCGGCGAAATACTACCGCAACAATGTCAGCGGCACCCTGTCCCTGCTGGAGGCCTGCCGGCTTGCAGGGGTGCGCAACCTCATTTTTTCCTCGAGCTGCGCGACCTACGGTGTCCCTGACAGCCTGCCGATCCGCGAGGGGGCAAGCCAGCGCCCGATCAATCCCTATGGCCGCACGAAACTGATCGCAGAGCAGATGCTGGCCGATTATGCGGTGGCCTACGATCTGCACTATGTGGCGCTGCGCTATTTCAACGCTTCCGGCGCGGATATCGATGGTGAGCTCGGCGAAGCGCACGATCCGGAAACGCACCTCATCCCGCGTGCCATGATGGCCGCCGCCGGCAGCATCGATGTGCTGGAAGTCTATGGCGACGACTACGACACGCCGGATGGCACCTGCATCCGCGACTATATCCATGTGGGCGATCTCGCCCGCGCACATGTGCTGGCGGTCGAGCATCTGCTCGGCGGCGGCGGCAACCTGGCCGTCAATCTCGGCACGGGGCGCGGCACCTCGATCAGGGAGATCCTGGAATCCATCCGGCGCCTGACGGGGCGCGCGGTACCCATCGTGCTGCGCCCGCGCCGCGCCGGCGATCCTCCGGCGCTCTATGCGGATCCTGCGCTTGCGGCGGAGACGCTGGGCTTCCGCGCCGTCTATTCCGATCTCGATACCATCATCCGCACGGCCGCTCCGTTCTTCGGCCTGGAGGTGCGGGCATGAAGAGGCGTCGGAGAGACCGCAGCCGGAGCCGCGATGTTCCCCTGATGGTGCCGGTCTTCACCGGCTGGCAGCGGGTGGGATTTCTCGTCGGCATGGGCCTTTGGGTCGTCGCGCTTGGCGTTTTCTGGATCTGGTGGCTGCAGCCGGCCCATCATGCCTCCTGGATGGGGTCGATCGTGGTGACGGGGATCCTCGCCTGGGGCACCCTGCTGCCGGCCTACTTCGTCTTTCTGTCCTTCCGCGCCTGCCGGCCGAACGGGCCGCTGAGGCTGCCGCGCGGCAGCCGCGTGGCGATGGTGGTGACGAAGGCGCCTTCCGAGCCCTTCTCGCTGCTTGCCGAAACCCTGAGCGCCATGCTCGCCCAGGAGGTGCCGCACGATACCTGGCTCGCCGACGAAGATCCGACCCCCGAGACGCTCGAATGGTGCCGCCGCAATGGCGTCTTCGTCTCGACCCGGAAGGGGAGGGAGGAGTATCACCGCAAGGTCTGGCCGCGGCGCACGCGCTGCAAGGAAGGCAACCTTGCCTTCTTCTACGATCAGTATGGCTATGACCGCTACGATTTCGTCGTGCAGCTCGATGCCGATCACGTGCCGGCGCCCGGTTATCTCTTCGAGATGCTGCGGCCCTTTGCCGATGCGGGTGTGGGCTACGTTTCCGCGCCGAGCATCTGCAGCCGCAATGCGGCAGGAAGCTGGGCGGCCCGCGGCCGCCTCTATGCGGAAGCCTGCATGCATGGCGCCTTGCAGGCCGGCTACAACAACGGCTTCGCCCCGCTCTGCTTCGGCTCGCACTATGCGGTGCGCACCAGGGCGCTGAAGGAGATCGGCGGCCTCGGCCCGGAGCTTGCCGAGGACCATTCCACCACGATGATGATGAACGCCCATGGATGGCGCGGGGTGCATGCGCTCGATGCCATTGCCTATGGCGACGGACCGAGCACCTTTGCCGACCTCGTGACGCAGGAATTCCAGTGGTCGCGCAGCCTCATGATGATCCTTCTGCAATATTCGCCGAAACTGTGCCGCACGCTGCCGTTTCGCCTGAGATTCCAGTTCATGTTCGCACAGTTCTGGTATCCGCTGCTCTCGCTCTTCATGGCGCTGATGTTCCTCCTGCCGATCGTCGCGCTGGTGACGGGGATCAATTTCGTCACGGTCACCTATCTCGACTTCCTCGGCCATTACCTGCCCCAGGCGACCCTCTTGATCCTTCTGGCCTATGGCTGGCGCGCCTCGCGCACCTTCCGGCCGCATGACGCGAAAGTGCTGAGTTTCGAGGTGACGCTGTTTCTCTTCGCGCGGTGGCCCTGGGCGCTGGCGGGCACGCTTGCGGCGCTGCGCGACTGGTCGACGGGCTCGTTCGTCGATTTCCGCATCACGCCGAAGGGCGTGTCCGAGGTCGATCCCCTGCCGCTGCGCGTGCTGGCGCCCTACGCCTTCATGGCGATTGCTTCCATCCTGCCGGTTCTGCTCATTCCGGAGGCCAATGACAGCAGCCGGGGCTTCTACATCTTCGCGATCATGAATGCGGCGATCTACACGGTGCTGCTCGTCGTGGTCGTCGTTCAGCACGCCCGCGAGAACAGGGTTCGCTATCCGGCCCGTTCCTACCGGCCGGTGATGGCGGCAAGCCTTGCCGCCCTGGTGGCGCTGCCCTGCTTCGCCGCGGCGGAGCGCGGTCGGGACGGCATCGAGTCGCTGGCCTGGGGCACGGAGAGCTTCGCCCTCTTTGAAAACCGCTTCTCCGTGTCCGGTGCGGGGGTCGGCGGCCATGACGTGCACAGGACCATCTTCAATCCCCACTGGCGCGTCCTGCGTCCGGTGGTCGTGAAAGGCAACAGGAGACTGTAGACGATGAAGATCGCAGTTATTGGAACCGGCTATGTCGGACTGGTCAGCGGCGCCTGCTTTGCCAATTGGGGCCATCAGGTCGCGTGCGTCGACAAGAATGCGCAGAAGATCGCAGCTCTGCAGAACGGCATCGTGCCGATCTACGAGCCGGGCCTCGACGAACTCGTCGAGCGCAATTTCGGGGCAGGGCGCCTGTCGTTCACCTGCGATCTGCTCGAGGCGGTCAAGGGCGCGGCGATGGTGCTCATCGCCGTCGGCACGCCGCCGCGCGCCGCCCACGGCGATGCGGACCTGTCCTTCGTCTTCTCGGCGGCGCGTGAGCTGGCGCCGCTGATCGACGACGATACGGTCGTGGTCGTGAAGTCCACCGTTCCCGTGGGCACCGGCGACATCGTGCAGAAGATCATCGGATCGGTCCGCGAGGCCGGGACGTTCTCCGTCGCATCGAACCCGGAGTTCCTGCGCGAGGGTGTCGCGATCAGCGATTTCCTCGAGCCCGATCGTGTCGTGGTCGGGGTCGAGGACGATCGTGCCCGCGCGCGTCTGACGGAACTCTACGGGGTGCCGCTGAAGGCGCGCAAGACGCCGATCATCGTCACGCAGCGCCGCACGTCGGAGCTGATAAAATATGCCGCCAACGCATTCCTGGCGACCAAGATCACCTTCATCAACGAGCTGGCGGATCTTTGCGAGCAGGTGGGCAGCGATGTCAGCCAGCTTGCCGTCGGCATCGGGCTCGACAAGCGGATCGGGACGAGTTTCCTGAATGCCGGGCCGGGCTATGGCGGCTCCTGCTTCCCGAAGGACACGATGGCGCTGCTGCGGACCGCCCAGGACTATGGCGTTCCCCTGCGCATCGTCGAGGAGACCGTGACGGCCAACGAGGCGCGCAAGCGCCGGATGGCCCTCAAGGTGACCGACGCCCTGGACGGCGACGTCGAGGGACTGACCATCGCGGTGCTGGGCCTGACCTTCAAGCCCGATACGGACGACATGCGCGAGGCCCCCGCCGTCCCGCTCATCGAGACGCTGCAGCGTTTCGGCGCGCATATCCGGGCCTATGACCCGGTCGGAACCGAAAATGCCCGGCGGGTCCTGTCGGATGTCGACCTCCATACGGACGCCTATGAATGCGCCCGCGATGCGGATGCCGTGGTCGTCGTGACGGAGTGGGACGATATCCGCAATCTCGATCTTATGCGTCTCCGGCGGATCATGCGCCAGGGCGTTCTGGTCGACCTTCGCAACGCCTTCGACCCCGCAAGGGCGGAACAGGCGGGCTTCCGGGTCTCGGCCATCGGCCGCCGTTCGACGGCGAACCGCTACGAAGCGCATACCGCGACCGGCCACTCCCAGGTGCCGGGCCATGCCGTCTTCGCCCGGAAGGCGGAGAATGTCCAACCCCAAAGCGCAGGAGGCTCCATTGACCATAGATGAATCGACAATGCAGCAGAAACCGCGCCGGTTCCGAAGGCTGGCGGTGCTCGCCATGGCGGCATCCCTGCTTGCGGGGGCGGCCCGGGCCGAAAACGTCGCAATTCCCTCGGATGCCCGTCCGATGACGGCGCTGGAGCTCTACACGCTCTACCGCGACAAGAGCTGGCAATGGGAAAACGGCGCGGGGCTGATGCGGGAGGCGGACCGGCAGTTCAGCGCCTGGGTCCGCGGCGAGAAGTGGAACTCCTGGGCAGAAGGACGCTGGGCCATCACCGATACCGGCCTCCTGTGCCTCAAGGCGACGTGGCATACGCAGGAAGGGTCGGCGCCGATCAAGTCCTGTTTTTCCCACCGGATCGCCGCGGGCACGATCTATCAGAAACGTGAACCCGACGGGCAGTGGTATGTCTTCCGCCATGCCATTCCCCAAAAGGGTGATGAGGCCAGCAAGCTGGTTGCCGCCGATCTGGTCTCCCAGCAGCGTGACGCCATTCAAGCTGCGCTCGGCGTAGCTCCGTCAACCGAACAGTGAGGGAGGAGAAGTTATGCAAAATTTCTTGAAACTGGCTGTGGTTCTGCTCGGCAGCGTTGCCATGTCCGGCAGCGTCCTTGCGACCGGCGACGTGTCGGGGGCCAGTACCGACACGCGCTTCAACGACAAGCGCCCCGTGATATCGACGGGTTCGCTGACCCTGGGTGCCTACGATCCCCATGGCGATTTCGCCAATGATTCCAACTCCAAGATCGAGCACCTCTTCCTCCCCTGGGAGGATGTCGATCTGGCGACCCTCACGGCCGCCGACGACTATGCCCGCGCACGGGGGCGCTCGCTCCTGATCAGCGTCGAGCCGTGGTCCTGGGCGCGCGACTGGCGCGTCAGCCCGGACGATCTCCTGAAAGGTATCCTTGCGGGAGAATACGATACCAACATGGCAGGCATCTGCGCGGCGGCGGCCAAGCTGAAGAGCCCCGTGACGATCCGCTGGGCACAGGAAATGGACGACAAGAGCGGCCAGTTCACCTGGGCCTTCTGGAAGCCGGAGGGCTATGTGAAGGCCTACCGCCATGTCGTCGATGTCTGCCGCATGAGCCTGCCGAAGGCGCAATACATGTGGTCGCCGAAGGGCGAGCCGGGGCTGGAAGCCTACTATCCGGGTGACCGCTATGTCGACGTCGTCGGCCTGTCGGTCTTCGCCTATCAGCCCTATGACAAGCTGGAATTCGGGCGCGACACGACATTCGTCGAGCGCACGAAGCCCGGCTACGACCGTGTCGCGGGTTTCGGCAAGCCGATCGTCATCGCGGAATTCGGCTATGAAGGCAGCAATGACTACGTGCGTGCCTGGGCGGCGGATGCCAACAAGCCGCATGCGGAATTTCCGGGCCTGACCGCGGTCGTCTATTTCAACGATCTCGAGGTCTATCCCTGGCCGCGCAATGTCGGGAGGCCGAAATGGCGCGTGGCCGATCATCCCCTGAATTGATCTCAAGCGTGCGGGGTCGCCCGCGGGAAATTTTTGTTCGAACGGAGGGTAAAATGGTGTCGATCCGTTTCTTGTGCATGAATGCTGTACTCTCTGTCCTGTTGGTAGCAGGCCAGGCGACCGCCGGATCCAAACCCCGGACGGTCGACGCGACGGCGGCCCGTGCCGTCGCCGCAACGCCGATGAAAACCAGCGAACTCGAAAGGATGTATGCCGGCCGGACCTGGAAATGGAAAACCGGTGGCGGGTATTTCTCCGGCGAGTCCGAAACGCGCTGGTTCCTGCCGGCCGACTCGAAACGCTTTGCCGGCTGGGTTCGTGAGGGCAAGGCCCGGTATTATGGCGAAGGCAGCTGGTATGCGATGGATGGCGGAAAAGTGTGCATGAACGCCCGTTGGGGCGGCAAGCGCAGCAGCAGCCATGCGATCAACTGCTTCCTGCATCGCGAGAAGGACGGCGTCATCTACCAGAAGCCGACCATCGGCGGGAAATGGTATGTGTTCCGGCACAATCCCGTGCAGAAATACGATGAAGTGCAGCGGCTGATCAGCGGCGATCTGGCGTCGAGGGAAGTCGCGCGCATCAAGGACATACGCTGACAGAAACGAAAAAGCTGCCGGGCGATCCGTCCGGCAGCTTTCTTGTCATCGTCAGCCCGTCGAGGCCGGACCGCCAGCCAAGAGCATTTCCAGCCGAAGCGAGATCGCTTCGGCGTCGGAGAATGCCCTAGATGCCGCGGCAGCGCGCCTTCTGGCCAAAGCCGCTCGGCGTGCAGACGTAGAGGCTGTTGTTCAGATAGTCGGCCGCCGAAATTTTCATGACCTGGCCGCGGGGATTCTTGCGGTAGCGGACCTCGTTGCCGACCCAGTATTTCACGAGATAGACCGACTTGGTCTGAACCTTCGGCTTGCCGGCGTCTCCGGCCTGGGCGCATGCCCCAAGGGCGGTCGACATGGCCATCGCGAGCACAATGGTGGCCGTCCATTTCGGGCGGGTCTTCAGGGCATGGGAACGAGTCTTATCGAACGTCATCTGTATCTCCGGTGCCCCTTGCTGGGCCGGGAAAGGTGTAGTGCATCCGTGTTAAGATTTCGGATACGCTGTTTGGGCATTTCCAGCCGTTGGCCGGGACGTGTTTACCATCTGGAAATGGCGCAAGGCTTATCTGCACAGGATGCCGACAGGCGTTTCCCGCCAAGGCAGGAACCACATGGATGGCAACATCCGCATTCTCTTGATGCGACGGCCCATAAAGCACGCTGGCCGGAAAGTCGAGGGCAGGCAGGTGCACGGGCTGTGGAAACAGCCGCCATGGATGGAACCGGCAGGCCATGCCAGGAGGCGGCGCAAACCGCGCCGCGCCACGATTTTTGCCTGTCTGCTCGATGAGACGGGCCGTTTTTACCCTATTGTGGAAAATGACCGATAAGGCAATCTTATCCAGCATTATATGTGAAAGACGAGGCGTGCGGTTAAGCCGCAATTTACAGCATAAACTGCATACTCTCTATATGTTGGTGGTGCAATTGACCCGTCATTCCGCTCGTATGACCTATCGGACGTGAAGCTGGGCGGGGTTGTGGGTGATCGTGCTTCGTTTCGGCGGCTCTGCGGTTTCTCCCGATCGGCGCGGATCGCCGGGGTGCACTGCCTTGTTCGCTTTCGCCGGAGCCTTGCCGTTCCTGGTCTGGACACCCTCCTGCTCGAGGCGATCCCGGGTCAGTGCAAGGCCGGTATCCACATTCGCCTGGCCGCCATCCCTACAATATGAAACGGAGCACGAAGATCATTGCCGCGGCCGGAGAAACCGCAGAATGGCAGCCCATCGAACCATTGCCGCATCGCCAAGTGGGCAAGGATGACGACGGCCGCTGCACATGGTCTTCATCCTGGTGAAAATACTGCAAATTCAAGTGCCGAGCACGGTCCACGCACAGGTTTCCTAGAATGTTGCGATCCGTGAATGGCTTTTGGCAATGACGGCAAGCTCCGCCTCGACCGTCTTCACCAACGCCGTCACCATGGAGGGGAGGGCGCGGCCAAGCCGCGTGACGATGTAGACGCTGCGCCATGCCACCGGCTCGACGAGCCCGAGGAAGGCGATGCGGTTGTCGGGAAGGAACTCTGCTGCCAGCGCCGGTGCCGTGGTGATGCCGAGACCGTTTTCGATCAGGGCCCAGAGCGTCGGATAGGTCGATACCTCGTATTTCGGCACGCGGATGGACTCGGGAAGGTGCTCCATTTGCGAGAGGATCGGGCCGGTCGCCGTGTCCAGCGTCAGGCCGACGAAATTGTGGTTGGCGAGATCGGCCCAGCGCAGCACACCGTCTTGTGCAGTTGCATGCAGGGGATGCGTGTGGCGAAGGAAGAGGCCGAGCTGGTCCTTGAACAGCGGCTTGAAAACCAGCTCGGCATCGGGGCCGTCCATGCTGGCAAAGCCGATATCCACCTCGTTGCGCCGCACGAGACGGCGCACGTCGTTCGAGTTTCCCTCGCGAAGCTGGACGCGAAGTCCCGGCCGGGAGGCGAGAAACGCCTCCAGGATGCGGGGCATGATCTTGGTTGCGATCGAGCTGACCACACCGACGCGGATGCAGCTGTTTCGGCTCGAGGCCGTCAGCCGGATGTTGCGGATCGCCAGGTCGAAATCGTCGACGACACGTTCGGCCACCGGGAAGAGATCGGTTCCTTCCTGGGTCAGGATGACGTTGCGCGTCGTCCGGTCGAACAGCGTCCCTCCGACGATGTCTTCCAGCTGCTGGATCGTCATCGTCAGCGACGGTTGCGACAGATGCAACTCCGTTGCTGCGCGCGTGAAACTGCGATGCTTCGCGACGCTGAGAAACGCCCGAAGGTGGCGGATGGTCGCGGTGTAGGACGGGGAGGGCAGAGCCTGGGGTTGTGGGCCGACCATCGAATATCTCCAGACGTTTATTTATAGTTCATTGTGATCAATCCCGAAAGTTTTTCAATTTGATTTATCGAATCCTGGCGCCTTTAATGATGGTCACGGGTCGCAGCCACTCATCCTCGGCGCGGAATAAACCCAACCAACAAGGGGAACAGGATGTTGAATATGTTGACGAAACGCCATCTGGCGGCGGCTTTCGCTTGCCTTGTCGCCAGTTCCGCCCTCGTGGCTCCGGCTTCCGCGCTGGCACAGACGGTTGTCATCGGTTCCGAAGGCGCCATACCGCCGCTGGATCCGCACCGCATGACCGGCACGCCCGGTCTTCGGGTGATCGATGCGATCTACGACCCGCTCGTGCGGGAGGATCTGTCGGTCGTGACCGATACGGCACCGGCGCTGAAGGGCAGCCTCGCCGAAAGCTGGACCGTGAGCGACGATGGCCTGGTCTACCGGTTTGCGTTGCGCTCCGGCGTCAAGTTCCACGATGGCACGGATTTCAATGCGGACGCCGTCCAGGCCAATTTCGCCAGGATCATGGACAAGGCGTCGCCGGCCTATGACGAGCGTGCCGCCGGCAACATGACCTTCCTCACCCGCTGGATCGCCGGCACGGCGGCGATCGATGCGCAGACCTTCGAGATCAAGGTGAAGGAGCCGTTTTCGGGTCTGTTGCGCCTTCTCAGCGACCGCCGCTCCGGCATCATCAGTCCGGCCGCGATGGCGGCTCACAAGGGCGATGCGATGGGCTTGAACCCTGTCGGAACCGGGCCGTTCCGGCTGGAGGCCTTTCAGCAGGGACAGCAGCTCGATCTGAAACGGAACGAGGACTATTGGGGCGGTGCGGCCGCCGTCGATACCCTCATCTTCAGGCCTGTGACCGACCCGACCGCCATGGCGATCGCCATGCAGACCGGCCAGGTGGACATCATCCCGAGCGCAAGCTCGCAGCAGATCGCCCAGCTTTCCGTCGACCCGAGCCTGCAGATCCAGTATCCCGAGCCGGCGAACCAGTATTTCGTGCGGCTCAACACCAGGGCGCAATATACGGACAACAAGTTGTTCCGGCAGGCGCTGAACTATGCCGTCAACCGTGACAATCTGGCGGCCCTGCTCAACGGGCAGGTCACGCCGCTCGGCGGTCCGGTTCCCTCGGGCAACGAGCTGCCGGGCACGACCGGATCCATCTATGTCTATGATCCGGAAAAGGCGAAGGCGCTGCTGGCCGAAGCCGGTTTTTCCACCGGCGTCACCATCAAGCTGATGGCGCCGAACAGCGGCCCCGGTTTCGGGCAGGCCTCCGAGGTTGTCACGCTCCTGCAACAGGACCTCGGCGAGGTCGGCATCACGCTGGAGCCGCAGTTCCTCGAATTCGCGACGCTCGTTTCGACCGAGGGGCCGGGCTACAAGGATGACGTCCAGGGCTCGTTCAATGGCTGGACGACGGGCGCCGACAGTGCCTACTGGCTGGAGCGCATGTTCGCCGGCGACCAGCAGCCGCCCCGCGGCGTCAATCGCGGCTGGTTCACCAATGCCGAGGCCGACCAGCGCTTCGCCGAGGCGCGTGGCGAGAGCGACGAGGCCAAACGCCTCGACCTCTATCGGCAGGCGGCCGAGCGCATCGCCGACGATAGCCCATGGATCTTCCTCTACCAGGATCGCCTGCCGCGCGTGCTGAGCGCCCGTGTCGGCGGCATCCTGCCGGCAAGATCCGTCTTCATCGACTACCCCCGCATTCAGGTAAAGTAACCTGCTGTTTTGATTGGGATCTGAAAGAGGAGAATACGCAGATGATGTTAGGTTGGCGCGCGCGCATCGGGCAGATGAGGCCGGCGACGGCGATCGAGGGGGCCGAAGAATGGCGGTCGGTTGCGCCTGTCGGCGTTGCCTTCGCCGACGCCCGGACCATCGTGCCGCGGGTCGATGAGGAAGGCCTGAAGGTGATGATGTCGCAGGTGCTGGAAGCCTCGCGCCAGCTCGCGACCGCCAAGGTGGATCTCATCGTTCAGTGCGGTGCACCAGGCACGTTCCTGCGCGGTGTCGGTCACGACGAGGAGGTCTGTGCCCAGATCGAAGCGGAAACCGGCATCCCGGCCATCACCATGATGGCGGCGCAAATGGATGCGCTGAAGGCGCTCGGCGCCACCTCGATTGCGGTTGCGACGATCTATTCCGACGAGGTCAACGAGAAGATGGGTGCCTTCATGGAAGCCAAGGGCTTCAAGATCGCCTCCATGCTGGGCCTCCAGATCACCGATCCGTTCGATGCAAGCGTGCATGACGCCGACAGCGCCTACAGGCTCGGCAAGCAGGCGTTCAAGGCCGCCGGCAAATGCGATGCGATCCTGATCTCCTGCGGCACTTACCGCACCTTCCCGATCCTTCCCTATCTGGAAATGGATACGGGTGCAGCCGTCGTATCGAGCAACCAGGCCACACTGTGGCGCGCGCTGCGCGCCGTCGGCCTGAAGGACCAGATCCCGAACCTCGGCAAGCTCTGGTACGCCGCCTGACCGCAGAACCGCGACGGAAGAGAACGATGACGACCGTGACCGAACAGACAGTCAGGCCCGCGCGCAAATGGCGAGGAGCCTTTCGTGGCATCCTGGGCAATCCGGCGCTGGCCATCGGCCTTGGCATCCTGGCCGTCATCGTCTTCGCTGCGATCTTTGCCGACTGGATATCGCCCTTCGATCCGTTGAGGGCCAATCCGCTCGCCCGCTACAAGGGGGTGTTCTCCGGCTGGAACCTCCTCGGTACGGATGAGCTCGGGCGCGACATCCTGAGCCGCCTCATCCACGGCACGCGCTATGCGCTGCTGGTCGCGATCGTGCCGACGGTCATTGCGCTCGCCATCGGTGGCCTGCTCGGGATGATCGCCGGCTATATCGGCGGGTTCGTCGATACCGTGATCATGCGCTTCTTCGACATCATGTTCGCCTTTCCGGGCATCCTTCTGGCGCTTGGCATCAGCGCGGCGCTCGGGCCGGGGCTGTCGTCGATGATCATCGCGATGGTCGTGGTCACCGTACCCGCCTTCGGCCGCATCGTTCGCGGCGCCGTGCTGCAGGTCAAGGAAGAGGTGTTCATCGAGGCCTCCCATGCTCTCGGCTTCCGCGCCCGGCGCATCGCGCTCCGACACATCCTGCCGAACATCCTCGGGCCGGCCATCGTCTACGGCACGCTGCAGACCGGGCGGAATGTCATCCTGTCGTCGAGTCTCAGCTTTCTCGGCCTCGGCCCGCAGCCGCCTGCTCCCGAATGGGGTCAGATGCTGTCGAGCGGCCGCACGGCACTGGCGACGGCCGCCCATGTCGCGACCATTCCGGGCCTTGCCATCGTCGTGCTCGCCGTCGCCTTCAACCTCATCGGTGATGGTGCCCGCGACTACCTCGATCCACGTTTCAACAAGCAGCGGGACTAAGACGATGCTCGTGTTCGCCCTCAGACGCGCGTTCCAGATCGTTCCCGTGATCATCGGGGTCACGATCGCGACCTTCCTGCTCGCCAAGATCATCCCCGGCGATCCGGCCGACATGCTGCTCGGCGCCACGGCTTCGGAAGAGGCAAAGGAAGCGCTGCGGCTCAGCATGGGGCTGCATGAACCGGCCTATGTTCAATACCTGATCTATGTCGGCAACCTGCTGCAGGGCGATCTCGGTCAGTCCTTCACCTTTGCGCAGCCCGTTGCGACCGTCATCCTCGATCGCCTCGGCAACACGGCTCTTCTCGCCGTCGCCGCCATCATCCTTGCCGCCATCGTCGGCGTTGCGGCAGGCACCTGGGCGGCGCTGAAGCCGGGTTCGCTGCGCGACCAGTCGCTGTCGGTGATTGTCCTGTTCTTCAATTCGATGCCGTCCTTCTGGCTCGGCCTCGTGCTTATCATGATCTTCGGTCTCTATCTGCGCATCCTGCCGGTTGCGGGGATGCAGAGCGTCGGTGGCGGCGACGGCATGCTCAGCCTTGCCGCGCATATGATCCTTCCGTCGATCACCCTTGCCGCCTGGTCGCTGGCGACGATCGCCCGCATGACCCGCTCCTCGCTGCTGGAGGTCATCAACAGCGATTACGTCCGCACCGCGAGGGCGAAGGGCATGCGTGAGTCCCGTGTGGTGCTGCGCCATGCGCTGCCGAACGCGATGCCGCAGATCATCACGGTGATCGGCATGCAGATGGGCTTCCTGCTCAGCGGCGCCGTGCTGACCGAAACCATCTTCTCCTGGCCCGGCATCGGCCTTGCCATGTACCAGGCGATTTCGACCCGCGACATTCCGCTGATCCAGGGCGGCATCCTGATCCTCGCCCTGGCCTTCGTGCTCATCAATTTCGCTGTCGACGTCCTCTACTCGTACTTCAACCCGAAAATCAAACTGTGAAGGAGCCGGCCATGTCTCTCCTCACACCGCAAACGGATCCGACCCCGACAATGCCCACATCCGCCCAACAGGACGTTTTCACTTCCTATGTCAGCGGCGCCACAATCGCGCCTGCCGGCCGGAAAATCCCGCTTCATGACCCCTCGACCGGTGCCGTCTGGGCAAGTGCCGTCGTTTCTGACGACGCTGTCGAGCTTGCCGTTGCCAGCGCCGCCAAGGCCTTCGTTTCGGAGCCGTGGGCGTCGATGACGGGATATGACCGCGCATTGCTACTTCGCAAGCTCGGTGCGCTGATCGCTGCCAACGCGGATCGCCTCGGTGCGCTGGAAAGCCTTGCCAATGGCAAGAGCCATGCCGCCACTGCTGCCGAAATGAAGGCGACGGCCACCTGGTACGACTACTATGCGAGTGCGCTCGACACCCATGACGATGTCTTCCGCACCGTCTCGCGCACCGCAGACGCCCGCATCGTGCGCGAGCCGCTCGGTGTCGTCGTCGCCATCACGCCGTTCAACGGCGCACTCTCGCTCGGCTCCTGGAAGTTGGCGCCGGCGCTTGCCATGGGCAATACGGTGATCCTGAAGCCGCCGGCGGAGGCGCCGGGCTCCAGCATCGCGCTTGCCGAGCTGGCGATGGAAGCAGGTTTCCCGGCGGGCATCGTCAATGTGGTGATCGGTGATGCGGTGGCCAGCGAGGCGCTCGCGACCCATCCCGGTGTGCAGATGGTGAGTTTTACCGGCAGCACGGCGACAGCCAAGGTCCTGGGTGCAAAGGTCGCCGCCGGCATGAAGCGCTTCGTCTGCGAGGCGGGTGGCAAGTCGGCCCATATCGTCTTTGCCGATGGCGATATCGACGGTGCCGTCATTGCCGCAACGCAAGGGGCCTTTTCCGGCAGCGGTCAGACCTGCGTCGCCGGTTCGCGCATCCTTGTACAGGCCGAAATCTACGACAGCTTTGTCGAGCGCTACATCGCCTCCGTGAGCCGTATCCGTCTCGGCCATCCTGCCTCGCCAAGGGCGCATATCGGCCCGGTCGCGAACAGGCGGCAGTACGAGCGTATCAACGGTTTCGTGAACGAAGCGGTGGCAGAGGGTGCGCGCCTTGCTTCCGGTGGTCAGAAGCCCGATCTCGGGCCGGAACTCATCGATGGCTACTGGATCGCGCCGACAATCGTTCTCGATGTTTCGAGCGACATGCGGATCTGCCGCGAGGAGATTTTTGGACCCGTCGTCACCGTGCAGCGTTTCGAGACGGAAGAAGAGGCGATTTCCATGGCGAACGGCGTGGAATACGGCCTTGCCGCCGGCTTCTGGACCCGCGACGTCGGCCGCGTGCGCCGCGTCTCGCGACAACTGCAGGCCGGAACCGTCTGGGTCAACACCTATCGGGCGATCAACCTGCGTGTCCCCTTTGGCGGCTACAAACAATCCGGTATCGGCCGCGAGAACGGCGTCGAGGCCATGGACGAGTTTTCCCAGGTCAAGGCGATCGTCGTTGAATACGGCCCGGCGGCCGACCCCTTCGCAAACTGACATTCGAACGGAAAGGAAATCCGATGACACTATCGGCAAGAAAGCCCCTGTTGATCGACGCCCTGCAATACAACAAGCCGGAGCGCGCCCGCTTCGAGGAGTGGAAGCGCGGTGGCGTCGGCTGCGTGCACGTGACGCTGTCGATCTGGGAGAATGCCCGCGAAACGCTGACCGTGATCGGCGAATGGAACCGCCTTCTCGAGCAGAACGCGGACCTGATCGCCCTTGCGACGACGGGCGAGGACATCGAGCGCATCGCCGCCTCCGGGCGCACCGCGGTGGTCTACGGTTTCCAGGATACCTCGCCCTTCGAAGACGATATCGAGCTGATCGAGATCTTCTACCAGCTCGGCGTGCGCATTGCGCAGCTCACCTACAACGTCCAGAACCGGGTTGCTTCGGGGTGCTGGGAGCCTGACGAGGCCGGCGTTTCGAAATTCTTCGGCCGAAATGTCATCGCGGAAATGAACCGCGTCGGCATGGTGGTGGACGTCTCGCACTGCACGGAGCGTACCTGCTTCGACGCGATCGAATATTCTTCGCGCCCGATCGCCGTCACCCACGCCAATCCGCAGGAATTCGTCGGCACGGACATCGAGCTGAATCGCCGCAACAAGTCGACGGCGCTGATCAAGCGTCTCGCCGAGACCGGCGGCGTCATCGGCCTCAGCAACTATCCGAAGATCATGAAGAACGGGTCGGACTGCACGCTCGACACCTTCCTCGACATGGTCGCCTGGACCGTCGATCTCGTCGGTGCCGACCATGTCGGCCTCGGCACGGATTTCTACGACGGCTGGCCGGAGAGCCAGATCAAGTGGTGGCGCGCCGGCCGCTGGGCGCGCGAGAGTGCCATCCCGATCAAGGGCTTCTCGAAGTGGCCCTCGTGGTTCCAGTCTCCGGTCGATTTCCCGAACATCCTCGAAGGTCTCGAAAAGCGCGGCTTTTCCGGAGACGAGATCGCCAGGATCGCCGGCGGAAACTGGCTGAAGCTTTTCCGCGAAGGCTTCGTTCCAGCCGCCTCGGTGAAAACGGCCAACGCCGCATGAAACGGCGGTGATGGCGGGAGACACCTGTCGTCCCGCCATCACCCACCAGGATTGAACCGGAGAGCACGATGAGCCAGACCGATATGACAATGCAGGCGAGCGGAGGCGTGGGGTTTTCCATGAAGGTATCCCGCGTGGTCTACCCGCTCCTGTCGCTGATCGTGATCATTGCGGTGTGGCAGCTCGTCGTCTCGGTCGCAAAGCCCGCGCCCTATCTCCTGCCGTCGCCAGGTTCCGTGGCCTCCACGCTGATTTCGCAGTTTCCCGTGCTGATCTATCATTCGGGCATCACCGCGTTTGAAACGCTGATCGCCTTTCTGCTCAGCATCGTCGTCGCGCTGCCGCTCGCAGTGCTGATCGCACGCTTCCGCTGGTTCGAGGACGCGGTCTATCCGCTGCTCGTCACCAGTCAGGCCGTGCCGAAGGTCGCGCTGGCGCCGCTCATTCTCGTCTGGCTCGGCTTCGGCCTGCACACCAACATCGTCGTCGGCGTGCTGATGGCCTTCTTCCCGGTCGTCATCAGCGGTGTTGTCGGTCTCAAGAGCGTGCCGCAGGATATGGTCTTCCTCGGCAAGACGATGGGGCTTTCGCAGGCGCAGATGTTCCGCAAGATCTATCTGCCGCATGCGCTGCCGAGCCTCTTCGGCGGCCTGAAGGTCTGCGTGACGCTCGCCGTGGTCGGGGCTGTCGTCGGCGAGTTCGTCGGCTCGGATCGTGGCCTCGGCTATCTGATCCTCTTGTCCAGCGGACAGTTGCAGACCGCGCTGATGTTCGCTGCCCTCATCCTTCTGGTCCTCATCGGGGTCGTTAGCTTCGCCATCGTGCAATTCGTCGAGGCGCGCGTGATGCCGTGGCATCGCTCTCAGCGCCGCGACGGACATTGAGGAGCGCGCCATGGGCAAGTCCATCACAATCGACAAGGTCTCGCGGTCCTATGCCGGACTGGAAGCGCTGGTACCGACCTCCATCGACATTGAGCCGGGCGAGTTCCTCTCCATCGTCGGGCCTAGCGGGTGCGGCAAGAGCACGCTGTTGCGCATTATCGCCGGCCTCGACTTCCCGACCACGGGTACGCTTCGCATCGGCGGCCGGCCGGTCAGCAAGGCGGAAACGGATCTCGGTTTCGTCTTCCAGTCGCCGGTCCTGCTGGAATGGCGCAGCGTTATCGACAACATCCTCCTGCAGGCGGAGGCACGCGGGCTGCCGGATGCGGAATACCGTGCCAAGGCGAAGGATCTGCTGGCCGCAGCCGGTCTTGCCGGCTTCGAGAACGCCTATCCGCACCAGCTCTCGGGCGGCATGAGCCAGCGTGTCAGCGTCTGCCGCGCGCTTGTTCACGACCCGTCGCTGCTCCTGATGGACGAGCCTTTCGGTGCACTGGATGCGCTTACCCGCGACCAGATGATGGTCGACCTCCAGTCGCTCTGGCTGCGCTCGCGACCGACCGTCGTCTTCGTCACGCACTCGATCCAGGAGGCGGTGTTCCTGTCCGACCGCATCGTGGTGATGGCGCCGCGCCCCGGGCGCGTCGAAGCGGTGCTGAACGTGCCGTTGCCACGCCGTCGCCGGCTCTCGGTGCGCGGCACGCCGGAATTCAACGGGATCGTTGACCAGATCCTCGTCCATTTTGAACGCATGGGCGTCATCCGTGACGATGCCGAAGACGCAGCCTGAGATCCCTGGAAAGGAACCGAACATGAGACATTTCAAGCAGGCGGGCAGCACGCTTCTGGCCCTTGCCCTGATGAGCACGACAGCCCTTGCCGCAGACAGCATCCGCCTGCGCCTCGACTGGAGCTGGTGGGCGGGGCAGACGCCGATGATCCTTGCCAAGGAGAAGGGGTACTACGACGAGGTCGATCTCGACGTGGAGATCGCGCAGGGACAGGGATCGAAGACCACGACCATGGTGGTCGGCGAAAATGCCGATCCGATCGGCCATGCCAACCTTTCAACCGTCGCCCAGTCGGTTTCCGCGGGCGTGCCGATCACTGCCGTTGCCGGCTGGTGGCAGCAGGGCCCGATCTCGCTGATCTGCGCCGATCCGTCCATCAAGACGCCGGCCGATGTGAAGGGCAAGCGCATCGGTTCCACGCCGACCGGCTCCGACGGCCAGATCCTGCCCGCCTTCCTCAAGGCCAACGGCCTTGAACTGACCGACATCTCGCTCGTCAACATGCCCGGCGACGCGAAGTTCGCGGGTATCGCTTCCGGCCAGCTCGATTGCATCAGCGGCGACGACTACTTCTACACCCCCCAGCTCAAGGCGCAGGGCAAGGCGGTTTCGGTGCTGAAATATGCCGATTGGGGCGTAACCAATCTCGGCTTCGGCATCGTCGTCAACAATGAGTATCTGGCGCAGAACCCGGACATCGTGAAGCGCTTCCTCGCCGCAACGAGGAAGGGCATGGAATACACCTTCGCCCACAAGGACGAGGCCGTCGAAATCTTCCTCAAGGTTTCCGGCAACACCCAGCCGGCCGAGTTCCACCGCAGCGTGCTCGATGCCTATGAGGCTTCGCTCCACACCAAGGAGAGCGCGGGCAAGCCGCTCGGCTGGATGGCTGAGGCGGACTGGGAGGCGATGAACAAGACGCTCGCCGAATTCGGCTCGATGCTCGGCAAGAAGGAGGCGACCGCCTACTTCTCCAACGATCATCTGCCGCAATAGCCCGCACTGAACGCGGGCGGTTCGCCCGCCCGCCCTCTATCGCAAGCAAACTGGAAATCGCATGTCGAACATCGCCGATTTATCGACTGGCACATACGACGCCATCGTCGTGGGGGGAGGGCACAACGGTCTCGTGGCGACCGCCTATCTCGCCAAGGCCGGGCTGCGCCCGCTGCTGATCGAGGCGCGGCCGACGCTCGGAGGCCCCTGCGGAACCTTCGAGTTCCTGCCGGGCTATCGCTGCGCCTTCACCAACTCGCCCGGCAGTTTCGAGCCGCGCTTCATCGCCGAGCTGCAGTTGGAGCATTTCGGCCTGAAATTCATTCGCACCGATCCGACGGTCGTGCATCCGTTTCCGCGCGGCGCCTTTATCGGCTGGCGCGACAGGGACCGGCTGGCGGCGCAGTTCGACGCCTATGCGCCGGGTGAGGCGGAGCGCTATTTCGGCTTCCTGTCCGATCTCGAAGAACTCGGGCGGCATCTGGGCGCATCGATGTTCGCGCCGTCTCCCGATCTGGTTCGCGCCGCCCGCGACGTGCCCCGCCATCTCGCTGGTCTCTTCGACCGCGTAATGTGCGGCAGCCTGCGCCAGCTGCTCGACGAACGGCTGCGATCGGAGGAAGCCAAGGCACTGCTCGGCATGCTGGCGCTCAATGCAACGCTGACCCCGCCGTCCGCACCCGGTTCGGCCGTGGGTCTGATGATGCGGCCGATCTCGCTCGCCTCCTATGCGGCGCTGGACGAGGACGACCCGCGACGTGCGGCGCTCCGGGGCTCGACGGGCCTTCCGGTCGGCGGTATGGGCGCGATCATCGACGCGCTCGAAGCCTGCTGCATTGCGCATGGTGCGACCATCCTGAAAGATGCGCCGATCGAGCGGATCCTGCATGCATCGGGCCGGGCCCGGGGTGTCGTCACCGTCAAGGGCGATGAATTCTACGCGTCGGCCGTGTTGTCGGCGATCAATCCGAAGACGCTTTTCGGCAGGCTGCTGGATGACGAAGCGGTGGGCGCCGACACCCGACGCGAGATCGCTGCGGTGCCGATGCGGGGTTCAGCCTTCAAACTGGTCCTCGCACTCGACGGCGTGCCGCGCTATGCCGGCCTTCCGGCAGATGTGGATCCGGCGCAGGCGGCACAGGTGCAGTTCCGCATCGCGCCGTCCCTCGACTACATCGAGCGGGCGATCGCGGACGGACTGGCGGGGCGACTGGCCGAGCGGCCGATCATGTGGGGCCTGATGCCATCGGTGACCTCGCCGGATATGGCGCCGGCAGGCTGCCACCTCCTCAGCGTCAACGCCTGGCACGCACCCTATGCACTTTCCGAGGGGAGCTGGCCGGAAGCCGGCGAGCGTTTCGCCAATATCTGTATCGACGAGCTTGCGCACTACATGCCGGACCTGCGGCGGCGCCTCGTTGGTCTTCGTTACTTTAATCCAGTCGAGATCGAGGCCGAGCTTGGCCTCGTCCAGTCGAACATCACGCATGGCGACATGCTGCCGAATGCGCTTTTCGGTGCGCGTCCGCATCGCAAGGCACACGATTACCGCACGCCGCTTTCCGGGCTTTACCTCTCGGGTGGCGGAACTTGGCCGGGTGGCTACGTCACCGGCATCCCCGGCTACAACGCCGCAAACACCATCATCAAGGATCTGGACGTCAAATCATGAGGGAACATGCAATGGAATTTCTGGTCAACATCAAGCTTCGCTGGTCTGACGACATGGATCCGGAATTGAAGGCGAAGGTGATCCACGACGAGCGCGCCCACGCTGCCGAACTGATCAAGGAGGGGCATCTGGTGCGTATGTGGCGCGTGCCCTGCCGCTTCGAGAATTGGGGGCTGTGGCGCGCGGCGGATGCCACGCAGCTGCATGAGATCATCACCAGTCTGCCGGCCAATCCGTGGATGTACGATATCGACGTGCTTCCGCTGGCCAAGCATCCTGTCGATCCGATCCACACCGCCGCCTAAGAGGAAAAAGCGAGATGGACACACATCCCGCCCAGATGCCGGTTCTGTCCGTCAGCGATCTCACGACGGCGTTCAGGTCGGGCGACCAGTGGAAGCCGGTCGTCCGCAACCTTTCCTTCTCGATCGCTCCGCGCGAAACGGTGGCAATCGTCGGCGAGTCCGGATCCGGCAAGAGCGTGACGTCCCTGTCGATCATGCGGCTTCTGCCGAAGTATGCGAGCCGCATCGAAGGCAAGGTGGTGTTCGGCGGGCGCGATCTGCTGGCGCTTGGCGAGGAGGAGATGCGCAAGGTCCGCGGCAACGATATCTCGATGATCTTCCAGGAGCCGATGACCTCGCTCAATCCGATCTTCCCGATCGGCAAGCAGATCGCAGAGGCGATCACCTGCCACCGCTCCCTTTCCCGGAGCGAGGCGCGGGTGGAGGTGACCAGGCTTCTGGAAAAGGTCCGCATTCCCAACGCCAAGGGCCGGTTCGACGACTATCCGCACCAGTTTTCCGGTGGCATGCGCCAGCGCGTGATGATCGCCATGGCGCTCGCCTCGAAACCAAAGCTACTGATCGCGGATGAGCCGACGACGGCGCTCGACGTGACGATCCAGGGCCAGATCCTCGACCTCATCAAGACGCTGCAGGAAGAGGAGGATATGGCGGTCCTTTTCATCACGCACGACATGGGCGTGGTGGCGGAAGTCGCCGACCGGACGATCGTGATGTTCCGCGGCGATGCGGTGGAGACCGGTGCAACCGAAGACATCTTCAACAGCGGCAGGCACCCCTATACGCGGGCATTGCTCTCGGCGGTTCCGCGCCTTGGCTCCATGGCGGGCCGTGCCCGGCCGATGCGCTTTCCGGTGATCGACATTACGACCGGCGAGACGCGCCAGTCGGAAAGCGAGGGGCCGATGCCTGCGACCGGCGAGAGGCCTCTCCTGGAGGTGAAGAACCTGACGACACGCTTCGATATCCGCTCGGGCCTGCTCGGGCGAAGGAGCGGCGCCGTCCATGCGGTGGAAGACGTGTCCTTCGACCTGAAGGCGGGCGAGACGCTGTCGCTCGTCGGCGAATCCGGGTGCGGCAAGTCGACGACGGGGCGTTCGATCATACGGCTCGTGGAGCCGACGGGTGGAGCGATCTCGCTTGGCGGTCACGATGTGATGGGCCTCGATCGGGGGGCATTGCGCACGATGCGGCGCAGCATCCAGATGGTGTTCCAGGATCCCTTCGCCAGCCTTGATCCGCGCATGACGGTAGGCGCGGCAGTGATGGAACCATTTATCGAGCATGGCCTCGGCACCAGGGAGCAGGCACGCGACAAGGCCGCCGATCTGCTCGGGCGTGTCGGGCTCAACGCGGACATGATGCGGCGCTTCCCGCACGAATTCTCCGGCGGCCAGCGCCAACGCATCGCGATCGCGCGCGCACTGATGCTCGATCCGAAGGTGATCATCGCCGACGAGGCGGTGTCGGCGCTCGACGTGTCGGTCAAGGCGCAGGTGTGCAACCTCCTTCTCGACCTGCAGCAGAGCTTCAACCTCGCCTATCTGTTCATCAGCCACGATATGGCTGTCGTGGAACGGGTCAGTCATCGGGTGGCGGTGATGTATCTCGGCGAGATCGTCGAGATCGGCCCGCGCCGGGACGTGTTCGAAAATCCGCAGCATCCCTATACGAGGAAGCTGATGGCCGCCGTGCCGATCCCCGATCCCGCCAGGCGCACCATCCGGCGAAATCTCTCCACCGACGAGACAAAAAGCCCGGTCCGCCCCCTCGGCTATGCCCCGCCCAAGCGGCGCTACAACGAGGTCTCGGCGCAGCATTTCGTCCAGGTTTGAGAGGGCTCCGCCACAGTCGGCTTGTTGGTCGCTTTCGGGCTATTGCAGAGCGATGCAAACGCAGCCCGAAGCGTGACGCGGGCGCGGACTGTGGGTGTCGGGTAGCCCTAATCCAAACGAGCAAGGCCTCGCGGTAAAGTTTGGCGTCGCGCGGGCGCTGTCAATCGGACGCTTTAGGAACTGGCGCGCGCTGGCCTAGAGCTTGTCAGGGAAAAGTGGAACCGGTCTTCCTGAAAAGGCAAACGAAAACAAAGAACGCTAGAGTCCGCCGAAATCCGCGAAGCATCCAGGCAAGGTGATTCGTGCCTGGAATCCGACCCTGACCCCACACAAAGACGTCTATGCTGGTGCATGCCGGACCGGCAACCGCGTTACTGTTTCCCCCGTTATGGCGGCAATGGCATTGGTGATGGCGGCGGTTGCGCAGGTGATGGCGGTCTCGCCGGCTCCTGTGGGCACGGGGCTTCCCTCAATCAGCCGGATCTGTATGTCCGGCACGTCTGACATGACGGGTACGGTGTAGTCAAAGAAGCTTTCGGCAGGGATCGCCCCGTCCTCGATCATCAGCTCTTCCCGCAGTGCCATGCCGATTCCCCATATGAGATTGCCTTCAACCTGAGCCCGAACCTGATCTGGATTGATCACCAGCCCGCAGTCGTGCGCGCACCACAGGCCCGTCACTCGATAGCCGTCCGCTGTCCGTGCCACGCGCGCGACGGCGGCGGCATAGGACATTTCCTTGTAGATGCCGCAGGCAAGCCCCATCGCTTCGTCAGCCGTTGTCGATCGGGAAGTCCAGCCGGCCATGTCGGCGGCCTCCTCGAGGACTGTTCTCAACCGGTCATGCTGTGGGCCCAATGCGGCGAGGCGCATCTCCAATGGATCGAGCCCCTTGGTTCGTGCCAGAACGTCCATGGCGGTCTCCACTGCAAAATGGTTGGCGGCAGCCCCCAGGCCGCGCCATGGTCCCGTCTTGACGGGCAGGCGTACGTCCTCGAATGCTACATGACTGGCCTGGGCGTGGTACGGTGGGGTCGCACCACGCGCAACACCGGGATCGCCGACAAAACTCGTGGCGAACTGCAGGCCCGGTCCCATGGCGGCCGAAGTGAAGATGATGTGGCCGGACCGGAAGATGTGATGCCACTTCGAAATCCGGCCCGTGGCATCGGCCGATGCGCGGATGCGGTGGCAGGAGGGCGGCCGATGGAAGCCTGACCTGAACTCGTCGCGCCGTGACCATTGCACCTTGACTGGCCTGCCGCAGAGCTTGGCCAGCCGTGCGGCCTCCATTTCCGCGGCGACAATGGTTCGAGCGCCGAACCCGCCGCCAATGCGCATGGCATGAACCGTAACGGAGCTTTGGGGGAGGCCGAAGGCGGCGGCGAGCGTGTTGCGGACGAAGAACGGATCCTGTGTGCCGGTCCACACTTCAAGATCGCCGTCACGAAACTGGGCGACTGCTGTGCGCGGCTCGATTGAGGCATGTGCCGCAAGCGGTATGGAAAGTGTGATATCCATGTCGAAGGGCCGGTCGTCCGGAACGCCGGTGTCGAGTATGGTATGTTCCAGTGATCTGTCGTCAGCGACTGACACCATCTCCGCAATGTCGAGGGAAGCAAGCGGTGGGCTGTTTTCCTCCACCAGGGAAAGAAGGTCGAGCGCCTGTGCCAGCGCGCCCCGCCGGTTGGCGACGATGCCGATGAAATCATCCTCGCGGTAGAGACCGACATAGCCAGGCACTGCGGCGGCAGCCGACGCATCGACGGAGAGGATGCGACCTTCAATCGCGCGCGGCCGTACGATCGCGCCGAACACCATGTTCTCCAGCCTGATGTCGTCGGCATAAAGCGGTCGGCTGCCAGTCACGATGGCGTCGATGTCGTGGGTCGGAAAGGGATGGCCTACGTTTCGCCGGTCATCACGCGGCACTGCAAGCTTCGGCTTTGCCGTATCCAACTCCTCACCCGTCACCAGCAGAGCCGGACCGGACCCGAGCGTCTCGAAGGAAAGCAGAGAGCCATCATCGCCACGGACACCTGCCGGTTCGATGCGAAGGGTATCGAGCGGGCGGGCAAGTCGTGTCGCGGCTTCGCGTAGAATAGCAGTAGAAAGCGCCGCCGCTGCGCGGGCGACGAGCGGCCCTGTTTCCCGCATGGCATCGGAACCCACCGTCGAACGGGCGACGGGGATGAGGGACGTATCCGGCAATACGAGATCGATGCGATCGACATTGACATTGAGCTCGTCGGCGGCGACCTGCCTGAGCCCCATGGATATGCCCTGGCCCATCTCCGCGCGGGTCGACAAAAGCCTGAACCTTCCGTCCGGCCGAAGACTGATCCAGGTCGCCGCGTCGACGGTTGTCGGGCCTTTGCGTGGCGGCAGCACCGGCATCAGTGCCCAGGTCGCGCCACCGGCAACGGCAGTGATACCGGCTGTACCCCATCCGAGCGCCTTGAGGAAACCGCGCCGAGAAAGCTTCGGCATCACGTTTCCCCCTGCATGATAGTCTGTGCCCGAGCGATCGCCCGGCGGATACGTGCCTGGGTGCCACATCGGCAGAGTACGCCGTCCATGGCTTCGGCGATCGTGTCCGGGTCAGCTGCTGGATGAGCGGAAAGCAGGGCGTACGCCGTCATGATCTGCCCGTTCTGGCAGTAGCCGCATTGCGGCACGCTCTCGGCGATCCAGCTTTCCTGCAAGGGGTGCAGTTTGCCGTCGGCGGCCAGCCCCTCCAGCGTCAGGATCGTCCGGCCATCGACTGTGCCGGCGGTGAGCAGACAGGAGCGTTGTGCCTCGCCGTCGATGATGACGGTGCAGGCGCCGCAGGAGCCGACACCGCAGCCGAAACGTGGGCCGTTGAGGCCGAAATGGTCCCGGAGCAAGAAGAGCAGCGGTTCGTCGGCGAGATCGTCTGGGACGCTGGCAGGCTGACGGTTCAGGACAATATCCATCGTTTTCTCCCTTCGGTCACTTCCGCAACGGCAATCGCGTGATCCGGTAGACGCTGGCTGGCGGCAGGTTGATCGGCACAAAGCTGCGAAAGCGCGCTGTAAGGCCCAAGGCGAGCAAAATGGCATCAGGCACAGGGCACCGCGGTCCATAGGTGAACTGGAAGAGATGGGCGCCATCCGCCATATGATCGAAGGCGCATGCGAGGATGCGCTCGACCTGTGCTCGTGGCATGGAGAGCAGCGGCAGGCCACTGATCGCCGCTGAAAAGCCGGACTGATCGCGGGGCAGGGCCGCTGCATCGGCTTCGAGCAGGGTGGCTGCCGGAAATCGGGATCGCAGCAATCGCGCGAAAGCGGGGTCGCGTTCCACCAGCGTCAAAGCGCCCTCAGGAATGCCGCGTCGCAGGAGGGCACGCGTGAAGACGCCTGTACCCGGGCCCAGTTCCAGCACGCGGCCACCATCCCGTGGCACCTCAGCGGTGATCGCATCGGCCAGCCAACGGCTCGACGGCGCGACTGCTGCCACCTGAAGGGGTCGGCTGATCCATGAGCGAAGAAACAGGAGGTGGTCGGACTTGCGTTGCGGCAGGCTCATATAGTCGGCTCCATCCGGCGATGAAGCCGATATCGCCGACGAGGCTGCAGTCCGCATTAACCTGGGTTAAGTCGCGTGGCCGCTTTCCCGCACACGCCTTGCGATACGGCTGAGGCCGACGGGTGTGACGCCGAGATGGGAGGCCAGATCCTTTTGCGGCACGCGTGCGACCAGATGCGGCTCCTCATCGAGCAGCAGCCGGTAGCGGGCTTCCGCGGTCATCGTCAGGAACTGGCGCTCGCGGCGCTCCTTGCGTTCGGCGAAGATCATCAGGGCGTGCCGCACCATGCGCGACCAGGACAGGTCGCGATCGGCCATCTGCTCCAGCAGTGTGAAAGGCAGTCGTTCCAGCACGCAGGCTTCGATGGCGCTGACGGAGAAACTCGCCTGACCGGATCGCAATGCGGAGAGGCTTGCAAAGAACTGTCCTTCGGCCACGAGGGACTTGATCCATTCCTCGCCCTGCCTGTTGAGATAGGTGAGCTTCAGGAGGCCCTGTCGCACAACATAAACGTAGGGATGCGCCTCGTCCTGGGAGAACAGGGTTTCTCCGGCGCGAACATGGCGCAGCTCAACCGCCTCTGCCACGAGGCCCCGATTGGCCAGAGCCATCCCAGCGATGTGCTCGAACAGTTTGATTGCGACGCATTCTTCTGGCTTGATCCGTACCAATACCAATCCCCCGGATGCCCGGCTTGAAAAACGCCGCTGGACACGCGCCATTTGTCGGGAGGCATTCGGCTGGACCAGCTGCCCCGTTTGCAACCACGTGAATTTGTTTGCTCGTGACGGATATACGAAAGCGACCGCAAACTTCATCCCGCCGCACACGAGGAAATTAACGCCCTCTCGTCCCTGATCGTGATGCATTCTCGCGTTGGGATCGGCTTGTAGCAACGTGCCGGCGCGCGCCCGATGAAGCCTCTTTCGCACGGATTTGGTCACTGCCCGGCAGGGTGCAGGGAGGCCGATCCGAGCGGGGCGGGTCTGTCCGGGGGATTGCTGGCGAAGGGGAACACAGCCCGCAGGCGCGGGTCGCGAAGCCAGAGCCCACCCCACATGAACAGTCCCAGATAACCGCTGAACAGGATATGGCTGAAGAGCGGGCTTTCCGCCCTGATCTGCGTCGCCATCGCTCCCCCGAGAAGTCCCGTCATCAGGACTGCACCGAGCAGACGCGCAGGCGGGGCGAGATAGAGCACGAGGCACGTCAGTTCGATCACGCCGATCATGAAGGCATAGCCCGCTGGCCAGCCGAGTTGTGCCAGGGTCTCTTCGGCGACCGGCATTCCCAGCAGCTTTGGCGTGATGGATGCACCCAGGAGAAACAGGGTGAAGAGACCGGTCAGGGTGCGGCCGGTCCAGAGCATGACGGGCTTATTCATTTCCATGATCCTTGGTTCTGCAGCACTCCGCTGCGTGATTGGGGTATTCCTGCCGTCAGGAATGACGGGGCGCGGCGCCTTGAACATCGATCTGCTGAATGGTTGCGCTCGGATGGATGGCGACGATCTCCAGCCGCCCGGTTCCCACATTGGTGAAGCGATGGGGAACGTGGGCGGGGCCGACGACGACATCCCCGGCGCTGCCGTGCACAGTCTCTTCGCCGACCGTGAACTCCGCTTCGCCTTTCTGGACGATCCAGGTCTCGGTGTAGGGATGACTGTGCAGTTCGGAACCGCGTCCGGGCTCGACATCGACAAGGAAAAGTGAAACCGGGCTTCCGATCTCGCGGCCTTCCAGCCGAACGGTGCGGCGCTGGTCGGGGGCGGGCTCCTTGCGACGGCGAACCGTGATCATTCTGGTCTCCTGCTGCCATTGGTGCGCCGGCGGGTGCAATTGTCTTTGTGAGAAGATACTCCATCAAAACTGTCTTCCCGTCAAGATATATATCTTTGCATAAAGACAGTTTATTGCGGACGGCGCTTGCTCTAGGATCGGCTAGCGGAGTTAAGCGACACATGAGGCAGGCAATGAAGGAAGAAGGCGAGGGGGCACGCTACGGCGTACGCGGCGACAGCGCGCCGCAAGAGGATCACGTCGATCGGCTGCGCGCCCAATGGACACGAGAGCTGCCGGACCTCGACACGGAGCCCATGGCCATTCTCGGCCGGGCCAAGCGGCTCTCCAACCTCGTGGCTGCTGGTATCGAGGACACGTTCGCTGCCTTCGATCTCGACCGCGGTGAGTTCGACGTGATCAGCACGCTGCGCCGGGCCGGGCCACCCTATCAGCTGACGCCGACCGAGATGTATACGTCGCTGATGCTGTCCTCGGGCGGCCTCACGCATCGGCTGAGCCGGCTTGAGAAAACCGGGCTTATCCGGCGCGAGAAGTCGAACCTCGATGGGCGAAGCGTCGTCGTGACATTGCTGCCGCGGGGAATAGAACTGGCGGAACAGGCCTTCAGGGCGGACATGGCCAATGAGCTTCTGGTTCTGCAGCCGTTGAACCGGGACGAGCGAGACCTGCTGTCCGCCTTGCTTCGTAAACTGCTTCACAGCCTCGAAAGCCAGAGCAAGCCCGACGTTTAATTCTGTGCTGCCGTCTACCAGTGACGTGCTCTGCCCCCCAAAGACAGTCCGGCGCATTGGCGAGCGTTAAGCTTAACTGCCATTAAGATACTGGTTTCGGTTCACAAATTCCGGCTTTGCGGATAATCGTTGCAGCCTGTTTGTGAGAAAGCCCCATCTCCATGGCCACCATAACCGGCACTGCCTCCAACGACCTTCTCTATGGCACCGACACCACCGACACCTACAAAGGGCTGGGCGGTGACGACAAGTTCGTCTGGAGCAAGGGTAACGACAGCGTCTATGGCGGCGACGGATGGGACACGATGTCCTACTTTCACTATACCGGTAACGTCACGGTGACGCTTAACGGTGAAAGCCGCGGCATTGCCACCGGTTCGCTTGGCGATACGAAACACCTTTATTCCATCGAGGCCGTCATCCTCGGCAACGGCACCGACGTCGCAACGGGGGATGCAGGCGCCAATACCTTCTTCGGGCTTCGCGGCGACGACCGTTTCGTCTACTCGCCCGGCGAGGATTTGATGTACGGTGATGATGGCTGGGATACGCTCGACTACTTCGCCTACACGGGAAACCTCGCCATAACCATGAAGGGCGACAAGCTCGGCACGACGAAGGGATCGCTGGGCGACCTCCAGCACTTCTATTCGATCGAAGCGATCATCCTTGGCCGCGGCAACGATATCGTCAAGGGTGACGCGGCCGCAAACACAATCTGGGGTGAGCGCGGCAACGACAACCTCGATGGTGGAAAGGGCAATGACAAGCTGGACGGCGGTGCCGGCAGCGACAAGCTGCGCGGCAGCATCGGCGCAGACCGCTTGACGGGTGGTACGGGTGCCGACCAATTTGTCTTCAAGTCCATCGCGGAATCGACCGTCAGCGCGTCCGGTCGCGACTTCATCACCGATTTCAGCCAGATACAGGGCGACAAGATCAACCTGTCCGTGATCGACGCCAACACGAAGCTTGCCGGCGATCAGGCCTTCAGCTTCATCGGTGCGACTGGTTTCCACCACGAAGCTGGAGAACTTCGCATCGCCACGGCGTCCGGCGACACCTACTTGTACGGAGATGTCGATGGCAACGGCAAAGCCGATTTCGCCATCTGCATCGATGATATCGTCGCGTTCAAGGCGTCGGATTTCCTGCTCTGAATGTCGAGCGGTTGATCCTCGGACCGCCCCGGGTCGTGTTGATGCTCAGCGAATACCCCAATGCCTGTGGAACGCCGTGCGTCAGGACAGAGGACTGGTCGTCTTGCCGCTGACGGCGGCGTGGATACGTTTTGGCCGGTCGATCGATCTTCCACGATGACGGGCTTCTGAACCGCCTTGCAAGCCGCTTGGACCACCTCCGGCACATCCACCGATGCGCGACAAGCAAGCAGATCGGACGCGTGTACGCTGTAGCGGGCGACAGGTGCACACGCGCCCGCATGCGCGCGTTTCTTACTCAGTCTGCTGACAGCGTCATGTCCCGTTGCGCTTCCAGTTCGGCCACGCGCGCCGTCAGGGCTTTGTGGATGTTTCCGAAAGCCGTGCTTCCCAGTGCCAGACGACGCGGCATTTCAGCCTGGTCTGCGACAGCAATTATCGCATCGACACTTCGTCCCACGTCGGCCAGCTTGGCGAAGCTTTCGCCTGCATCTCCTCCGGCGATTCCCGACAGGATGCGGCGGATCTCGTTGACGGTCGTGCCGTCATAAACGGGGCTGGCGGCTGCGAAATCGACGGAGGCGGCAAAATCGGTCGGTGTCGGCCCCGGTTCGACGATCATCATCTCGACCCCGAAGCGCGCGAGCTCCTGCGACACCGCCTCGATGAAACCTTCAATGCCCCATTTGGTCGCGTGGTAGAGGCTGAAGCCGGGATATGCCACCTGGCCGCCCTCGGAGGACACCTGCAGGAAACGCCCGCCGCCCTGGGCGCGAAAGTGCGGGATGGTCGCGCGAACGAGATCGATGGCCCCGACCAGGTTCGTGGCAATCTGGCGTGCGATAGCCGCATCGGCCAGTTCCTCGGCCGCCCCGAACAGGCCATAGCCGGCATTGCCGACGACGACGTCGATACGCTGCGCCGCGAAGGCTTCGTTGACTGCCGCACGTATCGAGCCGGCGTCGGTCAGGTCCATTTTCAGGATGTTCAGGTTTGGATGTCCGAGAGCCAGAGAGCCTTCCCGTCGGACGGTCGCGATCACATGATCGCCACGGGCGAGCAGTTTCTCCGCCATGTTGCGGCCGAAACCACGCGCCGCACCGGTAATGAGCCAAGTCTTCGTCATAGCAAACTCCTTGTTGACGCAGACCATATGGTGGACGGGAGAGTTATGCGGTATCGATGAAAAATCGCATGAATTGGTGAGCATGATTTGACAATTACGCCTCCCCTCCCTGACCTGCTGGCCTTCGCTGCCGTTGCCCGCCATCGGAGTTTCAGCCGTGCCGCCGCGGAGATCGGCGTATCGCGCTCCGCACTGAGCCATACGGTGCGGATGCTGGAGCAGCGTTTGGATTTTCGGCTGTTGAACCGCACGACCCGCAGCGTCGCGCTGACCGAAGCCGGGGCAGAGCTTTTGTCGAGACTCATGCCGGTTCTGGGCGACCTGGAAACGATCTTCGACGACCTTGCAGAACGGCAGGGCGAGCCATCCGGTCTGTTGCGGATCACTGCGCCGGAATCGGCTGCACGGCTGTTGATGCGGAACGTCGTCCCCGAGTTCCTGAAGCGCTACCCCCAGATGCGGCTTGATCTTGCCGCTGACGGACGGTTCGTCGATATCGTCGCCCAGGGCTTCGATGCCGGAATTCGTCTGTCCGAGGCCGTTCCGCTTGACATGATCGCCGTGCCCTTCGGCGGAACCGTAAGGTTTGTAGCCGTCGCGTCACCGGACTATCTTTCGGCCAGTCCGCGTCCGGCTGTCCCGGACGATCTGGCTGTCCACCGATGCATACGTCAACGCTTGCCAAGCGGCACGCCCTATCGGTGGGAATTCGAGAGGGAAGGACAAACCCGAAACGTCGATGTGCAGGGGGTTCTGACGCTGGACCACAACGGCATGATGGTCGAAGCGGCGGTCGCGGGAATGGGCATTGCCTATGTGCCGGAAACGGTCGCCAAGGAGGACCTGGACAACGGAACCCTGGTTCTGGTCCTTGAGGAATGGTGCCCGCCTGCTCCGGGACTTTGCCTCTATTTCCCCGGCCGTCGCCATGTCCCCGCCGGCCTTCGGGCGTTTATCGACGTCCTGCGCAGGGAGTTGCCGAACTGAGCGCCCGCGAGAACGAAACGAAGTGGCATATCGAAACCGGCCCGATCGCATCCGCATTCGCGAATTTCCCCGCTTCGTGCCGGTCCTCCGACGAGGTTGGCCCGGACGGACGCCTTGGTCGCCCTGTTTGAAGAGTGCTGGGATTGCCGGTGGGAGGGCTCTTTTGACGATACCGGCAGTCAGGTGTAAGCTGGCGGTCTATCGTCAGGAGCCTCTACCATGCGTATCGGAGTGCTCGTTGCCGGCTTGGCCATGGCCTTGACCCCCACCATGGCGGATGCCCACAATTGCAAATGCCGAAATCGCGGCGTGATGTTCGAGCTCGGCCAGACAGCCTGCCTGAGGGTCGATGGCGGCTCGTATCTCGCGCGCTGCGAAATGAAGCTCAACGTCTCGTCCTGGACCAGAATCCAGGAGGGGTGCCCGGTGACGGAACGCTCGCTGAAGCGCCCGGCGCTCACCACTTGGCCACCTCGTCAGGTGATGTAGCGCCCGCTTCTGTATCCGGCCGTAGAGCAGGGCGATTGTGTCCGAGATGTCGTATTTTCCGCGCGTGCCTGCTCTGACGCAATCCGGGATCAAGCTTCTCAACCGATTGACCTTGGCGGCCTTGTTCATGCCCTGCCGCTGTCCGGTATTGTGCAATTGCCATAACCTCGTCCGACGCGATGCATACGGCGCCAGGCCTGCCGCGCATGTTGCTTTGGAGTGGGAAAGAATATTCCGTCCCTTTGTTGTCGCGTTGACAGGATATTCTGCAGCCAGGATACTATAGGTGGGGTGTGTCGCTGGTGGGCGATGCCGTTGGGATGAGGGTGGTAGATGGCGACCGTTCAGCAATATTCCGAACTTACCGGAAGAGACACTTTTGACAACGATGCGTTCTCGAGTAATGGGGAGTTTTATCCGGTATTTAAGATTGGTAAAGACGTTGTCGGTAGATTTATAGGGTCTATCGATGATTATCTTGGAAATGATCGCGCAGATTACTTTGTTCTTGATCTGGAGGCCTCCGGCCTAAAGGCTGGAGATGAGCTTTTCGTTTCTTTTTTTGGCTCTTCCGGCACGGATCTTTCTATTAGGTTTGGCGCATATACATATGAATATCTAAAAACGTTTGGGCTTAATTACAACACGCATCTTCTGAGCAATGAAAAGACGCGCGGTTCCCTGATCATACCCGAAGGCGTCGATGTCATTTCCTTCCAGGTTTGGAGCATCAGCGATTTCAGCGGCACCTATCAGGTCGATATGCTGCACCATCCCAAGCTGCGCACGCTCCTGAACTTGAAGGGTATCGGAGACCGGCCGGAGCTGTTCAGGGCTTCCGATGCGACGGAGCCGGTCGAGGTCCTGGCCGGCGACGGGAATGATTTCGCCTGGACCGGAAAGGCTGCGGATGTGATTTTCGGCGGGCTGGGCCGGGATATTGCGGTCGGTCTGGACGGCAACGATTTCATCTATGGCTACGGCAAGTCGGACATTTCCGGCCTTGGCGCCAAGGATGGGGCCGATCAGCTGCTCGGCGGGCGCGGCAACGACAAGATGTTTGGCGGCGCCGGCGGCGACTACATGCATGGCGAGTGGAACAACGACACTCTTAAAGGCGAGGACGGCAACGACCTCATGCAGGGCGGCTATGGCGGCGACGTGATGGACGGTGGCAACGGCAACGATCTGATGTATGGCGGAACGGAAACCAAGCTGCGCGGAGACTGGTTCGGCGAGGCCCTGACCCTCACCTGGGATGGCACGACGGGCAAGACCATGACGCCGCAGAAGTGGTCCATCCCCGGGGAGGCACAGGCCGACGACAAGAGCAGCGACCGCATGTCGGGCGGCAACGGCGACGACGGCATGTGGGGTCAGGGTGGCAACGACACCATGAAGGGAGGCGCCGGCAAGGACAAGATCGATGGCGGCAGCGGCAACGATGCGATTGACGGCGGATCGGGAAGCGACGTCATCCATGCCGGCAGCGGCGATGACGCGATCGTGGATAGCGGAGGGTCCGACAAGAGCTACGGGGAAGCTGGAAACGACACCTACGCGGTCCGTGAAATCATGGACAGCTACGAGCGCTATTTCAGTGGCGGCACCGGCACGGACACCGTGGACTTCAGCAAGCTCCAGGGCCTCAAGCCGGAAATCCTCGTCAACGACAAGTATGTCGATATCAGAGGTTATACGGTCGACGAAGTCTTCCGGATGGAGCTCGAGGGCGTCGAGATCATCCGGGCCGGAAGCGGTGACGATCAGATAAGGATGAACGCGGACGACAACACGATCAACGGCAATGGCGGCAACGACAAGATCAACGGCGCCGGCGGCGACGACAAGCTCTATGGCGGGTCCGGCAAGGATGCTCTCGTCGGCGGCAGCGGCAAGGACATGTTCGTGTTCAACACGAAACTCGGCGCCACCAATGTCGATACGATTGGCGATTTTTCGGTGAAAAAAGACAAGATCGTTCTCGATGACGATGTCTTCAAAGCCGGGAAAGTCGGCGATTTGAGTTCGGGCGCCTTCAGCACCGGCACGAAGGCACAGGATGCTTCCGACCGCATCATCTACGACAAGGCAAGCGGGAAGCTCTGGTACGATGCCGATGGCAGCGGCAGCGGCAAGGCCGTTCTGTTCGGGGTGCTCGACAAGGGCCTGAACCTGACCGCGGGCGACTTCGATATCATCTCGTAGGGCAGGCGGCGCAATCCCGCTTCTTCGACGGCGACAACGATCTGGCTGCCTTGGCCGGCAGATGACGCGCCGGCTGTTCTCCAGGACCGAACGTTGGCGGTCGGCCAATGACGGTCGCGGTTCGTGGAACCGCGACCGGGAGGTTTCCTTTGCCTTTCCGGGCCGGATCGATTGCGCCTCGGCGTAGCGCCGGGGCAATGCCCCGGCAGGCCGGCTTGTGCCCGGCCAATCCGGGATATCAGTCGATCGTCAGCTTCAGGGTTTCGACGGCTACCTTCTCGACCGCGCTGCGTGTCAGCGCCTGCGGACGGCAGGTAAAGGTCTCGTAGAGCTTGATCTGGTCGTCATAGTGCGGTGACGTCTGGCCTGCGGGGCTGATGAAGCCGCTCTGGCCGGGCGGCGTCACCATGCAGACGGAGGCGGTGCCGTCCTTGAAGGTGATGAGGTCGCTCTGCGTGCCGCGGTTCATCGTCGTACCGACCTCGATCCCCGCATCCTCGCCTGTCTGCGCGATGCCGAGATAGTTCTTGGTGGCGAAGATGTGCTGCGGCAGCGTTGCGTGCCAGCTTTCGGGCTTGTCGCTGCCATGCTCCTCGGTCAGGGCGGCGGCGGCCTTGCCGAGCGCCGCAAGCATGATCTCGTTCCTGTCGACGCCGTTGAAGAAGTCGTGGCGCTGTGTGATGCCGGCCTTGTCTCCAAGAAGTGCGTTGCGCAGCACCTGCGTCGGGCGCGAGATACGGTTGAGGGCGACGGTCGGGTCGATGCCGGGCTGGTCGTCCATCAGCACGTCCGCCACCATGATCTTGACCCAGCGCTGGAAGAGCGCGACGGCAGGCGCCGTGGCGCGGCCGTCCTCGCCCCGGACCATGCGGCCGTCCCAGTCCTTCAGCACCGTGACCAGGCCCTGGCGCGGGTCATCGGCGGCAAGCTTTGCCGCCGCCTCGAAGAGGAACGGCAGCAGCGCGCGGGCATTGATGTCGAGAAACGCGATGTTCTCGTTGATGTCCCAGACGTCCTGCGGCGTCAGCTTGTCCTTGCCGGTGATCAGTGCGACGATCTCGTCGACGCGGTCCGAAGCCCCCCAGGGCGTCGCCTCGAAGTTGGCGACCTCGCCATGGGCCGAACGGTTGTTCCAGTTGGCGATCCAGCCTTGCTCCGGATTGTAGGTCTTCGGCATGTCGGCGAAGGCGCGGATGCCCTGCCAGTCCATGGAGCCGTCGCCCCTGGCCGGCACGCGCTGGTCCTGCGCCGGATTGCGGACCGGCAGATAGCCTGGCGAGACGTAGCCGATGTTCCCGTCCTTGTCCGCGTAATACCAGTTGATCGTGGTGGCGACGTTCTTCGCCTGTTTCAACCAGTCCTCGTAGCTCTGCGCCTTGGTCGAGTTGACCCAGGCAAGCAGCGTCTGGATTTCCCTGCCCTTCCAGGTGCGGTTGAAGGCGTAGGCCGTATGGTTTTGCGGGTCGATCTCGCTGACGACACCGTAGTCGCTCTCATAGACCACGGTGGCGACGTCGGCCTGGCCCTTGACCTTGAAGGTTTCCGGGCGGGCGCGCATGTCGTGCCAGGTGCCGTTCTTGCGGTACTGCGCCGGGTTGTCGGGATTGAGTTCGAGCTGGAAGTAGTCGTTGACGTCGAGCGGGCCCGCGGTCGCGCCCCAGGCGATCTGGCCGTTCGTTCCGAACAGCACGTTCGGCACCGCGAAGGGCGTCGAGCCGGTCAGGTCGAAGCCTGCGCCGTGCAGGCCGATCGAATAGACATAGGACGGGTTGAAATTGCCGAATTGCGGCCCGTTCATCAGCATGGTCGAGCCGTCGGTGGTCTTCTTCGGTCCGAGGATCCAGAGGTTCGAGGCGCGGGGGCGCGCTTCGTCTCCACCCGGGACGCTCCGGTCGGCGAGGGCGCTGAAACGCGTGCCATCCAAGAACGGCTTGTTTTCCGCCTTGATCTGATACTGGCCGCCCTTCGGCACGGTCGTCGGGGCAAGCGGGTCCTCCAGCCAGAACATCTGGTCGAAGAGTTCGGCGGCCTTCTCCTTGCCGTGCTGCTTCTCGAGTTTTGCCAGAACCTTGGCGTTGTCGAGCTCGGTCGAGTAGTGCGAGAAGCGGCCGGCCATGGTCACGACATAGATCATCGCGACGTCGAAATCGCTCCAGGTCGTCGGCTCGATCCCGAAATCGCTGAACTCCTTCGGCAGCAGCCGGCTGCGGTCGGCCAGAACCTCGGCGACGCGCTTGTTGTAGCCGGCGGCATAGCCGCGCAGGATGTCCCGTTCTTCCTTCGACAGGGCCTCGATCTGCGCCCGGATATCGGCATGGTCGAAATCGGCCCGCGTCGCGATGTCGTAGCCGAGATGGTCCGCGCCGAGCACCTGCGAAACCGTGCCGAGAACGGAATGCTTCGACATCTCCATCTGGAAGAGCCGGTCGGTCGCCACGGCATAACCGAAGCCGGCATAGAGCCCATAGACGTCACCGGCATAGACATGGGGCACACCCCAGTTGTCGCGGATGATCTCGACATCGGAAGCGGCGAGGGCGGCGGCGGGAGCGAGTGGCGTCAGGACGACGGAGATCAGGAAAGCGGCAAGCGCCGGCCGGCGGGTGTGGAACATTCTTTCCTCCTGGCATGTTCACAATCGGCGCCATCCTCCATGGCGCGCGGCAATAATTACTATTAACCGAACGACCGGTCAATCTATTCTCGTCCGCCGGATGAAGGCTATTGCGACGGGTGTGTGGCGGAATGCGCTGCCGGCGCAAAAAACTGTTGCGCGCCTGCCGGTTTTCTATATCTTATAACTTATAAGTTAGAAAACAGCGGGAGCAGATCCTTGTCAGTGCGACAGACTCCAGGCGGCCACCTTTCGGTGGCGCGCAACGATGACCTATTGTCCGGCGAACAGCTTGCCTTCCTTGAGGAGCGTGCGCGCTTCATCCGGCTCGAGACGCTTCGGCTGATCTCGATCGCCAAGGTCGGCCACTACACCTCCGTCTTCTCCTGCGCGGAGATTTTTGCGGCGCTCTATTACGATGTGATGCGGCTGCGAAAGGGCGAGCCGGCGTGGGCCGACCGGGACCGCTTCCTGATGGGCAAGGGCCATGCGGCCGTCGGCCTTTTCCCCATTCTCGCCGATCTCGGCTTCTTCGATCCCGCATGGCTTGAAAGCTATACGCGGCTCGGCAGCCCCCTCGGCGACCATCCCGACATGACGAAGGTTCCCGGCGTCGATTTCAGCTCCGGCTCTATCGGTCATGCCTTGTCGAACGGCGTCGGCATGCTGCTTGGCGCACGCTTTCAGAAACGGGATTTCAATGCTTTCGTCCTGCTCGGTGACGGGGAAATGCAGGAGGGCCAGGTCTGGGAAGCCGCCTTGTCCGCCGCTTCGCACAACCTCTCCAGCCTCGTCGCGATTGTCGATCGCAACGGCTACCAGCTCGACGGCAAGGTCGACGACGTCCTGACGATCGAACCGCTCGACGAGAAATGGCGCGCCTTCGGCTGGGAGGTCCATACCGTCGATGGCCATGACCTCGCGGCGCTGACGACGCTGCTGCGCGCCGTCAAGGCCGATCGCACGCGCGAAAAACCCTGCTGCATCATCGCCCGCACGGTGAAGGGCAAGGGCATCGACTACATGGAAACCGAACCCGGCTGGCATCTCGGCTATCTCGGCGCGGAAGACGAGGCCAAGGCCCGCGAAACGATCCTGAACACGGTAATCTCCCAATGACCCAGCTGCTTTCCAAGGACTCGTGGCAATACCGCGAGATCAACCGCCGCGCGCCTTCGCTCCCCACGCTGTCGAATGCGCTCATCGCCCTTGCCGAGGCCGGCTACCCCGTCATGGCGGGCACGGCGGACCTGCAATATTCCAACGGCCTTTCCGCCTTCGCCCAGCGCTATCCGGAGCGTTTCGTGCAGTTCGGCATTTCCGAGCAGAACATGGTCTCGGCGGCCGCCGGCATGGCGACGACCGGCGTCATTCCCTATGTCGCGACCTTCGCCTCGTTCCTCGCGCTTCTGTGCTGCGAGCAGATCCGCATGGATGTCGCCTATTGCAGGCAGCCGGTTCGTCTGATCGGGCATCACACCGGTATTTCGCTCGGCTTTTACGGAACCTCCCATCACGCGACCGAAGACATCGCCATCATGCGCAGCATCGCCAACCTCGCTGTCGTGTCGACGGCGGACGGGCCGGCGCTCGATGCGGCCCTCAGGGCGACCGTCGACTATCCGCTTCCGATCTATTTTCGCATCCACCGCGGCCATGATCCGGTCGTCTATGAGAACGGTGTCACCTTCGAACTTGGCAAGGCGATCGTGCACGGCATCGGCAAGGACATCACGATCATCGCCGCGGGCTATCCCGTGCATGGCGCCAGACGCGCGATGGAGGAGCTGAATGCTGCCGGCCATTCCGTCGGCTTGATTGACATGCATTCGATCAAGCCGCTCGACGAAGAGGCGATCATCGAGGCCTCGGCCCGTTCCAGGGTCATCCTGACGGTCGAGGAGCACAACATCCTCGGCGGCCTCGGCGGTGCGGTTGCGGAAGTGCTGGCCGAAAAGGGCAAGGGCGCCCGCCTCGTCAGGCACGGCATCTGCGACGAATACAGCCTGATCGCCCCCCCCACCCATCTCTACAGGCACTACCGCCTGGACGGCGACGGCATCAGGGCCGTGGCGCTCGAAAGCCTTGCGTAAGGAGAATGCCGATGCCGACGAACAACGAAACGATCGCCGCGCGCGCGGAAGCCGTCATTCCCGGCGGCCTGTTGAGCCCCAGCCGGCGCCTCGGCGCGCCGATCGCCTTTGCCCGGGCGGAAGGCCCCTATCTCTATGACGCGGACGGCAACCGCTACACCGACTATCACTGCGCCTTCGGCGCCAATGTGCTTGGTCATCGCCCGCCCGCCGTCGCTGCCGCGATTGCAAAGACGGCCGAAAACCTCGATCTGATCGGTGCCGGTGTGCTGGAGCTGGAGGTCGAGGTGGCCGAGCTGCTCGTAAACGCGATCCCCTGCGCCGATCAGGTGGCCTTCTGCAGCAGTGGCTCGGAGGCGACCTACCATGCCCTCCGTCTGGCCCGCGCTTATACCGGGCGGAAACAGATCATCAAGTTCCAGGGCGGCTACCACGGCTGGCACGATTATGTCGCCATGAATGGCCAGTCGAGCCGCCAGATGCTCGGCTCCTACGACCCGATGTCCGATGGCATGCTGTTCGATGCCGCCCGCCACACCGCCATCCTGCCCTACAACGATGCCGGTGCCGTCGAGGACTACATCCGCAAAAACCCGGGCGAGGTGGCGGCGATCATCGTCGAGCCGATCGCGCACAATATGGGCGCGGTGATTGCCGAGACGCAGTTCCTCGCTGACCTGCGCCGGATCACCACCGAGCACGGGGTCGTTCTCATTTTCGACGAGGTGATCACCGGTTTCCGGCACGCGCTTGGCGGCTACCAGTCGATCGTCGGCGTCACGCCCGATCTTGCCACCTTCGGGAAAGCAGCGACCAGCGGATATCCGATCGGCCTCGTCGCCGGCCGACGCGAGATCATGGAACGGGTGGGCCGCACGGGTGAGGGTGCCGTCTTCATGGGCGGCACGTTCAACGGCACGCCGTCCTCGATGGCGGCCGTCAAGGCGACGATCGAGGAGCTGGCGAGACCGGGCGTCTATGAGCGGCTGTTCGAGCTTGGCGCCTATCTGCGCAGCGAGATTGACGGCATCATCGCACGGCACGGCCTGAAGGCGCAGGCCGCAGGCTTCGGCTCGGTCTGGCTCGTCTATTTCTTCGACGGCGCATTCCGCGACTACACGGATCTTCTGCGCAACGACAACGATCTCGACATGCGCTTCCGCCGCGCGCTGATCGCCGGCCGGCAGGTCTTCCAGCCGCTCCAGCTCAAACGCCTCTACCTCTCGCTGAGCCACGACCGCGCCGTCCTCGACGACACGCTCGAACTCATCGACACGACCATGGCCGGCCTCGCCCGGTCCGTCGCGGCCTGATCTTTCCAAACCTGCTCTCAAACACAAAAGGGGAACCCATGAGAACTCGGTTTTTTGCAATGATGGCGGGCGCCGCGCTCGTCGTCGCCTCTCCGGCGCTGTCCCGCGACCTGACCGTCGTCGGCTTCGGCGGCGCGACGCAGGAAGCGATGCGCGAAACGCTCTTCAAGCCCTATCAGGAGAAAGCCGGCGCGCCGCTTCTGGAGGAATCCTACACGGGCGGCATCGCCAAGGTGAAGGCCATGGTCGAAACCGGCACGACGACCTGGGACGTCGTGCAAATGGACGAGAACGAGATGATTCTCGCCTGCGACCAGGGCCTTCTGGAGCCGTTCGACTGGGCCGGCCTGCCGAACAGCGCCGACATCATCGCGCCGGCCAAGTCCGATTGCGGCGTCGGCGCCTTCGTCTGGTCGAAGATCCTCGCCTATGACGGTGACAAGACGAGCGGCGTCGCCTCCTGGGCGGATTTCTGGAATCTCGAGAAATGGCCGGGAAAACGCGGGCTACGCAAGCAGGCGCGCATGACGCTCGAAGTCGCCCTGCTCGCAGACGGCGCAAAGCCGGAGGAGCTCTACGATATCCTGGCAACCAAGGAGGGACAGGACCGCGCCTTTGCCAAGCTCGACGCGATCAAGCCGAGCATCCAGTGGTGGGAAAGCGGCGCGCAGCCGATGGAATGGCTGGCCTCCGGCGAGGTGACGATGACCTCGGCCTATAACGGGCGCGTCATCGCCGCGAACCAGCAGGGCCGGCATTTCAAGATGTCCTGGACCAACCAGCTCTATGCGATGGACTTCTGGGCCATTCCGAAGGGCGGCAACAGGGACCAGGCCTTCGACATCGTCAACTTCATGACGAGCCCCGAGCCGCAGAAGGCCTTTGCCGAGAAGATGGTCTACGGCGTGACCAACGCCAAGGCGATGGACAGCATCTCCGCCGACATCAAGCCGCAGCTTCCGACGGCCGAGGAGAACATGGTGGGCGCGCTCGCCGTCAGCACGCCGTTCTGGGTGGATCACGAAGAGGAACTTCAGCAGCGTTTCAACCGCTGGGTCGCACAATAAGGGAGGATGTCATGACCTATCGTGGGTTTTTTGGCGGGCTGGGCATGCTCGCCGTCCTGGCGGGGGCTTCCGCCGCCTTTGCCGATGCCGGCAAACTGACTGTCGTCGGGGCCGGCGGCGTGCTGCAGGACGCCGAGCGCAAGGCCTTTTTCGAACCCTTCGCGGCGGCGTCAGGCGTGGCGCTGACGGAAGATTCCTATTCCGGGCAGATGGCCAAGGTGCGTGCCATGGTCGACAGCGGCAGCGTTTCCTGGGATGTCATGCAGGTGGAGCAGAACACGCTCCTGTCGGGCTGCGCCGAAGGTCTTTTCGAGGAACTGGACTGGAGCAGGATCGGCAAGCGGGAGGACTTCATTCCCGAAGCCTACAGCGATTGCGGTGTCGGCGCCTTCGTCTGGTCCATGGTGCCGAGCTATGACAAGGCGAAGCTGGCGGATGGGCCAAAGAACTGGGCCGACCTGTGGAATGTCGAGAAATGGCCCGGCAAGCGCGGGTTCCGCCAGACGGCGAAGATGACCCTCGAAATCGCGCTCCTTGCGGACGGGGTTACCAAGGACGAGGTCTATGACGTGCTTGCGACGGACGAGGGCCAGGACCGTGCCTTCGCCAAGCTCGATGAGATCAAGTCGTCGATCCTCTGGTGGACGACGGGCGCGGAATCCGTCGAGCGTCTTGCCGCCGGCGACGTCGTCGCCACGGCGACCTTCAACGGCCGCGTCGCGGCGGCGAATGCCTCCGGCAAGGACTTCGCCCTCATCTGGGACGGTCAGGTCTTCGGCATCGACTACTGGGGCATCGTGAAGGGTTCGCCCAACCGGGAGAATGCGGAGAAGTTCATCGCCTTCGCCTCGACCGAGAGCGCCCAGGCGACCTTCCCGCAGCATATCGCCTATGGCGTTACCAATCTCGCGGCCATTCGCGGCGTCAAGCCGGAGATCGCCAAGGACCTTCCGACGACCGAGGCGAACATGACCGCGGCGGTGGCGCTCGACACGGAGTTCTGGGCCGACCACGGCGAGGCGCTCGAGGCGAGATTTGCGACATGGCGCGCGCAATGACGTCGGATGTTCTCCTGCGGCCGCGCATCGGCGCGGCCGACGGCCAGCAAGGGCGGGTTTCCGCCCTTGCCACCGGCTTTCGCGCCGACAGGCGGCGGCAGACGATCGTCAGCCTCGTCCTGATCGGTCCTCTCGTCGCCTTCATCGTCTTTGCCTTCGTGCTGCCGCTCGGCACCATGCTGTTCCATGCCATCAACAATCCCGAGGTCCGCACTGCGTTTCCGGCGACGCTTTCCTCTCTGGAGGACTGGGACGGGCGCGATACGCCGTCCGATGCGGCCTTTGAGGCGCTGGTCGCCGATATCCGGGCAGGCGCTGATCCCAAGATCATGGCGGAGGCGGGCCGCCGGCTGAACTACGAGATCACCGGGTTTCGCAGCCTTCTCGCCAAGACGGTCCGAACGGTCCGCAAGGCACCAGAGGCGCCGGCAAAGGCCCAGTTGCTCGCCATCGACGGGAACTGGGACAACCCGGCCTATTGGCGGGTCATCCAGCGCAACGGCGCGCCGCTGACGGCCTTTTACCTGCTCTCGGCCGTCGACCTGCGTCCCGGCGAGAACGGCGGTGTGCAGATGGCTCCGCCGGAGGAGCGGCTGTTCCTCTCGACGCTGATGCGGACATTGACGATCAGCGCGCTGGTCACGGTGATCTGCCTCTTCGTCGCCTACCCGATCGCCAATGCCATCGTCGCCATCGGCGGCCGGTTCTCGGCGATCATGCTGGCCTGCGTGCTCCTGCCCTTCTGGACGTCTCTTCTGGTCCGGACGAGTGCCTGGATCGTCATCCTGCAGAAGGAGGGGGTAGTGAACCGCCTGCTTCAGGCGCTGAACATCACGGATGCACCGCTCGAACTCGTGTTCAACCGGACCGGCCTCTACATCGCAATGGTGCATATCCTGCTGCCATTCATGGTGCTGCCGCTGGTCAGCGTCATGAAGGGCATCTCGCCGTCCTATGTCAAAGCCTCCGCTTCGCTGGGTGCCGGACCCGTCACGACGTTTCTCAGGGTCTATCTGCCGCTCACGCTGCCGGGCGTCGGCGCGGGATGTCTCCTCACCTTCATCATCTCCGCCGGTTACTACGTCACGCCCACCCTCGTCGGTGGCGCATCGGACCAGATGCTGAGCTACTTCGTGGCCTTCTATGCCAACACCACGATCAACTGGGGCATGTCCGCCGCGCTCGGCGTCCTGCTTCTGACCTGCATCCTCGCGCTCTACGCGGTTGTCGGGCGGATCGTCGGCATCGGCCGCATCGTCGGAATGGAGTGAGAGATGCCTGTTGCCTTGAGACGCGTGCAGATCGCCTTCTGCTGCCTCGCGATGATCTTCCTGATCGGGCCGACGCTCGTGATCATCCCGATCTCCTTCAGTTCGGCCAACTTCCTGTCCTATCCGCTGCCAGGCTTTTCGCTGCAATGGTACGAGAAGATCCTGCAGCCGCAGCCCTGGATGTCGGCGCTCCTCAACAGCCTGATCATCGGCGCCGGCGCGACATTGGTATCGACGGTGCTGGGCACGCTGGCGGCGCTCGGCATGTCGCGCGGCCGGCTTCCCGCCCGGTCGATGATCCTCGCGGTGGTGATCTCGCCGATGATCGTACCCGTCGTCATCAGCGGCGTCGGCATGTATTTCTTCTTCGCCAAGCTGGGCCTCGTCGCGTCCTTCCTGGGTCTCGTTCTCGCCCATGCGGTCCTGGCGGTGCCCTTCGTGCTGATCACGGTCACCGCCACGCTGAAGAACTTCGACATGAACCTCGTGCGGGCGGCGGCGAGCCTCGGTGCGAGCCCGGTCCATGCCTTCCGCACGGTGACGCTGCCGCTCATCGCGCCGGGCGTCATCTCGGGCGCGCTCTTCGCCTTCGTCTTCTCGTTCGACGAGGTCGTCGTCGCGCTCTTCATCAGCGGTCCGGGCCAGCGCACGCTGCCGCGCCAGATGTTCGATGGCCTCAGGGACAATATCGATCCGTCTATCCTGGCGATGTCGACATTGCTCGTGATCATCTCCATCGTCCTGATGGGGGGCGGGGCCTTGGCCCAGAAGCGCGCGGCGGCGCACCGTTCGACCGGCAACAGCTAGGTGCCGGAACCTTGTTTTACTTTATCAGTCGATGCCGGAGCGTTGTCGCTCCGGCTGGACATGCTTTGTGGAGTGACTGGAAATGATCATCGTGACAGGTGCCACGCACGGGATAGGGCGAGCCTGCGTGGAGAAGCTTGCATCGGACGGCGCCCGCGTGGTGGCGACGGGCCGTGATGCCGAGGCAGGCAGGGCGCTCGAGGATATCGCTCCCAGTGTCACCTTCGTGCCCGGCGATGTCAGCCGCGAGGAGGATTGCCGGCGCGTCATCGACCGGGCGCTCGACCTTGGCGGGGGCGCGCTTTCGGGCCTCGTCAACAATGCCGGCATGTCGAAGCGCATCTCCTTCGCTTCCGCCACGCAGGACGACTGGGACGAGGTACTGGCGGTCAATGCCCGCAGCACGTTCCTTTTCATTCGCCATGCGCTGGAAGGCCTGCGGCGCGGCAGAGGATCGGTCGTCAACATCGCCAGCATCGCCGGAAAGACCGGCGAGGAAGGGCTTGCCGTCTACTGCGCGTCGAAGGCTGCCGTCATCGGCCTCACCCAGGCGCTGGCGCTGGAGTTCGGCGAGGAGGTGCGCTTCAACGCGGTCTGCCCCGGCCAGATCGAAACGCGCATGATGGGCAAGATCATGAGCGACGCGCTGCGCAAGAAACAGCTCGAACTGCGCATCCCCGCCAACCGTTTCGGCGCCCCGCAGGAGGTGGCGGATGTCGTCGCCTGGCTGCTGTCGGATCAGTCGACCTATGTCAACGGCACGGTGGTGACCGTGGACGGCGGGGAAACCGCCGGCCTGCGCACCCCGCGCATCGCGCAGGTCTGAGATTTCTCCGGCGCCGGTTTCACGCGGCGCCGCGTTCCTCGAAGTACTGCAGGAGACTGGGCGAGGCCCGCTGGATATCGTTCTCGATGGCCAGGCGGGCCTTCTTCTTGTCGCCGACCCTGAGCGCCTCGATGAGATGGTCGTGTTCCTCCGCGCCGGTATAGCCGTGCGGGATTTCCCGGTAGTAGACATTGAGGATCGGCCCCATCGAGACCCACATGCTCTCGATCTGGCCGACCAGCATCGGCATGCGCGAGAGGCGGTAGACACCGAAGTGGAAGGCCCGGTTGGCGGAGCGCGCCGCCTCCAGATTGCCGGCCTTTTCGTTCTTCACGAAGGCGGCGTGGAAGTCTTCGAGCTGCGCGAGATCGGCCGCGGTCACGTGGTCGGTGGCATGTTCTGCCGCCATCCCTTCGAGCGCCATGCGGATGAGCTTGATCTGGATGTAGCGGGCGCGGCTGAGGTCCGGCACCGTGACGAACCGGCCGGAGCGCAGTTCCAGCGCCTGTTCGCTGACCAGCCGCAGGCAGGCCTCGCGCACCGGCGTGACGCTGGTCCCGAGCTGTTCTGCGAGATCCTGCATGAGGAGGCGGTCGCCCGGCGCGAAGTTGCCGACGATGAGGCCTTCCCGCACCTTGTTGTAGATCCGGGCGGACAGGCTGCCCGCTTCGCCGGGCTGCATCTCCATAACGCTCATGGGACTTCTCCTGATCTTTGTTGCAGCTCTAGCTGAAATGCTGGGGGCCGCCAATCGCTTATATCTTATCGCTCGACGCGACGGTGGGACGCCGCAAAAAGTTTCCCGTCTCCGGTGAAATTCGCTTGCATGCGTTTTCTGATAACTTATAACTTATAAAATAGCAAACACGGTTCCGGAGGCTACCTTGCACAACTCGCTGCGGGCGCGCGACATGGCGTACCACTTCCATTCCCAGACCAACCCGCGCAGGCACGAGGCCGAAGGCCCGTTGGTGATCACGGCGGGGGAGGGCTGCTACGTCGTCGACGAGATGGGGAATCGTTATCTCGAAGGCATGGGAGGCCTGTGGTGCGCCTCGCTCGGCTTTCGCAACGAGCGTCTTGCGGATGTGGCGGCGAGCCAGATGCGCAGGCTCGCCACCTACCACACGTTCAATCACCGCTCGAACGACCCGACGGTCGATGTCGTCGAGCAGATCGCGACGCTTTCCCCCATCCCGGGCAGCAAGGTCTTCCTCGTGAATTCGGGCTCGGAAGCCAACGACACGATGGTCAAGCTCGCCTGGTACTACAATGTCGCACGCGGCAAGCCCGGCAAGCGCAAGATCATCAGCCGCAAGGGCGCCTTCCACGGCAGCACGATCATGGGGGCGGCCCTTGGCGGGCTGCCGCACATGCACGAGAGCTTCAACATGCCGGGTCTCAACGTGATCTATACCGAGAAGCCGCACTATTATCGCAACGCCCTGCCGGGCGAGAGCGAGGAGGCCTATTGCGCCCGGCTGATCGCTGCGCTGGAAACCCTGATCGAGGCGGAAGGGCCGGAAACCATCGCCGCGATGATCGCCGAGCCGATCATGGGGGCGGGCGGTGTCGTCACGCCGCCGCCGGGATACTTCCCGGCGCTGCGGCAGCTTCTGACGAAGCACGACATCCTGCTTCTTGCGGACGAGGTCGTTTCCGGCTTCGGGCGAACCGGAAAGTGGTTCGGGTCCGAGGCCTGCGGCTTCGTTCCGGACATGATGTCGGTCGCCAAGGGACTGTCCTCCGGCTACCTGCCCATCGCCGCGGCGGTGATCGGCGATCCCATCTATCAGGCGATCGCCGACGAGGCCGACCGCATCGGGGTCTTCGGCCACGGCTTCACCTATTCCGGCCATCCGGTCACCGCCGCGGTGGCGGCGGATGTGCTGCGCATCTATCAGGAAATGGATGCCCCGGGCCGGGCCGCCGAACTCGGCCGTCGGCTCTTCGCCGCGCTCGACGCGCGGATTGCGAGCCATGCGCTCGTCGGCGAGGTCAGGGGGACCGGTTTCCTTGCCGGCATCGAGCTGGTGGCCGACAAGGCAAGCCGCGCACCCTTCGATCCGGCCTTGAAGGTCGGCGCGCTTGTCGAGCAGCGCTGCCGGGCGCACGGCGTCATGATCCGCAACATGGGCGACGTCATTTCGATTTGTCCGCCCTTCGTCATGACGCTTGAGGAAGTCGACCAGCTCGTCGACGGGATAGCGGCGGCGCTCGACGATGCCGCCGCCCGGCTTGCAGCGTGAGGGCGTGACGATGGATGATTTTGTCAATCTGGACCTCACCGCGCAGGCGGATCTCGTAAAGTCGGGGCAGGTCACGGCCGGGGAGCTGGTCGAGGCGGCCATCCGGCGTGCTGGAAAGGTGAACCCCGCGATCAACGCCATCATCGCCCCGCTCTATGACGAAGGGCGTGCGGAAGCCGCGCAGGCGGGCAAGGACAGCCTCTTTGCCGGGGCGCCGTTCCTGGTGAAGGACCTCTATTGTCACATGAAGGGCGTGCCGACCACCGGCGCCTCCCGGCTGACCCGGAACTTCGTGCCCGCCCGGGACAGCGAGCTGATGTGCCGCTACCGCGCGGCCGGTCTCAGCACGTTCGGCAAGACCAACCTGTGTGAGTTCGGCACGCTGGGCACCACCGAGCCGAAGCTGTTCGGCCCGACGCGCAATCCCTGGAACGTCGCGCGGTCGAGCGGCGGTTCGAGCGGCGGCGCCGGCGCGGCGGTGGCGGCGGGCATCGTGCCGGCGGCACATGGCGGCGACGGTGCCGGTTCCATTCGCATCCCCGCGTCGTGCTGCGGCGTCTTCGGACTGAAACCCTCGCGCGGGCGCATCACGCTGGGGCCGGATCTCGGCGACAGCACGGGCGGGATCGTGAACGAACATGTCCTCTCCCGCAGCGTGCGCGACAGCGCCGCCCTTCTTGATGCCACACAGGGTTCGATGCCCGGCGACCCCTACACGGCACCGTCCCCCTCGGGTCGCTATGTCGATGCGATCCGGATGAAGCCGCGCCGCCTGCGCATCGGCTTCACCACGGCCTCCCTGCTCGGCACCGCGGTCGATCCCGACTGCGTCGCGGCGACGATCGACACGGCGCGCCTTTGCGAAAGCCTCGGCCACGAGGTCGTGGAATGCACGCCGACGATCGATGGGGAGGCCTACAGCACTCTCTACAAGCGGTTCTGGGCGATGACGGCGACACGCGCGATCACCGCGCTGGCGCGAAATCGCGGCGAGAACCCGTCTGTGCTCGTGGGCGAGGTGGAGAGCTTCAACCAGTATCTCTACGGTATCGGCTCGCGGATTTCGGCGGCCGACTATCTCGTCGATCTCAACTGGTTCCACACGATGGGCAGGACGCTGGCGAATTTCCTGCTCGACATCGACGTGTGGCTGACCCCGACGCTTGGCACGCCACCGCCGGAACTCGGCCATTTCGATGCCGACAGGCATGGCGGAGAGGCGGTCATGGAGCGTTTTCTCGAGTTTCTCGCCTTCACGACCTTCGCCAACATGGCGGGCCTGCCGGCAATGAGCATGCCGCTCTCCTGGACGGCCGACGGCCTGCCCGTCGGTACGCAGTTCACCGGCCGGTTCGACGACGAGGCGACATTGCTTCAACTCGCGGCGCAACTGGAAGAGGCGCGCCCCTGGGCGCAGCGCCGCCCCGCCGTCCACGCGGCTGAATGACAGATAAAAAGGGGAACCAGAATGTCATCCTCCAACTACGTCGAATTTCTCAACATCGACAAGAGCTACGACGGCCGCAGCCTCGTGGTCGATGATCTCAACCTCACCATCGCGAAGGGTGAGTTTCTGACCATGCTCGGGCCGTCCGGCTCGGGAAAGACGACGAGCCTGATGATGCTGGCGGGCTTCGAGGCGCCGAGTTCCGGCAGCATCCGGATCGACGGACGGTCGCTGGAAGCGGTGCCGCCGCATCGCCGGAACATCGGCATGGTGTTCCAGAACTATGCGCTCTTTCCCCACCTCACGGTCGCCGAAAACCTCGACTATCCCTTGCGGGTGCGCAAGATCGCGAAGGGAGAGCGGGCCGGCCGCGTCCGAAGGGCGCTGGACATGGTCCAGATGGGGGCGATGGGCGAAAGAAAGCCGACCCAGCTCTCCGGCGGGCAGCAGCAGCGCATCGCGCTCGCCCGTGCCATCATCTTCGAGCCGGATGTGGTGCTGATGGACGAACCGCTCGGCGCGCTGGACAAGAACCTGCGCGAACATCTCCAGCTCGAGATCAAGCATCTCCACGAGCGCCTCGGCATCACCGTCGTCTATGTCACGCACGACCAGTCCGAGGCGCTGACCATGTCCGACCGCGTCGCCGTGTTCAATGCCGGCAGGATCGAGCAGCTTGCGCCGCCGAGCGAGCTCTACGAGCGTCCCGCGACGGCCTTCGTCGCCGGCTTCATCGGCGAGAACAACCGGTTTACCGGCAAGATCGTCAGCAGCAGCGACGGCGGCGAATACGGCGTGCGCACGGAGGACGGGCAGGTCATCAGCGTTTCCAGCAGCACGGCCTTTTCGAAGGGCCAGCCCGTCATCGTCTCCCTGCGTCCGGAACGGCTCTATGTCGACCAGGCCGCCGCCTGCGCAAACCGCTTTTCCGGAACGGTCGACGAGGTCATCTATCTCGGCGACCACCGCCGGGTACATGTCCGCTTCGGGGAGAATGCGACGATTGTCGCCAAGATCCCCAATGCGGGCACGGGCAGCGATATCGCGCCGGCGCAGGCCATTTCGCTCGGCTGGAACAGCCGCGACGCCGTTTTGATCCCGGCCTGACATGAAGGCGGTCTATTGCGACCGGCACCGGCTGCACAGCCCGGGCACCGTCGTCGAAGGCGGCGTCGCCCGGCCGAGCCGGGACGTGCCCGCCCGTCTCGATGCACTCTTGCGGGCGGTGCGGCGTGCCGGGCTTGCGGTGCTCGATGCCGTCGATCATGGCAGCGCACCGCTCGCGGCCGTCCATACGGGCCGTTATCTCGACTTTCTTGCGGCATCGGAAGGTACGGAGCACGGGCCGCTCGCGCCCGCCATCTTCGAAACCCGTCCCGATGCCTATCGGCCGGACTGGTCGCCGATCGCCAAGGCGGGGTATCATCTGCGGGATCAGATAACCCCTCTTGGCGAGGGCACATGGCAGGCCGCATACTGGGCGGCGCAGGTGGCGCTTACCGCCGCTGCGCTCATCCGTGCGGGGGAACGGCGGGCCTATGCGCTCTGCCGGCCGTCGGGCCATCATGCCGGTCGCGACTTCGGCGGCGGCGCGACCTATCTGAACAATGCCGCCATTGCGGCACGGGCGCTTGCTACATCGCTCGGGCGGGTAAGCCTCATCGATATCGACGTTCACCACGGCAACGGCACGCAGGATATCTTCTGGGAGGATCCAAACGTCTTCTTCGCCTCCCTGCACCGCAGCCCGGCCGGCTACTATCCGCATCTCACCGGTTTTTCCGACGAGACCGGGGGGCAACCAGCCCCGGGTCTCACGTTGAACCACCCCCTTGCGGAAAGAACCGGCGATGCGGCCTATCTCATGGCATTCACGGCCTGCCTCGACGCCGCGCTCGCCCACCGGCCCGCGGCGCTGGTCATCTCCCTCGGCTTCGACGCGCTGGCGAGCGATCCGGCCCGGGGCCTCCAGCTGACTGCCGATGCCTTCGGGACGATGGGTAACCGGCTCGGACAGCTCGATTTGCCGGTCCTGTTGGTGCAGGAGGGCGGATACGATCTGGCGACCCTGGAACAGGTCGCCACCCGGTTCCTCTCCGCTTTCACGGGTGATGGCTGAGCAAAGCCATCACCCGGGAACGGACGTCTACGACCAGCGCGCGACCGGTGTCGACATTGCCTTCCGCAGGGGCTGCGTGCGGGCCTCGGACGTCCTGACGGGTGTCGAGACAGAGGCGGGGCGGGCCTTCTGCACGGGCTTGGCGGCGAGATCCTCGAGGAACGTGTCGCACCAGGTGAAGACGTCGTTGGCGCGCAGCGTCGTCATCATGGCGCTCCAGCGCTCCCGCCGCTCCTCCAGGGGCATGGCGAGGCTTCGGGCGATGGCTTCCGCGGTCCCCTCGACGTCGTAGGGGTTGACGAGCACGGCCTCCTTCAGCTCCTGCGCGGCGCCGGCGAAACGGGAGAGCAGCAGGACGCCGGGATCTTCCTCCCTCTGCGCCGCCACGAACTCCTTGGCGACGAGGTTCATGCCGTCGCGCAATGGCGTGACCAGGGCGAGCTTGGCCATGCGGTAGAGCCCGGCGAGAGCCGGCCGGCGCAGCGAGCGGTTGACGTAGCGGATCGGCACCCAGTCGACCGTGCCGAGCGCGCCGTTGACGCGACCGGCCTGTTCCGCGACGGCCCGCTGCATCGCCTCGTATTCCGGTACTTCGGAGCGGGATTTCGGTGTGATCTGCAGCAGCGTCACCTTGCGCTGGCTGTCGGAATGGCGGGTCAGGAAGGATTCGAACGCATCGATGCGCTGGGTGATGCCCTTGGAATAGTCGAGCCGGTCGACGCCGATGATCAACTGCTTGCCGTCGAGGCTCTGCAGCATGCGTTTGTGCAGCGCGGTCTGTGCCGCCCGTTTCGCCAGCGCGGCGAATTCTTCCGTCTCGATGCCGATCGGATAGGGCCGGGCGGTGAAGGCGCGCCCATCGGTGGCAAAGCGCGAAGCATCCAGACGGACGGCGAGGTCGTGCCGCGACAGGCAGTCGGCAAAGTTCTCGCGATCATGTTCGGTCTGGAAACCGAGCACGTCATAGGCGGTCAGGCTCGTCAGAAGTGCCTCGTGCACCGGCATGGCATGGAAGACGTCCGGTGCGGGCCAGGGAATGTGCAGGAAGAAGCCGATCCGGTTGGTCACACCCTGACGGCGCAGCTCGGCGGCCAGCGGGATGAGATGATAGTCGTGGATCCAGATCAGGTCGTCCGGCTCGATGAGCGGCAGGAGGCGGCTTGCAAAGAAGCGGTTCACGCGGAAATAGCCGGCCATCTCGCGCCGGCCATATTCGGCAAGGTCCAGCCTGTAGTGGCAGATCGGCCAGAGCACCCGGTTTGCAAAGCCCTGGTAGTATTCCTCGACATCGCGTTCCGTGAGGTCGGTGAGGGCGTATTCGATATTGCCCTCCTTCTGCATCTGCAGCGGCCCGACCGCATCGTCCGCGCAGGATCGGCCGGACCAGCCGAGCCAGAGCCCGCCGCGCGCTTCGAGTGCCGATTGAAGGGCGACCGCCAGCCCTCCGGCAGGAGCGGTGCCGCTCTTGTCGGGAATGGGAACGCGGTTGGAAACGACGACGAGACGAGCCATGAATTCACTACACCTTTGGGGCCGCACGTCCCATTGCAGGGGCGCGTCGAACCCTGAAAAGAGGGATTTTGCGCCAGCGAACGGCGCCAGCGAACTTTTCGCAACGCAGCGTAAACCGTCCAGCGGCGCGAAGGTTCCCTCCGCCCCGGCTGGTTTTTCGTGGCCGGGCGCATGCCCGGCCTGTCCCGGAGGTGTTCGGGGTCTCCGAAGTCGGCAGAGTTCAGGATTGCTGGAGCGAGGCGTCCTCTTCGGCCTGCCGCTCCCTGTGGCGGGGGCCCTTGGGGAACCATCCGGAAACGCGCGTTCCGACCGGATCGAGCAGCGTCAGCACCACGGGCACGAAGACGAGCGTCAGAAGCGTGGAGGAGATGAGGCCGCCGATGACGGCATGGGCCATCGGGGCGCGCTGCTCGCCGCCCTCGCCGAGGCCGATGGCCATCGGCAGCATGCCGAAGATCATCGCCAGCGTCGTCATGATGATCGGCCGCAGGCGCACCGCGCCGGCATCCGCGAGGCTGTCCTGAAGGCTCTTGCCTTCCCGCCGGCCCTGGTTGGAATAATCGACGAGCAGGATCGCGTTCTTGGTGACGAGGCCCATCAGCATGATGAAGCCGATGATCGAGAACATGTTGAGCGTCGAGCCGGTGACGAGAAGGCCGATCAGCACGCCGATCAGCGAGAGCGGCAGCGTCATCATGATGGCGACCGGCTGAAGGAAGGACCCGAACTGCGAGGCAAGGATGATGTAGATGAAGATGACGGCGAGAGCGAGCGACTGGAGCGCATAACCCATGCTCTCCTCGAGGTTTTCGGCGTCGCCCCCGAAGCTGATGCGGTAGCCCGCCGGGATCTGCATCTTGGCGATGGCGGCGTTCAGATCCTCCGTCACGTCGCCGAGCGCCCGCCCCTCGATATTGCTCTTGATCCGGATCTCGCGCGAGAGGTCCTTGCGCGTGATGGCGTCCGGCGCGGTGCTTTCGATGACGTCGGCGACCTGGTCGAGAAGAACGGTGATCGGCTTGCCGTCCTCGTCCGTCCGGCCGGTGGCGATGGTGAGGTCGCGAAGCTGCGCGGCATCGCGCCGGCCCGTTGCCGGCAGGCGCACCACGACATCGTAGGTCTCCCCGTCGGGCGCATTCCAGACGGAGATGGCATCGCCCGCCACGAGCGGGCGCAGGGTATCGCCGATGGCCGCGATCGAGACGTCGAGATCGCTTGCCGCCTCGTGCCGGATCCGCACGGCAAGCGTCGGGCGCTTGTTCTCGATCGACGATTCGACCTCGGTCGCACCCGGAATGGCGGCGAGGGCGGTGGTGATCTCGGTGGAGATGCGGCGCAGCTCCGCCTCGCCGTCGCCGAGAACGGAAAGCTGGAGCGGCTTTTCCGACGAGCCCATGCCGGTGTTCTGGCCGATGGAGACCTCAAGGCCGGCAATGGAGGCAAGGCGCTTTCGGAACGGCTCCATGCTGGCCGCCGTCGTCACCGAGCGCTCGTCGCTCGGCTTGAGCTGGACGGCCACCGTCGCCTCGTTGAAGCCGCGTGCCCCGCCGGCATTGACGGTGGAGTAGATGGTGTCGACATAGTCGAACTCGCGCAGCGCCCGCTCGACCTGGCTGACCTTCGCCGCCATGTAGTCCAGCGACGCGCCCTCATTGGCCTTCAGCGCGATGGAGACCTCGCCCTGGTCGGCCGGGGGCAGGAATTCCGCGCCGATGCGCGGCACGAGCATCAGGCTTGCGAAGAACAGCGCGATGACCACGAAGACGGTCGTCTTGCGATAGCGGAAGGTCCAGCGGATGAGCCGGCGATAGCGGTCGGCAAGCCGGTCGAACCAGCGGTCGAACCGTGCGATCAGCCGTCCGAGGAAGCCGCGCTTCGCGTTCACCTCGGACTGCGGATCGTACCAGGCGCTCGACAGCATCGGATCGAGCGTGAAGGACACGAAGAGCGAGATGAGCACCGCGACGGCGACGGTCACGCCGAACTGCAGGAAGAACCGGCCGATGAGGCCGCCCATGAAGGCGACGGGCAGGAAGACCGCGACGATGCAGAGCGTGGTGGCGAGAACGGCAAGGCCGATCTCGTTCGTGCCGTCGAGCGCGGCATCCACATGGCTCTTGCCCATATGCAGGTGGCGCGTGATGTTTTCGCGCACGACGATCGCATCGTCGATCAGGATGCCGATCGACAGCGACAGCGCCATGAGCGTCATGGTGTTGAGTGTGAAGCCGAGCGCATAGATGAGGGCGAAGGTGCCGATCACCGAGATCGGCAGCGTCAGCCCGGTGATGACGGTCGAGCGCCAGGAATTGAGGAACAGGAAGACGATCACCACGGTGAGTATGCCCCCCTCGACCAGCGTGCGCTGGACTTCGTCGACCTGTGCGGCGATGGGGCGGGAATTGTCGCGCGTCACCTTCAACTCGACGCCCTCGGGGGCGAGCTCGACATTCAGCGCCGCGATCTCCTTGCGCAGTTCCGCCGCCACTTCCACCGTATTCGCGCCCTGCACCTTGACGACGTCGAGCCCCAGCGAGGGCAGACCCTGATAGGTGGCGCGGCTCGTCACCTCGGCGCCGACATCCAGGATCGTCGCGACATCGGACAGATAGACCGGGTAACCGCCGCTCTGCGCCACGATGATGCTGTTGAAGCCCGTCACGTCAGGAACGCGGCCCTCGACTGTGACGATGCGCTGGTTGATGCCCGATATCAGCGTGCCGGCGGCGCGGTCCTGGTTCTCCTTGCGGATGGCATCCATGACCGATGTGACCGCGATGCCATAGGCTTCGAGGCGGTCGGTATCGACCATCACGAGCACCTGGCGCTCGCTGCCGCCGACCAGCGAGATCTGGCCGACGCCGGCGATGACGCTGAGCCGGTTGGTGATCACGCGGTTGGCGAGCGTGGTGATTTCCGAAAGCGTGCGCTTCGACGAGGACGCGGCGATGGAGAGGATGGGCTCGTCGTCCGGATTGAAGCGGGTGACCTGCGGCGTGTCCACCGCATCGGGAAAGCTCGCCTCCAGCCGGGCAACGCGGTCACGAACCTCCTGGGCGGCGACCTGCGAATCCACGTCGAGCTCGAACTGCACGACGACGACGGAGCGGCCCTCGTAGGATTCGGAAATGATCGTGTCGATGCCGCCGATCGTGTTCAACGCAGTCTCGATCGGGCGGGAAACCTCGCTTTCGACGGTCGAGGGCGAGGCGCCGGTATAGGTCGCCGTGACGACGACGATGGGAAGGTCGGTCTCGGGGAACTGGTCGACGCCGAGGCGGGAATAGGCGAACAACCCGATGACGAGGATCGTCACCATCATCATGGTGGCGAAGACGGGGTGGCGGACGCTGATGCGCGTGAGGAACATCGCTTACAGCCCCTCGACGACGACCGGCATGTCCGCTTCCAGTGCCGGAAGCGGTGCGGAAACAACGACGTCGCCGGCCGCAGGCCCCGAGACTTCGACGAGGCCCCGGTCCGTCCACGCGGTGCCCAGCACGACCGGCTGGCGGCGCAGCACGCCTTCCGTCACCTTGAGCACGAAGCTGCCCGTCTGGTCCTGGCGGATCGCCGCATTCGGCAGGGCGATGACGCCCTTGCGTTCGTCGACCTTGAGGATGCCCGTCGTGAACATGCCGCCCTTCAACGTCCGGTCGTTGTTGTCGATCGCCAGGAAGACCCGCACGGCCCGCGAGCCGGCGACGGCGGTGGGCGATATGCGCGTGACCGCTCCAGAGAAGGTCCTGTCTGGAAAACCCTCGACATTGAGCTCGACCGGCTGGCCGATCCGCACCATGGGAATACGGCTGGTCGGCACGCCCGCATCCACCTCCATCCTGGAGAGATCGACGATGGTGAGGAGTTCCGTGTTGAGCGCCACCGTCTGGTCCTGCTCGACGGGCCGCGAGGCGACGACGCCGTCGAACACGGCGCGGACCTCCGCGTCGGCGAGGTCGCGCTCGGCATCCGCGATCTCGGCCTGTTTCGAGCGAAGCTGGGCCGCGAGATTGGCGACATTCGCCTCGGCCTCCAGGGTAGCCGCCTCCGTGGAGGCGCCGCTCTGCCCGAGGTTGGTGGTGCGGCGCAGGACGGATTCGGCAAGCTGCAGCTGTGCGGCCAGGGCCTCTGCCGAAGCCCGGCGCACGGTCAGGGTGGATTCGAGCGCCCGCGTGTCGAAGCGGACGAGAAGATCTCCCTTCCTGACGACATCGCCGACCTTGACGGGCAGTTCGACGATCGTCGAGGCGACGCGGGCGGCGAGTGTCGACCGGCGGATCGGAGTGAGCGAGCCCGAGATCCGCACGTCGCTGGCAATGTCGCGCGGCTCGACGCGCGTGACGTCGACGCCGGCCAGTTCCAGCGGCGGGGTGGATGCGTCCGACGTCTCTGCCCGGGCGGCGTGCGGCCCGTTGATGGCGACGGCGATCAAAAGCCATGCGGCCCCGGCCGCGCTGGACCATGCCTTGTTGCGTGCGAACATTGTTGCTCCGAATAACAGCCGACGATGACGGTGTTGGACCGGTACGTAGAGTTCCGACTGCGTACAATCCAGGAATGAAAAGCGACGATAGAAAAAATTTTGGCGATAGTACGGGGCGCCCCGTTTTGCAGCGGTGCGGCCCTTTCTTTCAACCAGATACGGGCTTTTGCAAGGCGAAAAACGGCATCGTCGGCAAGCCCGGGACGGGGTCGCCCGTCAGGCCTTGCGGCAGGTGCAGGCCTCGTAGCCGCCGGCAAACAGGCGCCCCGCCTTCATGCCGATCCGGGCCGGCACATCCTGCACGCGTTCCACCTTGAGGGAGCGCGCGATCGAGAGTGCGGCTTGCGCACAGACCGCGGCATCCTCGGCCGCATTGTGATGCGCGAAGGTCAGGCCGAGATGGGCGGCGAGCACATCGAGTTTGTGGGACCCGAGATCCGGCCACACCTTCTGCGCCATCTTCACCGAGCAGAGATAGTGCAGCTCCGGATAGCTCTGCCGGTACTGGTCGAGGCAGGCGCGCCAGACGCTGAAATCGAAGGCCGCGTTGTGGGCGATCATCGTGGCGTTCCGGAAGTCGTCGGCGAATTCGTCCATGACCTCCGGGAATTCGCCGGCATCCTCGACATGGTCCGGCCGGATGCCGTGGATGGCGATGTTGAAGGAGGAGAAGCGCATCGTCTTCGGCCGGATCAGCCGCTCCTCGACGCGCACCACCCGGCCGTCCTCGATCCAGGCGAGGCCGACCGAGCAGGCGCTGGCGCGCTGCTCATTGGCGGTCTCGAAATCGATTGCGATGGTCTTCAAGAATGGCTCCGGCCGTTTGTGCATATCCGCGCATGCTCTAGCGGCGCCGGGGTGATTCGGCAAAAGGCAAAGGCTGGGGCCGTCCTATTCCATCCGGGAAAGCGCCTTGGGAACACGGTAGACGGAAGCGTCGTAGCGGAGCCGGTGGGTGGCGGTTGCCGCCGTCTCGGTGTCGAGGCAGGCCCCGTCCTTGCCGGCGACGTTGACGGTCGTCGTGGTCGTCTCGCTCACGACGATGTCGGCTATGGCCGATTGTGGCGACGGCTCCATCGAGAGGGTGCGCTCGGTGTTTTCGAACTCGCCGGCGCAATTTGTGTCCCATTCTCCCCGGTTGCTCGAAACGACGATGTTGTCCAGTACGGGCCGGAGCTTGCCGTCGTCGACGAGGAAGAGCCACAGCGTCGTTTCACCGAAGGGATTGGGACGCGAGCTACCCTGGAGGGAAAGCCGCAGGCCGAAGGCGATCTTCCTGGATGCGAGGCGATAGAATGCCGTGTCGAGGGCGACGCTGGAGACATAGAGCGCGTCATCGGTCATCAGGCCGGGAAGCCGCAATCGCTGCCGGACCGTCGCCTTCTTGCTGTCCACGACGAGGAGCTCGATGTCGCCCTCGTTTCCGTCGTCGGCCTGCCGGGTCATCAGCGGCACCGCGACGAGGGTCAGCGCGGGCTGCGACGGCCAGGTACGGCACACCACGGCATGGGCGTCGCTGTCGTTCTGCTCCGGCAGCCGGATGATCGCGCCATCGACTACGAACGTCCCGTCGGCGCTCCGTGCTGCCGTCGGATAGGCGCTCTCGATGATCGTGGCTCCCTGGACGATGCAGGCATCCGGTGCCGCCCGGGCAGCCGGCGCGCTGACGGCGAGGAGGGTGGCGGCCAGTGCCGCCAGCGCGAGCGGCAGGGTGAAAGATGGGGACGGCAGCGTCATCGGGTCATCCGCGGCAAGAGGAGGTTCGATCGTTTCGGGGAGCATACAGGCGGCATTGCGGCGGCACAATTTGCCGGCCGGCCGTGTCATGGCCTCCTCGGCGCATGCAGCCGCTTCTTGCGTTTCACGCCCTTCAGGCGAAATGCGCCGAGATCCTCGAAGGCGCTGGCTTCCAGCACCGGCAGAAGGCTCAGAAGGTCGTTGGAGATCAAAAGCTGGCGGCCGACCTTGCGGCTGGCGGCGACGATGCGCGAGGCCTCGTTGACCGCCGGGCCGATCACCGTGAAGTCCAGCCGATCGTTGCTGCCGATATTGCCGTAGAACACCTCGCCGATATGCAGCCCGACATGAACGGTCGTGGTGGCAAGCCCCGCCTCCTGCCGCCGGGCGTTCAGCGCCTCGACGCGGCTGGCGAGATCATACCAGGCCTTGAGGCTGGCGGCGGCGGCCTCCTGCGGGTCGGCGTGGTTGAAGATGGCGAGCGTGCCGTCGCCCATCAGCTTGAGCACGTCGCCGCCGGCTGCGTGCACGGCGGAGATGGCCGCCTCGGCATAATCGCCCAGCATGGCGATCAGGTCGCCACTGTGCACGCTTTCCGACAGCGCGGTGTAGTTGCGCATGTCGGAGAACCACAGCACGGCCTTGATGCTGTCGACCTTGCCGCGCTCGATGCGGCCTTTGAGCACCCGTCGCGCGGCGTCACGTCCGAGATAGACCTCGACGAGCGCGCTGGTCATGCGGCGGAACGCGGTGGATTTCACGGCCAGCGCGAAGGCCGGCACCGTGCGCCGCAGGCAGGCGATGTCCTCGGCGGAAAAACCGCCCGGCCGTTTCGTCGACCAGCGCGAGAACAGGCCATCGACCTCGCCGATCGCCTCGCCCAGCCGGTGGAGCTGGAGGAAATAATCGGTGTGGCCCTCTGCACGCAGGTCCTCGAGCACCGGAAAGGTGTAGTTGCTCTTTTCGGTAAGGTTGATGTGCAACTCGCCGAGCTCGTTTTCCAGCATGTGGAAGAACGGGCTTGCGCGCCATTGCGGCTCGTTGCGCTCTGCGTCCAGGCGCGAGAAGTCGCGGCGCGCCGCACTCGCCTCGTCCGCGACGTCCCAGAAATAACCTTGCGATTCCAGCACGGGATGCAGCGTGTCGATGAAGATCGCTGCCTGCTCGAGTTCGATGCCCAGTCGGCCGAGCCGATGGCAGAAGGCAGTGATCAGCTCGGTCTCATCCAGACCGTCGAGGCCCTGTTGCACGAGCCAGTCCACGACATTGCCGATCTCTTGAGGGTCCAATGGCGATACTCCGCAAATCAGGTCAGGCGCGGTGTGCCTGCCGGGCAAAATCGATAAAGGCCCTGAGCGCGGCAGGCAATTGCCGGCGGCTCGGATAATAAAGATAGAGCCCCTTGTAGTAGGGACACCAGTCCTCCAACACCCGCACCAGCCGGCCGGCGCGGATATGCTCGCTCACCTGGTCCTCGAACGCATAGGCGATGCCGGCGCCCATCAGCGCGGCGTCCACCATCAGGTCCTGGTCGCCGACGACGAGCGGCCCCTCCACCTCGACGGAAAGCTCCACGCCGCCCCGTTCGAACTCCCAGGCATAGAGCCGTCCAGAGCCGAAGCGCAGGCCGATGCAGGGAAGGCCGCGCAGCTGTTCCGGCGTCAGGGGCACAGGATGCTGTTCGAAAAGCGCCGGCGCCGCCACGATGGCGCTGCGTTGGCGCGGCCCGAGCGGCACGGCGATCATGTCCTTCGCGATCACCTCGCCGAAGCGCACGCCCGCATCGAAGCCCTCGGAGACCACATCGACGAAGTCGTTGTCGATGGCGATCTCCACGCTGATGCGCTGATGCGTCTTCAGGAACTGCGCGACGAGCGGCAGCAGCACCATCCTTGCCGAGGCGCGCGCCGTGTTGAAGCGCAGCCGGCCGATCGGCGCACCGCGCAATTCGTCGAGATCGTCCACCGCGTCGTCGATGTCGCGGAAGGCCGGGGCGATGCGCGACAAGAGCCGCTCGCCGGCCTCCGTCAGCGCGACGCTGCGCGTCGTGCGGTTGAAGAGGCGCAGATCCAGCCGGCTCTCCAGACCCTTCAGCGAATGGCTGAGGGCAGAGGCGGTGCAGCCGAGTTCGTCGGCGGCGCGGCGAAAGCTCCTGTGGCGGGCGATCGCCAGGAACGGCAGCAGATCGGCAGGGGAAATCCGGCTCATTGATGAATCATGCTCAGTAGATCGACGAGAACTTACGCGATTATCTCATCAGATGGGTCGCGCTACAACCGTCCTGCCACCGAAGACGGGGCACAGATCCGACACTCAAGGAGAGTATTATGCGGACATGGTTCATCACGGGTGCCTCGCGCGGTTTCGGGGCTCTGATTGCAGAAAAGGCGCTGGAAAAGGGCGACCGCGTCGTTGCGACGGCGCGCAACCCGCAGGCGATCCTCGACCGGTTCGGCACACGCCCGGACCTGCTTGCCGTCGCGCTCGACGTCACCGACGAAGCACAGGCGCACAGGGCCGTCGGTGAGGCGGTCGCCCGGTTCGGCGGTATCGACATTCTCGTCAACAATGCCGGTTATGGCCTGCTCGGTGCCGTCGAAGAGGCGACGGGGGCGGAGGTGGAAGCGCTCTACCGGACGAATGTCTTCGGCCTTCTCGCCGTCACCCGCGCCGTGCTGCCGCATATGCGGCGTCAGCGTTCCGGGCATATCCTCAACTTCTCCTCGATCGGCGGCTATCGCAGCGGTCCCGGCTTCGGCGTCTATTCCTCGACGAAATTCGCCGTCGAGGGCCTGACGGAGGCCCTTTCCGCCGAACTCGCCCCACTCGGTATCCATGCGACGGCGATCGAGCCCGGTTACTTCCGCACGGATTTCCTCGATGCGACCTCGCTCTCGATCAGCCCGATCGAGATTGCGGATTATGCGCAGACCGCCGGTGCGGTGCGGGAAAGGGCGAAGGTCATCAGCCACAACCAGCCCGGCAATCCGCAGAGGCTGGCCGAGGTCGTCGTCGATTTCGTCGATGCGCCCAACCCGCCGGTCCGCCTGCCGCTCGGCAGCGATACGATCGCTGCGATTGCCGCAAAACATGCGGAAAACGAAGCACTCATCGCCGAATGGCGGGCGATTGCGGTTTCAACGGATTTTCCGTCCTGAAGAGGGGGACGCGAGTGCCTGCTTCCCGGCATTCGCCGAAGCCGGGGAGCGGGTCAGGAGCTCTTTCGCGCGGCTGCCTTCTTGATCTGGCTTGCGGCCATGGTCCGGTCGCGGCCGGCGGCTTTCGCCTCGAGCAATGCGGCATCGGCGCGGGTGATGAGTGTCGCGACGGAGCCGTCCAGCGGGGAGGCCGCAACGCCGATGGAGGCCGATACGGTGCCGAGAACCTGGCCGGAATGGGAGAGTGTCGCACTGGCGATCTTCTGCCGCAGCGTGTCTGCCATTTCGGTGCCTTCCTGCTCGCCGAGCCCGGGCAGGAGCACGGTGAATTCCTCGCCGCCGAAGCGATAGGCGCTGCCGGCGGCGCCCACCGTCTCGCGCAGTGTCTGCCCGACATATTGCATGACGAGGTCTCCCGCATCGTGCCCGAACTGGTCGTTGAAGCGCTTGAAATGGTCGATATCGATCATCAGGCAGGTGAGCGGTTCGCTGCTGCGATCCTGGCCGTGCAGCTGCAATGCTTCATCGAGGAAGCGGCGGTTGAACAGGCCGGTGAGGGGGTCGCGTACGGCAAGCGCGATCAGCTTCTCCCGCAGCTGCAGGTTCGCGATCGCCAGGCCGACATTTTCCGCGATCAGTTCGAGATAGAGCCGCAGGCCGCCTGGCCCGAGCGCTTCTTCCTCCCGTCCCTCCATGTAGAGGAGGCCGATCATGTCGCCCTGGGCCGTCAGCGGCACGCAGAGTGTGGCCGCGCCCGACATGTCGAGATGCTGGCAGGGAACGTCGGAGCCGCTCGTGCCGCTTTCATGGGAGCGACCGCGGCGGAGCCCCCAGCAGGCGGAGGCGGGAAACGCCGCCGGCGAATGCTGCGGCTCGAGCCAGGCGCCGGCGCGGGCGAGCGCCGTCTTGCTGTCGTTGAGGATGTAGAGGCCGCCGGCAAGTTCGGGGAAGATCTGCGGAGCGAAGCGAACCACGACCTCGGCAAGCTCCTCCTGATTCTGGCACGCCTGAACGCGGTGCATCATCTGCAGGATCATATCCTTGGTGCGCTGGTCGGCCCTGCGTTCGCCATCCAGCTTCTCCCGCTCGATCAGGTTGGCGCGGAAGATCTCGATCGCCTCGTTCATTTCGCCGATCTCGTCGGCGCGCCGGTCGACAGGCACCTCGACCGTATAGTCCTGCTTGGCGAGCCGGCTGACGATACCCGTCATCCGCATCAGCGGCATCGCCACCCGCCGGCGAAGAACGAAGTAGAGCACGGCGACGAACAGGGCGCCGGTCAAGGCGAGCATGACCTTGGCGACGAGGCTCCACAGGTTGCTGCGGTCCTGCGCGGCTTCAAGCTGGGCGCCGGTGCGCGCCGCCGTCAGGTCGCGGAAATGGGCGACCGTCTGGAGAAGCGCCTTCTGGAATCGTTCGTGCTCCGGTCCGAAAAGCGCATCCTGCGCGGCGTCCTTGTCCCCGCGTTGAAAGGCCTCGATCGCGGACAGTTCGATCTTGTCCAGCGCCTCGGCGTCGCGAACCACTTCCTTCAGCGCCTCCGCCTCGCCGGGCGCCAGCCCCTGGGCGATGAGCCGTGCGGCCGTCGCCTCGCGGCGGCGTTCCGATTCCTCCTCCGCGCGAAACGCCTCCAGGTGGCGCTCCTCGCCGCGCATCACGTAGAGCCGCGCTTCGTCGCTGCGAAGCTCGGCGCCGAGCGCCAGTTCCTCGGCGAGCGTATCCAGCGTCAGATGCTCCTCGACCGCGGCGCGCTCCTCGAGGGCGCTGCGGGAGGACATCATGAAGGAGGCGCCCGAAAGCGCGGTCAGAACGACCGTGATTCCATAGGCCCAGTTGGTGATCGTGGTGATTCGCATCCTGCTACAGTGCCAGCGGCTGTTTGAAAGGAGGATTAAGGAAACACCGTCATTTGCTGGGAGGGGCTGCCCGTTGCAACGAAGGACGCGGGAGGGGATAAGAAAATGCAATCGCCTTCCTATATGGAGCAAGGTGCATCCGGCAGGCCGGATGCGTTCGGGCAAAGACAAGGATAGATTCATGACCGAGAAATCCCCAGCCGACAATTTTCCCGCCGGCTACGAACCCCCGAAAGTATGGACATGGGAAAGCGGCAATGGCGGTGCCTTCGCCAACATCAACCGCCCCATCGCCGGCGCGACGCATGAGAAGGACCGGCCGGTCGGCAAGCATCCGCTGCAGCTCTATTCGCTTGCCACGCCCAATGGCGTGAAGGTCACGATCATGCTGGAGGAGCTTCTGGCCGCCGGCCATGCGGGCGCCGAATACGATGCCTGGCCCATCCGCATCGGCGATGGCGACCAGTTCGGCTCCGGTTTCGTCGAGGTCAATCCGAATTCCAAGATCCCGGCTTTGATGGACCACGCGCCTGCGGGCGGCGGCGCGCCGGTGCGCGTCTTCGAATCCGCCTCCATCCTGCTCTACCTTGCCGAAAAGTTCGGTGCCTTCCTGCCGAGCGCCCTGCGCGCCCGCACGGAAACCTTCAACTGGCTGTTCTGGCAGATGGGCTCCGCCCCCTTCCTCGGCGGCGGCTTCGGCCATTTCTATGCCTATGCGCCCATGCGCATCCAGTATGCCATCGATCGTTACGCGATGGAGGTGAAGCGCCAGCTCGACGTGCTCGACCGGCATCTGGCGGACAACCGGTACATGGCCGGCGACGACTACACCATCGCCGACATGGCCATCTGGCCCTGGTACGGCAACCTGGCGCTCGGCCAGGCCTATGGCGATGCCGGCACCTTCCTCGACGTCAAGAGCTACGGCAATGTCCAGCGCTGGACGGCCGAGATCGCCGCCCGGCCGGCGGTAAGGCGCGGCCGCATGGTCAACCGGCTGAGCGGCGATCCGGCCGAGCAGCTGCACGAACGCCACGATGCCTCCGACTTCGACACGAAGACGCAGGACAAGCTGGAAGCCAGCAAGACGGCGTAACGACGACCGGGCACGGGTTGTCCGGCCGGTGTTTGAAGACCCTTCCCCTTTTGGGGAGGGGTTTTTTCTTGGCAGCGCCTCATCTTCTGGGAGGATTGCGAGGGTTTTCTGGACGCGGGATAAGCGGGTATCCTGACCTGTGCCGCAAAGAGTGTTCCCCATGACCGCCTATCCCATCGATCTGATCCGCGCCGCCTTCCCGGCTCTGGCGCAGTCGCACACGGCCTATCTCGACAATCCGGCCGGAACGCTGGTCCCCCGTTCGGTCATCGATGCCGTGGCCGGGGCGATGGCGACGGCATCGGCCAATCTGGGTGGGCGTTTTGCCGCCTCCGAGCGAGCCGATGCGATCTGGCGCGCCGCGCACGAGGCGGCGGCGGAATTCGTCAACGCCGGCTCGTGGCAGGAAATGATCATCGGCCCCAACATGACGACGCTGGCCTTCCAGATGGCGCGTGTCATCGGCAAGACGCTGGTGGCCGGCGACGAGATCATCGTCACGCGCATGGACCACGAGGGCAACATCTCGCCCTGGCTTGCCATGGCCGAGGACCATGGCCTGGTGGTGAAGTGGCTCGCCTTCGACAAGGAGACCTGGCGTATCGAGCCTGAAGACCTTGCCGCGCTGCTCTCGCCCCGCACGAAATTCCTCGCCCTCAACTATGCCTCCAACATGACCGGCAGCATCAACGACGTGACCAGGCTTGCGGCAATGGCCCGGGCGGCCGGCGCGCTCGTCTGGATTGACGCGGTCCAGCTGGCGCCGCACCGCCTGCCGGATGTTCAGGCGATCGGCTGCGATTTCCTCGCCTGCTCGTCCTACAAGTTCTTCGGCCCGCATCTCGGCATCCTGTGGGGGCGTGACAAGGTGCTGCGCGCGCTGCCGCCCCACCGGGTGCGCTGCCAGAGCGACGACCTGCCGGACCGCTTCTGCACGGGCACGCCGCAGACCGAGCTTCTTGCCGGTCTGACCGCGACGATCGACTATCTCGCCTGGGCCGGCGAAACGACGGGCGCGACGGGCACGCGGCGCGAGAGGATGGCGGGCGCCTACCAGGCCTTCGACGCCTATGAGGCCGACCTGATGCGCCGGCTGATCGGCGGATTGACGGCGCTGCCCGGCATCCGGCTGATGGGCATCGCCAATGCGAACCTTTTCGCCCACCGCGTGCCGACGATCTCGTTCACCCATGACCGCCTGTCGACCCATCGCTTCGCCGAGGAACTGGCGGACCATGACGTCAATGTCTGGTCCGGCCACAACTACGCGCTGGAACCGGCGCGTCATCTCGGCCTCTCCGAAGAGGAAGGCGTCGTGCGCATCGGTATCGCCCACTACAACAGCGAGGAAGAGATCGAACGCACGCTTGCCGTCGTCGGCGCGCTTGTGCGGCAGGGCGCTGCATCGTAACTGTGTCGGCCGGCGGTGCATTTCCACGCCGAGCCGCATCGTTTCGGTGCCGGACAATACGATAGGAACAAGAAACCGGAGCGGTTCCGGTGACCGGGCAACCTGTTCTGGCCGGCTTTTCTCAGGATTTTCACAGATGGTGCCATGTCGGAACCGCTTGCTGCGCGCTGGGTAGCGCCCTTCGCCCATGCGCTTGATCGCTACGACCAGCCGGACAGCGTTGCCGCGCTGCTGGCGGCCATCGGTTCGCTCGCGCGCTTCCATCTCGCGCTCTCGGTGGTCCACCGGAAGAACGGTGGGCCGAGCTACGTCTTCGACACGTTTTCCGGCCCGCGCGCCAAGCGGGCCGTGGCCCTGTTCATTGCCGGCACCTATGTCCTGAACCCGTTCTACAATGCCTATCTCGGCGGCCTCGCCTCGGGCATCTACCTGATGCGGGATCTGGCGCCGGACAACTATCTCGGCTCGGATCTGTATCGCGGCCTCGACATCCGCCGTCACGAGGATGAAGAGCTCGGCTATCGCACCCATGGCTGGCCGGAAGGCATGGAGGAACTGCTTATCGCCGTCGACCTGCCGGGCGGCGAGATGGCGGAGATCAGCCTGTCGCGCATCCGCAGCGAAGGCGGCTTCGATGCAGCGTCGGTCGCCCGGCTTCGGGAGGCCCATGCCCTGATCGCCGCGATCTTCCGCCGGCTGTGGGCGCATCTGTCCCGCAGCGAGGCGCGGCCGCAGCCGCGCCCCCTCGACCATCTCTTCACCGATTTCGGCCGCGGCCTCCTGAGCCCGCGGGAGCGGGAGGTGGCACTGCTGATCCTCAAGGGCCATTCCAGCGAATCGATCGGCTACCATCTCGGCATCTCGATCGCCACGGTGAAGACCCACCGGCAGAAGCTCTATGCCAAGCTCAATCTCTCGACCCAGCAGGAGCTGTTCTCCGCCTTCCTGCGCAGCCTCAACCTCTAGAGCCTGTCAGGTCCTCAGGCTTTCGCGGATCGCCGCGGAGATTGCCGCCAGGCCCTGGCGCAGTTCCGCCTCGCTCGACCAGGCGTAGCCGATGCGGAAGTGCCGGTCGTCCTGCTCGAACCAGCGGCCGCGGCCGACATAGGCGTGGTGCTGGCTGTAGAGGCGCTCGTGGAAGGCGGCAAGATCGACATCCGCCGACGGCACGATGCGCGGGAAGCAGACGCAGCCGCCCGACGGCTCGACCCATTCGACCAGCGGTTCACTGGCGATCCAGTCCTTGACGATGGCAAAGGCGCTGGCGATGCGGGCATTGTTGAAGGCCAGCCATTCCTCGCGCTGGCTGAGCGCGACATAGGCGATGTATTCGTCCACCATGCTGCCGGAAATGCCGATCTGCTCGCGGGCGGCAAGGAAGGTCTCCATCAGTGCGGCGTCGCGGCTGATCAGCCAGCCGATGCGGATGCCGGGAATGCCGTAGGTCTTCGAGAGCGAGGAGACGCTGATCACCCTGTCCGACAGGCTGGCGGCAACCGGAAGCATCGGGCCGAAGGTCATCTCGCGATAGGTCTCGTCGAACAGCAGATGGATGCCCTTGCGCTCCACCAGCGCGACGAGGGCGGCAAGCTTGGCCGGCGAAATCATCACGCCCGTCGGGTTGTGCGGATAGGTGACCGAGACATATTTCGTCTCCGGCCGGATCGCAGCCTCGATCTTTGCAAGATCCAACCGGTAGCCTTCCTCGAAGGTGAGGTCGACAAGGCTGAGTTTGCAGCCGATGGCGCGCGGCGTCTCGATATTGGTCGCGTAGTTCGGCCGCACCACGACGATGTGGTCGCCGGCTTTCAGCATGGAGGTCGCGATGATGAAGAGTGCGCCCGCAGCACCGGCCGTCACCAGCACGTCGTCGGCCGAAAGGCCTTCGCCCGTGCCGGCGATCAGGCCGCGCAGGTCCGGTGCGCCGCGATGGTCGCCGTAGCACAGCAGGATGTCGTCGAGCGTCAGCTTCAGCTCGCCGAGGCGGCGGTCGGCGACCGAGCTTTCCGAAAGGTTGTAGCGGATCGTGTCGTAGCCGAGCTGTTCGGGCGATTCCAGCTCGATGGGCATGCGGGTGTATTTCATGGGGCGCTCTCCTTGTCCTTGCCCGGCATTCAAGAAGCCTAGAGCAGGGCGGCAACGCTTCCCATCCACCTCGAAGGGGATGGCTCAGACCTGTCGTCGGCGCAGCACCAGGAGGAGGGCGAGCATGAAGCACAGGAGACCGAGGGAAGCAGGCAGTCCCTGATGGCCGACCAACTGCATGGCAAGGCCCGTCGCGGGCGAACCCGTCATGCCGCCAATGCCCCAGACGAGGGCGAAGGCGGCATTGCCGGCGATCAGCGCCTGGCCGGTGAAGCGCTCGCCGAGCTCGATCAGCGCCATGGTGTAGATGCCGAAGGAAACCCCGCCCCAGACGAAGAGGAGCGGCCAGACGGGCCAGGCGGCAAAGACCTGTGGCAAAAGCAGGCAGAAGAACAGTGCGGCAAGCGCGCAGGCCAGCATGGTGCGCGCCGCACCGCACCGTTCGGCGATGCGCCCCAGCACGACCTGCAGCACGGCGTTGCCGGCGATGAACACGGTGATGAGCGCGGCGATGCGCGCCTCGCTGCTGCCGAGCGCTGTGCCATAAACCGCAAAGAGCGACACGAAGGTCTGTTCGAAGGCGGCCGCGGTGAAGACGGCGAAGAGGAGGAGTGGCGCGCGCGAAAAAATACCGGCGATCGATACCGCCTCGCCCTCCTGTGGGATGTCCGGCAGGCGCTGCGCGACGGCGAGCACGATCAGGCTGCAGAGGACGAAGGCGACGATGCCGACGAGAAACGGTGCCCAGCCCGCCGTGCCGACAAGGCCGAGCGACAGCGGGCCGATGGCAAAGCCGCCGGAGACGACCGATGAATAGAGGCCGAGAATGCGGCCGCGGCGGGCGGCGGGCGTGAGCGCGATCAGCCAGGTCTCGCTGACCACGTAGAGCGGATTGGCGAAGACGCCGAGCAGGAAGCGCAGTGGCATCCAGGCGCGCACGTCCTGCACCAACCCGATGGCCGCAAGCGCGAACGCGGCGAGGAGTGCGCAGAGGATTGCCAGCCGCGCCCCGCCGACGCGCTGCGCGAGCGCCGGAATGAAGGGTGCGGAAACGATGAAGCCGAGCGGCGTCATGGCGGCCGACAGGCCGATGAGGGCGGGTGTCGTGCCCTGCCGTTCCAGGATGAAGCTGAGCAGCGGATAGGTCAGCCCCTGTGCCAGGGCAAAGACCGAGACGGTCGCGATGATCCCGGCCATCGCGGCCCACGGGATGCCGCTCTCCCCTGTTGATGTCGTGCTTTCCGCCGTCATGCAAACCTCGACATGATCCCGGTCTTATACCCGCCAGAACGGCTTGGCGATCTCGGTCTCGACCGCGTCGCGCGTCAGGCCGATGTCGTCGATCAGGTGCGGGGTCTCCGCCGCCTTGCGCGCAAGATCCCAGCGGAAGCGCAGGCGGGCGTCCCAGGCGGCCAGAAGCGTGCGGATGCTGACACGGCCCGGCGGGGCGGACGGCCTTGCTGTGGAAATGTGGGTCATGGCAACCTCCAAGGGATTTTCCGGGGAAAGGCCCGGTCTTGAAGGCTCGATTGTGCCGGCGGCGGGCGGGAACCGTCCTTAAGCCCTCCCAAAAAGTTCTCAAAAACTTCCAAAACCGGCTATAGATGCGCCCTATGCAGGGAGCGCGCTTTGCCTTTGGTCCGTTCGTGCTTGATTCCGGAGCGGGAACGCTCCTTCGGAACGATGATCCTGTTGCCGTCGGCCATCGCGGGCTGAAGCTGCTTGCCGCGCTCGTCGGGCGGCCCGGCGAAATCCTCGGCAAGGCCGAGCTGATGGATGCGGCCTGGCCCGGCACGGTCGTCGAGGAGGGCAACCTCACCGTCCAGATCGCCCAGCTGCGCAAACTGCTCGGCCCGGCCGAAGGCGGCGGCGAATGGATCTCGACGGTGCCGCGCGTCGGCTATCGCTTCACCGGGGCCATCGCGCCGCACCGGATGGATCGGGTGCCCCGCCCGCTGCCCGACAGGCCGTCGATCGCCGTGCTGCCCTTCGTCAATGTCAGCAGCGATCCGCAGCAGGAGAGCTTTTCCGACGGGTTGACGGAAGATCTCATCACCGACCTTTCCCGCATGCCCGGCCTCTTCGTCATCGCCCGCAACTCGGTCTTCGCCTACAAGGGCAGGGCGGCGGATGTGCGCGTCATCGCCGAGGATCTCGGCGTGCGCTACCTGTTGCAGGGCAGTGCGCGGCATGCCGGCGGGCGTGTGCGGATCAATGCCCAGCTGGTCGATGCGCTGCATGGCGACCATCTCTGGGCGGATCGTTTCGACCGGAGCCTCGACGACATCTTTGCCGTACAGGACGAGGTCGCCGGCAAGATCGTCGAGGCGCTGCTCGGGCGCTTGCGCGCACCGCCGCCACGCAACCGGCCGAAGAGCCTCGAAGCCTACGACCTGTGCGTGCGGGCGCGAAAACTGATCGACGATTCGCCGCAGACGGCGCGCGAGGCGCATCTGATGCTGACGCGCGCCGTCGCGCTCGACCCGCACTATGCCGAGGCCTACCGCTGGCTCGCCATGAACCACTGGATGGGCTGGGTGCACTGGGGCGAGCCGGAGGAGCCGGCCCGTGGGCTTGCCCTCGCGCTTGCGGAAAAAGCCGTCGCGATCGACCCCAACGACGCGGGCTGCCGCTGGGTGCTGGCCAACCTGCTCGCCTACGAGCGCCGCTTCGACGAAGCGGATGCGGAATTTGACCGGGCCATCGCGCTCGATCCGAACGAGGCCGACACCTTCGCCACCCGCTCCGACATCCTCGTGCTTGCCGGGCGCGTCGAGGAGGGGCTGGAGCAGATCCGCAAGGCCTTCCGGCTCAATCCCTATCCGGCGAGCTGGTACTATCTGACGCTCGGTCAGGCGCAATATGCCGCCGGCGCCTACGAGGCCGCCGTCGAGACGTTGATCCGCGACGAGACCTACCGCACCGGCTCGCGCCGGTTCCTCGCGGCAAGCCTTGCCCAGCTCGGCCGGCTCGACGAGGCGCGGGCGGAGGTCGCGTTGTTCCTGATCGCAAATCCGCATTTTTCGACCAGCCAATGGGCCGAGACGGAGCCGTTCCGCGATGCCGCGACGCGCGCGCATTTCGTCGAGGGCTACCGTAGGGCCGGCCTTCCGGCATGAGGCCGGGCGGCGGGCAAGAAGAGATCAGGGCAGGGCGCGCCGCGTCCCGGTCCGCAACAGGGAGGAAACCATGGCCGATGCAAGGATGATGGCGCAGATGACCGGCAAGGAGGGCTTTATCGCCGCCCTCGACCAGAGCGGAGGCTCGACGCCCGGTGCCCTCCGGCTCTACGGCATCGCGGAGACCGACTATGACGGCGAGGAGGCGATGTACCGGCTGATGCACGAGATGCGCGTGCGCATCATGACGGCGCCCGCCTTCACCGGCGAGAAGGTGATCGGTGCCATCCTGTTCGAGAAGACCATGGATGGCGACGCCGGCGGCAGGCCGGTGCCAGCCTATCTGTGGGAGGAGCGCGGCGTGGTGCCCTTCCTCAAGGTCGACAAGGGTCTTGCCACCGAGGAGAACGGCGCGCAGGTGATGAAGCCGATGCCCGATCTCGACGCCCTGCTTGCCCGCGCGGCGAAGAAGGGCATCTTCGGCACCAAGATGCGCTCGGTCATCGCCCATGCCGACAAGGCCGGCATTGCCGCCGTGGTGAAGCAGCAGTTCGCGGTCGGCCGGCAGATCCTCGGCCACGGCCTCGTGCCGATCATCGAGCCGGAAGTCTCGATCAAGAGCCTGAGCAAGGGGGAGTCCGAGGCGATCCTGCGCGACGAGATCGCCCGGGAGCTCGACGCCCTGCCGGCGAGCGAGAAGGTGATGCTGAAACTCACCATCCCCACGCTTGCGGATTTCTACAAGCCGCTTGTCGAGCACAAGGCGGTCACCCGCGTCGTCGCCCTTTCGGGTGGCTACAGCCGGGCGGATGCCTGCGAGAAGCTCAGCCGCAACCACGGCATGATCGCCAGTTTCTCGCGCGCCCTCACCGAGGATCTGCGCGTGACGATGAACGATGCCGCGTTCAACGCCAGCCTCGGCAGGACGATCGACGAAATCTACACCGCCAGCGTGGTGAAGGTCTGAGGGCGGGGCCGGTGCGGCCCTTGCCCTGAAACGGCATGAAACGCACGCCGCGACAGGGGCGCCGCCTCGTTCGCGGCGTCTGCGTGTGGAACAAGGACAAGCGGGATGACGAACATGCAGGATGCGCCTTCCTCCAACGCCCACCGTCTCGTCGTGGTCGGCGCCGGCTTTGCCGGCCTCGCGCTGGTCAAGGCGCTGCGGTTTCCGGGGCTGCACATCACGATCGTCGACCAGCGAAACCACCATCTCTTTCAGCCGCTGCTCTACCAGGTGGCGACGACGATCCTGCCCACCTCCGATGTCGCCTGGCCGGTCCGCAACCTCTTCAAGGCGCGCGCGGACGTGACGACGATCCTCGGTGAGGTGGTCGGCATCGACGAGGCGGCACGGCGCGTCGATCTCAAGGAGAGCGCCCCGCTTGCCTACGACACGCTGGTGCTGGCCACCGGCGCCCGGCATTCCTATTTCGGCCACGACGAATGGGAGGGCGCGGCGCCGGGTTTGAAGTCGCTGGAAGATGCGACGACGATCCGCCGCCGCGTGCTTCTCGCCTTCGAGAAGGCCGAGGTCTCCGAGAGCGCCGCGGAACGGGCGGCGCTGTTGACCTTCGTGGTGATCGGCGCCGGACCGACCGGCGTCGAACTTGCCGGCATCATCGCCGAGCTGGCGCAGCACATCCTGCCGAAGGAGTTCCGCAACATCGACACGCGCACCGCCCGCGTGATCCTGGTCGAGGCGGGGCCGCGCGTCCTGCCGGCCTTTGCCGAGAGCCTGTCGGCCTATGCGCAGGCGGCGCTCACCCGGCTCGGCGTCAGTGTGCAGACCGGCGAGGCGGTGACGAACATCACCGACGAGGGGGTGCGCATCGGCGAAAACGAGATCGCCGCCCGCACGGTGCTCTGGGCGGCGGGCGTGAAGGCGTCTCCCGCCGCGGCCTGGCTTGGCGTGGAGGCCGACCGGGCCGGGCGTGTGCGGGTCGGGCCGGATCTCGGCGTGCCCGGCCATCCCGAGATCTTCGTCATCGGCGATACGGCCAGCGTGCTCAACGAGAATGGCACGCCGGTGCCGGGCATCGCGCCGGCGGCCAAGCAGCAGGGACGCTTCGTGGCAGGGCTGCTGCGCGACCGGCTCTCCGGTAAACCGCCGCCGGGGCGCTTCCGCTATCGCCATTCCGGCAATCTCGCGACGATCGGCAGGAGCGCCGCGGTGGTGGATTTCGGTCGCATCCAGCTCAAGGGCGCGCTGGCCTGGTGGTTCTGGGGCATCGCCCATATCTTCTTCCTGATCGGCACCCGCAGCCGCATCGCCGTGGCGCTGAGCTGGCTGTGGTCCTATGCCACCGGCCGCAACAGCGCGCGCCTCATCACCCAGCGCGACATTCACCGGAACGAGCGCTAGCGACCCCGCCGGTTCCTTCGCATTCCATCTATCGGGTCGCGGCTCCCTGTTTCGGGTCCGCCCGCCCCGACGCCTTGTTTTCCCTGCCGAATTGTCTCCCACGGCCCCGCCCGGCGGCGCGGCTTTGCAGAGCCTTGCAAGGATTCTTGCGGTGCCTGTCTTGACTGCAAGGTGCTTTGCCAACACCATCGGCGCTGCAAACAACCTTGTCGAGCGCCATGACCCTTCTCGATCGCATAAAGGCCAAGTCCCGCCGGCTCACGGAGGCGGACCAGAAGCTGATCGCCGCCATGCTGGAGAACCGCGCGGAGGCGGCGTTCCTGTCCGGCCCGCAGCTCTCCCAGCGCGCCAGCGTGCATGAGGCGACGGCGACACGGCTGGCGCAGAAGCTCGGCTACAAGGGCTTTCCGGACCTGCGAGCCGAATTGCAGCGCGAGGTTCTGCTCGATCAGGACGCGGCCAACCGCATGCGCCGCTCGGTCGCCAAGGTCGAGCACGGCGACTACCTTTCCGACCTCATCGCGGCAGAGATCACCGCGTTGGAGGCATTGGCCCGCGCGGTGCCGCAGGCCGATATCGACCGCGCCGCCGACATGATCTTCGAGGCGCGCCGCGTCTTCGTCTTCGGTCAGGGCCATGCCCAGTCCGTCGCCGGCTTCCTGCAGCGCCGGCTCGACCGGTTCGGCATGACGACCATCGCGCTGACGGGCCGCGGCCGCGACATTGCCGAGCGGCTGGTCGGCATGGAGGCGGGCGACCTCGTCGTCGCGCTCGCCTTCCGCAAGCAGCCGCAGAGCTACGGGCCGCTGGTGCGCCACGCCGCGCGGGTCGGCGCACGCACCATTCTCGTCTCGGACCTTGCCGGACCGCTGATGGAGCCTGCGGCCGATCTGATGCTCGCCGCCCCGCGCGGGCGTTCGGGAAGCGAATTCCAGACCCCGACGATCCCCTTCGCCATTGTCAACGGCATCGTGCTGACGATCGCCGGACGGCACGAGCGGGAGGTCATCGGGCGATTGGAGAAACTGTCGGAGCTTTTCAACGACTTCGACTGAATGGGGAAAATGGAGGAGGAAACCATGCTGAAACGAGTATACGCATCCGCCCTCGTGGCGTGTCTCGCCCTGCCGGGCATCGCGCTTTCCGAGGATCTCGATAGCCTGACGCCGGAGCAATTACTGCCGCTCGCCCAGAAGGAGGGCAGCGTTACGGTCTTCTCGCTGTCGAGCCGCATCGCCAAGATCGAGGCGGCCTTCGAGAAGGCCTATCCGGGCATCGACCTGGTCGGCGTCGACATGAGTTCGACCAAGCAGATCGCCCGCGTGGAGGCCGAGCAGCAGGCCGGCGTCCATGCCGTCGACGTGCTCTACATCGCCGACACGCCCGTCGTCTTCACGAAGCTTCTGGAGGGAAAGCGCGTCGTGAACTACGTGCCGCCGCGCGTGGCGGGCGAGCTGGAGGATCGCTACAAGGCGCCGCTGCTGACCCAGCGTCTCTCCACCAAGGTGCTGATGTACAATGAGAAGGCCTTCCCGGACGGTTCGCCCGTCACCAATCTCTGGCAGCTCACCGAGCCGGAATGGCAGGGGAGGGTGCTGATGGTCGATCCGAGCCAGCGCGGCGAACTGCTCGATCTCCTGACCGAGATCGCGCTGCATCCCGCCGAGATGGCGGCGGCCTACAAGGCGCAGTACGGCAAGGACATCGAGATCGAGGATGGCCTCGAAGGGGCCGGCGAGCAGTATATCAAGGCGCTGTTCGAAAACGACCTGATCCTCGTTCCCAACAGCGACGTGCTCAACAAGTCGGTCGGCGATGCCGGCGCCAAGAACCCGCCCGTCGGCTTCGGCACCTATTCCGACCGCCGCGATAACGAGAAGGAAGGCTGGGCGCTGCAGGTCGCCAACAATGTCGAGCCGTCGAACGGCATCCTCTTCCCGGCGGTGCTGACGATTGCCGACAAGGCGCCGCATCCGGCCGCCGCGCGTCTCCTGATCGACTTCATGTTCGGCGACGACACGCCGACCGGCGGTCCGGGCTTCGAGCCCTTCAACGTGCCGGGCGACTATGCGGTGCGCAAGGCGATCGCCGACCACCCCGATTCCGTCAAGCTCGGCGAGCTGAAGGCCTGGACGATCGATCCGGCGAAGACGGCGGCCGCGCGCGGCCGCATCGCCGACCTCATCATCACGCTTCAGTAACGGACCCGTCCACCGGCGCCTTGCGTGCGCCGGTGGACGTGGAGGATCATCATGACATCCACGTCGCTTTCCGTGCCATCGGGCAGGCGCCTGCTCCGATCGGGCTTTCTCTTGCCGGCGCTGCTCATCGCCATCGTCGCCGTCCTCGTCGTCGCGCCGCTCCTGCGCATTCTCCTGTCCACGCTGACGCCCGAGGGTCTCGAGGCCTGGCAGGCGGTGCTCGCCAGCCGGCTCTCCGCCAACCTGTGGTGGCGCCCGCTCCTCAACACGATGATCCTCGGCTTCAGCGTGGCCGGCGGCTGCCTCCTGATGGGCGGCTTCCTTGCCTGGCTGGTCGTGCTCACCGACGTACCGGGCCGTCGTTTCCTCGCGCTGATGGCGACGTTGCCCTACATGATCCCGAGCTTTGCCGCCGCGCTCGCCTGGGGCACGCTGTTCCGCAATTCCCGGCTCGGCGGCTCGGCCGGCTTCCTCGAGACGAGCGGCCTTGCCATTCCCGACTGGCTCGCCTGGGGCCTCATCCCGACGGCGATCGTGCTCGTCGCGCACTATTATTCGCTGGCCTATACCATCATCGCTGCCGCGCTCAGCTCCGTCGGGGCCGACCTTGTCGAAGCCGGGCAGATGGCCGGCGCAAAACGCCCCCGCATCTTTTTCGGCATCATCCTGCCGGTCGTCACGCCCGCGCTGATCGCCGCCGCCTCGCTCACCTTCGCCGGCGCCGTCTCCAACTTCGCCGCACCCGCGCTGCTCGGCCTGCCGGTGCGCATGCAGACGCTCTCCACCCGCCTCTTCGGCATGATCGAGACCGGGCAGAACGAGCGCGGCTTCGTCATCGCGCTGCTGTTGATCGCCGTCTCGGCCCTGTTCCTCTTTCTCTCCGACCGCATCGTCTCGGGCCGCAAGGCCTTCATCACCGTTACCGGCAAGGGTGGGCGCACCAAGCGTTTCCCGCTGGGCAGCTGGCGCTGGCCGCTCTTTGCGCTCGCCGTGCTGATCGGCTTCGTCACCACCGTGCTGCCCGTTCTCGTTCTGGCGGCCTCCAGCCTCGCCCCGCAGAGCGGTGCGCTGTTCTCCAACTGGACACTGCATTTCTGGATCGGCGAGGGTGGCGGCGAGATGGCGCAGGGCCAGGCCGGCATCTTCCGCAATCCCGTGCTGCTCGATGCGCTCTGGACCACGATCCGCCTCGGCCTCGTCGTCGCCTTCACCACCATGCTGCTCGGCCTGGCGCTCGCCTATACGATCGTGCAGCGCCGCGGCAGCCTGCTCGCCACCGTGCTCAGCCAGCTCGCCTTCCTGCCGCTGCTGATCCCGAGCATCGCCTTCGCCGCGGCCTATATCGCGCTCTACGGTGCGCCCATCGGCCCGCTGCCTTCCCTCTACGGCACGTTCGCGCTATTGGTCATCGCGGCCTCGGCGCACAACCTGCCCTTCGCCGTGCAGTCCGGCCGCTCGGTGCTCGGGCAGATCTCTGCCGACATCGAGGAAAGCGCCCGGCTGACCGGCGCGAGCCTCGTGCGGCGCCTCTTCGCCATCATCTTCCCGCTGGCGATCCGGGGCCTGTTCGCCGGGGCGATCCTCGTCTTCGTGAAGATGGTGCGCGACCTCTCGCTCGTCGTGCTGCTCTTCACCGCTACCTCGCCGGTGCTCAGCATGGTCGCCTACCGCTATGCGGCCGAAGGCTTCATGCAGTTCGCCAATGCCATCACCCTCGTCATCCTCGTGGTCTGCCTTGCGGCTTCCTTCCTCGCCCATGGCCTGCAGAACCGCGTCCAGAAATGGAAAGAGACATGAACGCCCTTGCGAAAGGCGCCGCGGACGCCATCCAGATCCGCAATCTCGTCAAACGGTTCGGTGCCTTCACCGCCGTTCAGGACGTCGACATCTCGGTTCCGCCCGGCGCTTTCCTGGTTCTCGTCGGCCCGTCGGGCTGCGGCAAGTCGACCCTGCTGCGCATGCTGGCCGGGCTGGAAAGCCCGAGCGAGGGCGAGATCGCTTTCGTCGGGCAGACCGTCTCCAGCGGTTCGGGCGGCGTCATCGCCGATGCCGGCCGGCGCAATGCCGGGCTCGTCTTCCAGAGCTACGCGCTCTGGCCGCACATGACCGTTGCCGGCAACATCGCCTGGCCGCTGAAGGTCGCGAGATGGCCGCGCGAAAAGCGCGAGCGGCGGGTGAGGGAGGTGCTTGCCCTGCTCGGCATCGACGCGCTTTCAGAGCGCTATCCGGCGGAGATTTCCGGCGGCCAGCAGCAGCGCGTGGCGATCGCCCGCACCATCGCGCCCGAGCCGAGCATCCTGCTTTTCGACGAGCCCCTGTCGAACCTTGACGCGAAGCTGCGCATCGAGATGCGCAGCGAGCTGATGCGCATCCACCGGGCAACGGGCGCAACCTCGGTCTACGTCACCCACGACCAGGTGGAGGCGATGACGATGGCGACCCACGTCGCGGTGCTCAACAATGGCCGCGTCGAGCAGTTCGGCAAGCCGATCGACCTCCTGCGCAACCCGCAGACCACCTTCGTCGCCACCTTCCTCGGCACGCCGCCGGCCAATCTCTTGCCGGTGCGCCTCAAGGGTGATGCCCTCCTCTTCAACGACCTCGCCCTCGCGCCGGCGGCGCTTGCCGGCGGGCGGGCGGAAGCGCAGCTCCTCTACCGTGCCGAGGATGTCGGCGTCGGCGTCGTCGCCGGCATGCCCTCGCTGACGGCGCGCTTTGCCGAGGCCGCGCCGATTGCCGGACGCACCATGGTGACCGCGATGATCGGTGACCTGCGCATCACCGGCATGGCGGACGGCTATTTCACGGCGACGCCCGGCGAGCCGATCCCCCTCTCGTTCATTCGAACACCCGATGCGGTCTTTGCCGCCACTGGAGAAAGGATACATCAATGAGGCTGATCCTCATGCGTCACGGCGAAACGGAATGGAACGCCGAGCAGCGGCTGCAGGGCCAGGACAACTCGCTGTTGTCCGAGCGCGGCGTCGCACAGGTCAAGCGCTTCCGCCCCTATGCCAAGGCGCTGAAGCCGGCCCGCATCATCGCCTCGGATCTCGGCCGCACCCGGCAGACCGTCGCGCTCATCGGCCACCCCGACGCCCCCTCCGACGAGCGGTTCCGCGAACTCGACATGGGCGAGTGGACGGGCCTGCGCAAACCGGACCTGATCGCCGACCATCCCGAGGACTACGTCGCCTGGCGCGCCGGCACTTTCACCCCGACGCGGGGCGAGACGTGGGGCGCCTTCCGCGGCCGCGTCGCCGATGGTGTGCACGACTGGATGTCCCGCACGGAGGGTGACCTGCTGGTCGTCGCCCATGGCGGCGTCATCCGCGCCGTCTGCCATGAATTCCTCGACCTGCCGCCGTCGCGCGTCGTTCCCGTCACGCCGGGCACTGCGACGATCCTCAACTTCCCGCAGAAGAACGGCGCGGCCGCCCAGCTCGAAGGCTACAATATCGGCTCCGTCGCCCCGGATGTTTCCGTCGCCGACTGACGAGGCGAGGGCCCCGGCGGACAGCCGGGGCCTTCCGCGCGGAACGGTGGCCGGGATCAGCGGCCGAGCAGTGCGTCGAGATCGATGGCCTCCGCCATTGCCCGGTTGCCCGCATCGCCAGGATGCAGATGGTCACCGGAATCGAACGACGGGGCGATGCGCTCACGGCGCTCCGGATCGCGCAGCACCGCGTCGAAATCCACGACGGCATCGAAAGCGCCGCTCTCCCGGATCCAGCGATTGATCTCCTGGCGCAGGGCGTCCTTGTCGGGGTGATAGTAGTTGTCGAGCGGCGTTCCGCTGAGCGCGCCCTCGAAGGGCAGCAGCGTCGCTCCAATGACCCTGACATTGCGCGCATGGGCAAGGCTGATCACCTGCCGGTAACCGGCGATCAGGTCTTGCGCCGTCGGTCGCGGCTGGTTCGGGGCAAAGTCCGTGCCGGGCCAGGAAATGTCGTTGATGCCGATAAGGACGATGATGGCCTTCAGGTTCGGCTGGGAGAACACGTCCCGCTCAAGCCGCGCGGCGACGTTCACGCCCATCTTGTCCTGCAGCAGCCGGCCGCCAGAAATGCCGGCGTTCAGCACAGCCACCCGATGCGGGGCGAGGCGCCTTGCAAGGAAGTCGGGCCAGCGGGTGTCGGCATCGACCGTCGCGCCGTTCCCGTCGGTGATCGAATCTCCGATTGCAACGACAGTGCCTTCGTTCGGCGTATCGACCAGCACCTGACTGAGGAAAAGGCGGGTGTCCGTGCTCGCCGTCGCGGGGAAGTCCTTCGCCGCCGTGAGGTCTCCCTTGCCGAACCATGCTGTCTGCCGGCCGTCCCAGTGAAAGGTGGTCAGCGGCGTTTCGCCGGGCAGGTAGAGGGAGACGGCGAGCTTGCCCTGGGCATCGACCTCGATGTCCATGGGATCGCTGACGACGGGCGCGCCGGGTGGCACGACGATCGTATCGCCGCCCCCGAAGGTGATCTTATGGATCGTGCCGGATACCGCTCCGGTTTCTCCGGCGAGCCCCACGCTCGCTCCGCCGATCCGCAGCGGGCGGTCGCCATAGGCATTGGAAAAGACGAGGCGGATGCGCGAGCCGCCGAGGCTGACGCGCACGATCTGGCGGATGGTCTCGTCCGTCACGGAGGCGGGGATTTTCGTGGGCAGGGCGAAATCCGCTCCCCAGATCGGCTGGGGGCTCGCCGCCCAGGTTCCAACCCAGCTCGTCTCTGCGGCCATCGCCGGCGATGGGCCGGAGAGGGCGGCGGCAAGCACGAGGGTGCTGGCGAGAAGCACGGTGCCGGCAGGTTTTTCACGCGGTTGACGGCGGCGGGTCGGCCAGTGTGAGTGGAGTAAGAAGCGCAGATGCGCTTCTCCTCCCCGAACCGTACGTGCACCTTTCAGCGCATACGGCTCTCTATTCAAGCTTGGCCCATGGCCATGGCAACGTCATGGTATTGCGAAGTGACGGTACTGCGGTTCTCGGTCCGGAAGATGTATGGGTTTTCCTCCGGATTACGCCACCGGAATTGCGCCTTGGGGCTTGAGATAAGCCGGTGTAGCGCTTTTCCGACGGGTTCACCGCGTTCATTTCGACCAAACACGAGCCAGGTTTTCGCCTTGCCCGGTTCCGGGACCCTGACCCATTTCCGCATCAAGGGTTTGATGCGGGATCGGTACTTGTGTCCCAGCCAATGCGCCATTTTCCAGAACACGACATGGTCGATGCGCCGGAAGACATACGCCGTGAAGTCGGTGAACTTGTAGAACGCCGCCCATCCCACCAATTGGCGGTTCAGGCTCGAGATCATGTCGACCGTACTGACACCATGATTGCCCGATAAGGCTTCGGTGAGCCTGCGAACAAACCCCTTGGCCTTTTCCTTGGGTATCGTCGTGACGATGGACATCCGTCCATGTGCCCCACGCTTGCGGATGATCCGGTGCCCCAGAAAGACGAAGCCGTCATTGACGTGGGTGACATGGGTCTTTTCCATGTTCAGCGTCAACTTCAACTCACCTTCCAGAAACGCCCGGCATTCCTCGCGGATTTCCTCTGCCTGAGCTCTGGTTCCTTTTACGATCACGACAAAGTCGTCAGCGTAGCGGCAATAGGCGACAGCCGGTTTCCATTGCCGATTCTCGCGAACCGTAATGGGGCGGCCCTGCTGGATGCCGAAGTTCCATGCCCAGCGATCCTTGCGGGCCTTGTTGCTCAGGTATTTCGCCTCCAGCCACATATCAAACTCGTGGAGCATGATGTTGGACAGGAGCGGTGACAGAACGCCACCTTGCGGGACACCCTCGCTGGAGGCTGTGAACAGGCCACGGTCGATGTGGCCTGCCTTCAAGAACCTATAGAGAAGATCAACGAACCGTCCGTCCTGCACCCGTCGCCGCACGCATTTCAGAAGCAGCCGGTGTTGGACCGTGTCGAAGTAGCTGGCCAGATCACCTTCGATGATCCAGCGGCCCCTCGTTGTGTCGGCACCATCCTGAAGCTGTATCCTCACGGTGCGGACGGCATGATGCACGCTCCGTTCCGGCCGGAAGCCATAGGATAAACGATGGAAATCGCTCTCCCAGATTGGCTCCATGGCCATCAGCATAGCGCGTTGAACAATACGATCCGTCAGGGTTGGAATACCCAGTGGTCGTAGCTTGCCGTTCGATTTCGGGATATAGATGCGCTTGACCGGCTGGGGGCGGTAGCTCTCCTCCAGCAGGCTTGTCCGCAGGTCGTCCAGATGCTGATCCAGTTTGACCTGCAGTCTTTGCTTGTCCATTCCGTCAATACCCGGCGTTCGTGCGCCGCTTGACGCCAGAACCATCCGAGCGGCCTCGGCAAGCCATTCCCTATTGGCAATCAACCGAAGAAGACGATCAAACCGTCGGTTTGGATCGCTCTCGGCCCATGTTGCGAGCTTGTGCTGCATTTCACTGATTATCAAAGGTCTTCACCTCGCTTGGTCAGGTAGTTTGCACTTCAAGCAGTTTGAACTGTTCCCCTTCGCCATGTGATGGGCTTTCCCCATCCCGGACTACTACGGGAACTCCGCCAACATGATGGACATCAGGGTCAACTCCCTTGCGACGCAGAACATCGTTGTCATTCCATCATGCCTTCCCTCGTTCATATGCTGGACGTCTGCGTATTGGTGAGGCTGCCGGTCGCAGTCTTTTCCCTTGCGTTCCGCAAGTCGATGCCGATGTCATGGTCTGGCTGCATTCTCCCCATGACCCCATACGGGCGACCTACATATACGACCGTATTCGGATGCCGCCGACTTACGTGTCCGGCAGCTTCATCAGCATTTCGCCTGTTAAGCCGTGTAGGCGAAGGCGACCTTTCAGCCCTCAGATGCGGGTTAACCGGTTCGTGTTCCTCAACCTTCCAATACTTCAGCCTCGGGAACCATCTTGGCGTAACGGCTTCGCCTCAATCCCCTTTTCCTGCGGGCTACGTCACCCTGCCAGTTGACGGCAGGTCACCGCCGCTTGGGCTCATGCCCCCTCGCAGCAGGGGGCAGGCAAGTCTTCACATCCTCCTTTCTCTTTGCATTCCAGTCATATGCCTCCCCGATTGGGGCGAGGCGCACTGTAAGAGAGGTCATTTGCTCAATCCTGCGGTTTGATTTGCGTAGACGGTTTGCGCGGAAGGCTGCGGGCTCCGTGCCGCAAGCGCGGCGACGAGGATGGCGGCGGCGGGAAAGGCGGCGGCGACGAGCGGCACCCAGGCGAGGCCGGGCCCCTGGTCGAGGATCACGCCGCCGACCCAGGCGCCGATGGCGTTTCCGAGGTTGAAGGCGCCGATATTGAAGCTCGAAGCGAGGCTCTGGCCTGCGCCTTCCGCCTTGGAAAGCACCCACATCTGCAAGGGGGCGACCGTGGCAAAGCCGGCGGCCCCGAGGAGCCCGATGAAGATCACCGCGGCCACCTGACTGTTGAAGGCGAAGGTCATCAGCCCGAGCACAAGGGCGAGGGCGGCAAGGGTGCCGAAGATGGAGCGCAGCAGGTTGCGGTCGGCGAGCCTTCCGCCCAGCAGGTTGCCAACGACCAGCCCACCGCCGAAGACCAGAAGGATCAGCGACACCGCGGTATCCGAGAAGCCGCTGATCTCAGTCAGAAGCGGCGCGACATAGGTGAAGACGGCAAAGACGCCGGCATAGCCGAGCACCGTGGTCAGGAGACCGAGCAGGACGGCGGGGCGGGCGATCGCCCGCAGGTCGGCCCGCCAGTCCGACACGGCGGGCGCGGCCGTATCCCGGGGAACCAGCGTAGCGAGAACGATCAGCGCGGCCAGTCCGACCAGCGTGACGGCCCAGAAGGTGGACCGCCAGCCATAATGCTGGCCGAGCCAGGTGCCGAACGGCACGCCGATCACCGTCGCTACGGTCAGTCCCGTGAACATGAGGGCGATGGCGGAGGCGCGCTTGTCCTCGGCGACGAGGTTCGTGGCGACGACCGAGCCGACGCCGAAGAAGGTGCCGTGGGTCAACGCCGTCAGCACGCGTGCGGCCATCAGCCAGCCGTAGTCCGGCGCAAGCGCCGCGGCGGCGTTGCCGGCGACAAAGATGGCCATCAGGCCGACAAGCACGCGCTTGCGCGGCCAGCGTGCGGTCATCGCCGTCAGGATCGGTGCGCCGATGGTGACGCCGAGCGCGTAGCCGGAAATCAGCAGCCCCGCGGCCGCGATGGTGACGTTCAGTTCGCTGCTGACCTCCAGAAGGAGGCCCATGATGACAAATTCGGTGACGCCGATGCCGAAGGCACCAACCGTCAGGGCGTAAAGCGCTAGAGGCATTGTCCACTCCAATCGTGTGTTGACCGGAAGATAGACACTGACGAGAGGGTGAATTAGATATCCGAGAGGAACATAATTTGTGAGTTGAATTCATCATGGGTCGATCCGAAGTCAACCGATCCGGCGAAATGGAGATCTTTGCGCGCGTGGTCGAGCTCGGGGGATTTTCGCCCGCTGCGCGTGCCGCGGGCATGACGCCCTCGGCGGTCAGCAAGCTCATCGCGCGGCTGGAGGCGCGGCTCGGTGCACGCCTGCTCAACCGCTCGACGCGGCAGCTGCAAGTGACGCCGGAGGGCTGCGCGTTCTACGAGCGGGCAAAGCGCATCCTGGCTGATCTGGAGGATGCCGAGCGGGCGGCGGGCCTCGGGGAGCAGCCGGTCGGGCGCGTGCGCATCAACACCAGCGCGTCCTATGCCACGCATGTGCTCGCGCCGCTTCTGCCGGAGTTTCTGGCGCTGCATGCCGGCATCACCCTCGACATCATTCTGACCGACGCCGTCGTCGATCTTCTTGCCGAGCGCACCGATGTCGCCGTGCGTGCCGGGCCGCTGAAAAGCTCGAGCCTCATCGCCCGCAAGCTGGGGGAGACGCAACTGGTCGTCGTTGCCGCGCCCGCCTACCTTTCACGCTGCGGCGAACCCCGCACGATCGCCGAGCTTCAGGCGCACAACCGCCTCGGCTTCGGCTATACGCGGGCAGTGGACGGCTGGCCGCTGCGGGAGAACGGCAAGGCCGTCATCGTGCCCGCCACGGGCCGTATCCAGGCGAGCGACGGCGAAGCCCTTCGCCATCTGGCATTGGCGGGGGTCGGCCTTGCCCGTCTTTCCGCCTTCACCGTGCGCCAAGACATTGCCGCCGGCCGCCTCGTGCCTGTGCTCGGGCATCTTGGTGCCGAAGAGAAGGAGGCCTTCCATGCGGTCTATGTCGGCCAGGGCGGGCCGCTTCCTTCCCGCGTGAGGGCGCTGCTCGATTTTCTTGCGGAGCGCGGCAAGGTCTCCTGACCGGCTTGCCGTTTGCTAGCAGAAGGCCACTTCGAGGTTCTGCCGGTCGCGGGCAATGACCGAACAGGCCGTTTCGAAGCCCTCCGCCTTGATGGAGAGCATGAAATCGGGCGGTATGCCCGCGGAATTGCTGACCGTGATGCCCGCGCCGTCCACGCCGAGGCTCTTGACGGTGCAGTCGATCGTCGAGCGGCGGTCGTTGAAGATGATGGATCCGGCCTTCAGCACGCGCCGCCGTGCGCCGATACCGCCGGCCGCCTGCAGGGACGACCAGGCGGTGCAGCGGTTTCGCCCGTTCTGCTTGGCGTGGTACATGGCGGCATCCGCCTGGGCCAGCAACGTTTCGATGTCCCGCCCGACGATGGACAGAGCCGCGCAGCCGAAGCTGGCGGTAACGGCGAGTGTGCCGAAGGCGCCGGAAATCGGCCATGCGGCAATCTCGCCGCGCAGCTTTTCCGCGGTGATCATCGCATCTTCCGCGCTGGTATGGGGCAGTACGATGGCGAACTCCTCGCCGCCGAGCCGCCCGAAAAGATCGCTGGCGCGCAGGCTGGACCGGCAGGCGGCGGCCACGGCCTTCAGTGCCTCGTCGCCCGCCGCATGGCCGTGGGTGTCGTTGACGTTCTTGAAGTGATCGACATCCAGCACCAGGCACGACAGGTCGTGCTTGTGGCGCAGTGCCGCGGCGATCAGCTGTTCCGCTTCGCGCTTGAAGGCGCGGCGGGTGAGGGCCTCGGTCAGGCTGTCGGTCGCGGCCGTCTGCATCAGTTCGATCCGGTCCATCGCAGCCCCCGCCAGCTCCTGCAGGATGTCGAGATCCTTCCGGCCGAAGGAGCGCGGCCTCCGGTCGATCGCGCAGACCGTGCCGACTGTGGAGCCGGCCTTGGTCTTCAGCGGCACGCCGGCATAGAAGCGGATGTGCTCGGGGCCGGTGACCGCGGGATGCGCGACGAAACGCGGATCCCGCGTTGCGTCCTGGACGATCATCGGCTGCTCGTCGACAAGCACATGGCGGCAGAACGTATCCTCGAGCGGGGCCTCGTCTGCGGAAAGGCCGGAGCAGGCCTGGTACCATTGCCGATGCCCGTCGATGAGGGAGACGAGGCCGATCTCCACGGTGAAGATCTGCTGGATCAGCCGGACGAACCGGTCGAAGCCCGCGTCGCGCGGGCCGTTGAGGAGATCGAGGTTTTCCAGTGCGGCAAGGCGTTTCCTTTGCCGCTGGATCGTCTCGTCAGACGATTTGCCGAATGTCCTGACCGTCACGAAACACTCCTCCGCTGGACAAAACCGGTTTGCTGGTTTCAGCACGACGGGCGCTTGCCTGCAACACTGCCAGGGTTGGCGCCGGGTGTTTTCCCCGCCGGGCTTGCCGGCATGCGAACCGGGCGTTGCGCCGGCGCGGTGCCTATCAACGCAGGTGTGAGGCCGCTTCGGGATTTTTCCAGACCGGGTGGCTGAGGGTTTGCAGGCTGCGGGCATCGGCGCCGGCGATCCGGGCCATCAGCGCTCTCGCCATCTCGCGGCCGGCCAGATGCACGTCCTCGTCGGCCGTCAGGATCTCCGGGCGCATCCAGTTGAGGGCGGGCGAGACCTGCTTGGAAACGATGTCGAGGTCCTTGCCTATCTCCTTGCCGGCCATCTCGGCACCAGCGCTGACGGCAACGGCGAGGCTGGCGCTGACGCAGAGGACGGCGTCCGGCGGCTCCGGCGCCCGCATCGCGCGGTCCATCGCGGCCCTGACGTCGAGAAGGGGGGTATCGATCGAGACCGGCAACGGCACCTCGGTCATGCCGAAGTCGCGCAGCCCGCGCTCGAGCCCGGCGGCGATATGGGCCGCGTAGGTGAGATCGCGGGGAGGGCGAATGATCGCCAGCCGCCTGCGGCCCCGGCCGGCCAGCTTCCCGACGGCCTGATAGACGAAGCTCTCATTGTCGAAATCGTGGAAGGGATGCGTCCATCCGGAATCGGTCCGGCCATGGGTCACGAAGGGAAAGTCCTTCTCCAGCAGCAGCTGCACGCGCCGGTCGTCCGGCGCAGTGCGCATGATGATGACGCCGTCGGCCGAGCGGCTCTGCAGGATGTTGCGGACCGGCAGCAGGGGATCGCTGTCATGGGAACTCGGGCTGACGATCAGATTGTATCCCGTGTCCTTCAGCGCCTGCGAAATGCCGAAGATCATCTGGCTGGTAAAGCCCATGATCTCGTCGTCGACATTCAGGACCAGTGCCAGCACGCTGGTCCTGCCCGTCCGGAGGCGCAGGCCCGCCCTGTTCGGCTGATAGCCGATCTGGCTGGCGACGAGCCGGACGCGTTCCTTGGTTTCCGACCCGATATCCGGCGCATCGCTGAGCGCGCGTGAAACCGATGTGGTGCTGAGGCCCGTCATGAAGGCGATCGTCTTCAGGGTGGGTGGCAGGTTTCCATCCCGCATGTCGCTCTCCATTTCCCTATGGCGCCTGATGCGATCAGTTCCGCCGGGCATCCGCTCGAAATTTTCTATGATTGGCTTTAACGATAAAGTATCTTGGGTAATGTCCCCGCTCAGAAAAATATCTTTATGAATCAGAACAGTAGAAGATACTATTGGTGGTATATTGAAAAATATTCCGACGTGGCGTAGCAATTTACATTATCGATTAAGTTGGCGAATGTCGATGCACCTGCGCGTGTGGTCATCGTCGCTGCCGATCCCTGCAGGCCGCCGGTCGTCCATCGAGCGGCAGATCCGGACAAAGCCATGACATCCTTGCCGAAAGCCAATCCCGCGATCGATCTTTCCGGCCCGTGGACACTCACCTCGGCCGATGGCGACATCACGGCGCCGATCACGCTGCCGGGCGATGTGCACACGGCGCTGACGGCCGCGGGCCTCATTCCTGATCCCTATGTCGGCCGCAACGAGGAGGCGGTGCAATGGGTGGCGCACCGCGACTGGGTTCTCGAGCGCCGCTTCCTGTTGCCGGAACCGGATGGCGACTGGTACCTCGACATCGACTATCTCGACACGGTGGCAGCCGTCTTCGTCAACGACGCGCCGGTGCTGCTCGCCGACAACTGCTTCCGCCGCTACCGGCCCGATGTCGGCGCCCAGCTGAAGGCGGGCGAGAATGTCATCCGCATCGTCTTCCAGTCGAGCATCGCGGCGGGTGCCGACCGACAGGCCCGGCAGCCCTTCTACGTTCCCTACCATCCCGGCAATTCGCCCATCCCCAACGGCAACATGCTGCGCAAGCCGCAGTGCCATTTCGGCTGGGACTGGAACATCGCGATCGCGCCGCTGGGTCTCTACGGCACGATCCGGCTCTGCCGGCTCGACAGGGCCCGCATCGAGCACGTGACGACGCGGCAGACGCACAATGCGGATGGTTCGGTCTATCTGCAGGTGGCGGCGACGGTTTTTGCGAAGAACCCAGACATCGTGGCCCTCCATTTCGCGCTTGATGACGAGCGTGTCCGCCTCGATGTCGGCGTCAATGCCGGCGAAACGGTTGTCACCCATGTCTTCGAGATCGCCGCGCCGCGGCTGTGGTGGCCGGCGGGAAGCGGTGAGCAGGCGCTCTACACGCTTCGCGTGGAGCTGCCCGGTGATGTCGTCGTCAGGCAGATCGGTCTGCGCATGGTGGAGCTCGTCACCACGCCCGACGCGGCCGGAAGCCGCTTCGCGCTGAAGGTCAACGGGCGCGAAATCTTCTGCCGCGGCGCCAACTGGATCCCGGCCGACGCGCTGTTTTCACTGTCGAGCCCGGACGGGACCGCGGATCTCCTGCAATCCGCTGCGGCAGCCAACATGAACATGATCCGCGTCTGGGGCGGTGGTTTTTACGAGCCGGACTGGTTCTACGACCTTTGCGACCGGCTGGGTCTTCTCGTCTGGCAGGACTTCATGTTCGCCTGCAATCTCTATCCCTCCACCGAGGACTTCCTCGACAATGTCGCACGGGAGGTGGACTACCAGGTGCGTCGCCTCTCCTCCCATCCGTCGCTCGCGCTCTGGTGCGGCGACAACGAGCTGGTCGGCGCGCTCACCTGGTTCGACGAGCCGCGGAAGGACCGCGACCGTTACCTCGTGTCCTATGATCGCCTGAACCGCACGATCGAGCAGGCGATGCGCAAGGCGGCGCCCGATGCGATCTGATGGCCGTCGAGCCCGGCCTCCGGCTATCTCGATTTCGGCGACGCCTGGCATGCCGATGGCTCTGGCGACATGCACTACTGGTCCGTCTGGCACGAGAACAAGCCGTTCGACAATTACCGCAGCGTGCGGCCGCGTTTCTGCTCGGAGTTCGGCTTCCAGTCCTATACGTCGCTGCCCGTCATCAAGACCTATGCCGAGGCGAGGGATATGAACATCGCCTCGCCCGTCATGGAACTGCATCAGAAGAATGCCGGCGGCAACGAACGCATCGCCGCCACCATGTTCCGCTACTTCCGCTTCCCGAAGGATTTCCCGAACTTCGTCTATCTCAGCCAGATCCAGCAGGGTCTCGCCATCAAGACGGCGGTGGAATACTGGCGTTCGCTGAAGCCGCATTGCATGGGCACGCTCTACTGGCAGCTCAACGACACCTGGCCGGTCGCCTCCTGGTCGAGCCTCGACTATGGCGGCCGCTGGAAGGCGATGCACTATCTCGTCCGCCGCTTCTTCCAGCCGGTCGTGATCGCGGCAATCCCGGAGGAAGGCGGCGAAGCGATCCGCTTCTCGCTGGTCAACGACACGCTTGCCGATGTGACGGTCGACCTTTCGATCGCGCTCCTCGACATGAAGGGGAAGCGCCGGCCGATCCTGGATGTCCGGGCGGCCTGCACGCCGGATGCCGCGGTGACCGCTGCGACCGTCACGGCGGCGGATCTGCCGGCCGGTGCCCTCATCGTCTGGCGCTTCACCGCATCGAACGGCATGCAGGGCGAAGGGCACTATGTGCATGGCACCTACAAGGCGCTGGACCTGGAGCCGGCCGGGCTGACATTCACGCAGGAAGATGGACCGGACGGGACCATCCACCTCGATGTCACTGCCACCGGACTGGCGCTCTTCGTGATGATCGAGACCGACACCGACGGCCGTTATTCCGACAATGCCTTCGACCTTGCGGCCGGCGAGACACGTCGCATCGCCTTCACTCCCGCCAAACCGCTCCCCGCCGGCCCCCGCCCGGTCTTCCGCCTCTACGACCTGCAATCCTGCCATGCGACAGAACCAGCTGCCGGGTGAGACGCTTCCGGCCGGAGGCATGGTTGGCACATGCGTTCCATAAATCGTCTTATGTGATCTGAGGGCGAAAAATGCGGATCTGATCTCCGAGGCACTGTCTGGCGGCCCCAGTCACCTTGCGCCACCCCTGCCCCGTGGGCAGACGCGGCGTCAGTGCGCCCGCCACTCCCGATACCATGCCGCGAAGGCGGCGATGCCGTCTTCCAGCGACACGCGTGGGACAAAGCCGGTGAGGTGGGTCAACAGGTCGGTGGAGGCGAAGGTGCGGGGCACGTCGCCGGGCTGCATGGGCATGTAGTTGCGCGTGGCGGGGCGGCCGAGCGCTTTTTCGATCGTCTCGATGAAGGTCATCAGCCCGACCGGCTGACCGCCGCCGATGTTGACGGTGCGGAAGGGCGCGCCGGCCGAGAGCGTATCGATGATGTCGGGCACCGTGACACGGCCGTCTTCCCGCGGCACGACGTCGACGAGCCGCACGATGGCCTCGACGATGTCGTCGATATAGGTGAAGTCGCGGCTCATCCTGCCTTCGCCATAGACGTCGATCGGGCGGCCGGAGAGGATGGCGTCGGAGAACTTGATCGGCGCCATGTCGGGCCGGCCCCAGGGGCCGTAGACGGTGAAGAAGCGGAAGGCCGTCGTCGGCACCCCATAGAGATGGGCGTAGGAATGCGCCATCAGCTCCATGGATTTCTTCGAGGCGGCATAGAGCGTCATCGGCTCGTCGGCCCGGTCGGCCTCGGCGAAGGGAACCTTCTCGTTGGCGCCGTAGATCGAGGAGGTGGAGGCGAGCAGCAGGTGCTTCGGTTGCAGCGCGCGTGCCAGCTCCAGCACGTTCCACGAGCCGACGAGGTTGGATTCCACATAGGCGCCAGGATTTTCCAGGCTGTAGCGCACGCCGGCCTGGGCGGCGAGATGGAGGATGACGTCGGGCTCTTTCAGCGCGGCCGCGGCATCGAGCGCGGCGCGGTCCTCCAGCCGGCCGGTGACCTGGCGGAAGCCGTCATGAGGTTCGAGCAGGGCGAGGCGCTGCGCCTTCAGCCGCACGTCGTAATAGGGTGTCATGCCGTCGAAGCCGGTGACCGTGTGGCCGTCGGCGAGCAGGCGCCGCGCGAGGTGGAAGCCGATGAAGCCCGCGGTGCCGGTGACGAGGAAATGCGTCATTCCGCCGCCTCGGAGACCGGTGCGACCATCGGAGAGGTGCCGCGGCCGATGCTCGAATAGGCAAAGCCGTGGCGGGCCACTTCCTCCGGCTTGTAGACATTGCGCAGGTCCACCAGCACGGGTTTGGCCATGCTCGCCTTCAGCCGCTGGAAATCGAGCGCGCGGAACTGGTTCCATTCCGTGACGATGACCATCGCCTCCGCACCCTCGGCAATGTCGTAGGGCGAGGTGCCGTAGGTCACGTGGTCGAGCACGGTCCGGGAGGCCTCCATGCCCTCGGGGTCGTAGGCGAAAACTTTCGCGCCGCCGTCCTGCAGGGCCTGGATGATGGAGATCGACGGCGCGTCGCGCATGTCGTCGGTCTCCGGCTTGAAGGTGAGGCCGAGCACGGCGATCTTCTTGCCGCGCACCTCGCCGCCAAGTGCGGTGACGACCTTGCGGGCCATGGCGCGCTTGCGCGTGTCGTTGATGGCGATGGTGGTCTCGATCAGCCGCACGGGGCTGTCATTGTCCTGCGCGGTCTTGACCAGCGCCAGCGTGTCCTTCGGGAAGCACGAGCCGCCATAACCGGGGCCGGCATGCAGGAACTTGGCGCCGATGCGCCCGTCGAGGCCGATGCCGCGCGAGATCTGCTGCACGTCCGCGCCGACCTTTTCGCAGAGATCCGCAATCTCGTTGATGAAGGTGATCTTCATCGCGAGGAAGGCGTTGGCCGCATATTTGATCAGCTCGGAGGTGCGCCGGGTGGTGAAGAGCAGCGGCGACTGGTTGAGGTAGAGCGGCCGGTAGACCTCCGTCATCACCTCGCGCGCCCGCTCGTCCTCGATGCCGACGACGATGCGGTCCGGTCGCTTGAAATCGCTGATCGCAGCCCCCTCGCGCAGGAACTCCGGGTTCGACACGACGGCGATGTCGGCCTCGGGGCGGGTTTCGCGCATGATGCGCTCGACCTCGTCGCCGGTGCCGACGGGCACGGTCGATTTCGTGACGACGACGGTGAAACCCTTGACCGACTGGGCGATCTCGCGGGCGGCGGCGTAGACATAGGAGAGGTCTGCATGGCCATCGCCGCGCCGTGAAGGCGTTCCGACGGCGATGAAGACGACGTCGGCCTCGCTGACAGGGCCGGAAAATTCGGTGGTGAAGGAGAGCCGGCCCGCCTTGACGTTCTCCGCCACCAGCGCCTCGAGACCCGGTTCGAAGATCGGGATCTCGCCGCGGTTCAACGCCTCGATCTTCGCTTCGGCCTTGTCGATGCATACGACGGTGTGGCCGAAATCGGCAAAACAGGCGCCGGATACCAGGCCCACATAGCCCGAACCGATCATCGCGATCTTCATGATGCTTCTTCTCCGGATGGGACCTTTTCGCGGCTGTCCTGGCCGTCGACGATCACAGATAGAATACAACGCCGGGCAAAGCACGGAACGCCGCCCGCTTCAAGCGGAATGCGGGCGGTATCTAGTGTGCGGCGGCGGTCTTCGCCACCCCGCGCCTTCCGCCCTGCGGGCCAGGGGGCGCCTGTCACCACGATTTCCAGGCCAGCAACAACCCGCCATCGTCATGCTCGGCCGCCCGGCAGGCCGCCTCGACATCGCCGAACGGTGCGCCGCGCGGCAGGTCGCCCGCCACAAGCGCGGCGTCGGCCAGCGTGATCGCGCCGCCCCGGGCGATGACGGTGAAGATCAGCGGGCCGGTGGACCACCAGGCCGGCGCCCCGGGCATGGCCGCGACGACATCGGGCAGCACCGCATTGAGGCGGATGAGGACCGGGTGATGGGCGGGCGCGGCCAGGAAGGAATTGGCGAGCAGCAGGCTGCCGCGGCCGGTCTTGCGGGGAATGTCCTCCGCCATGGCGGTAAGCCCGGTCATCGGCAAGAGATCGTGGAAGCTGATGTCGGCGCGGGCGGGATACCAGTCGCAATCGAGGTAGATGCCGCCCTCCTGTTCGACGAGGAGATAGCGCGCGATATCGACGGCGCCGGGATAGTCGCCCCGCTCCAGCATGGCGCGGAACGCCTTGTTCTCGTGGATGCCGGCCTCTTCCAGGTCCTTCTCCCGCCAGAGGAAATGGCCATAGCCATGGGCCTTGGCGTGCTTTTCCCAGGCTTTGGCCGAGGGCGGCACGGCCCCCTGCCCGATCCAGACCTGATGGATGACGGGCGGGATCGCGGTGCGGTTCGCCTCGGCGATCGCCCGCCGCTCGGCCGAGGAGAAGGTTCCGTACGTGGCCAGAAGGTCCGGATCGGGCACGAGATGGTACTGGTAGCCGATCCGCTCCAGCGGATCGTCCTCGGCTTTTGCGAGCTTGAGGAAGGCCGAATGCAGCCGTCGCGGCAGGCCGAGCGCCGTTTCCGGCCCGAGGGCGGCACGCTCCGGATCGGCGGAAACCGCCTCCAGCACCTGCCACGCGGCGCCGAAATCGCCGTCCTCGCGGTATTCGGCGGCTTTTTCCAGTTGTTCGTTCAATCGTTGCTTGGCTGACATCAAGCTGTCCTAGGGGAGTTCCGGCAAAAGTGCGAAGCGGTTTTGCATCCGCCGGCGGGGTGGAAGCAAGAGCGTGCCCGTCTGCCGGCGGCGTTTCTTCATATTCGGTCCCGGCCGGAGCAACGACAACCCCCAACCTTGCCTGGAGTAAGGCGTGGACAGAAAAAAGTGTGCGCGCTAGTGTCTTGGCGGGGAACATCAAGAAAAGGCCGCGTGGATAAAATCCGTCAGGCGGGAAAGCACATATGAATTCGAATGCGATGCGCCGGCCGAGGGACCTGCTGCGGATTGAAGACCTGCACGTCTCCTTCTCCCTGATGGGCGCGAGGATCACTGCCGTCAGGGGCGCAAATCTCAGGGTGTTGCCCGGCAAGGTGACCGCCCTCGTGGGAGAATCCGGCTCCGGCAAGTCCGTCATCAGCCAGACCGCCATGGGCTTGCAGCCGCCGACCGCGCGGGTCACCGGCAAGATCCTCTTCGACGACCCGCTCTCCGACGAAGGCCCGATCGACATCCTGCCCCTGCCCCGCGACGGCAAGAAGATCCGCTCCATTCGCGGCGGGCGCATGGGCATGATCTTCCAGGAGCCGATGACCTCGTTTTCGCCGCTGCACACGATCGGCGACCAGATCAGCGAGTCCCTTGCCATCCACACCGGCCTTACCGTCGCGGAGATGCGCGAGCGCTGCGAGGACATGCTGGCGCGCGTCGGCTTCAACAATCCGCGCAAGGTCTACGACATGTATTCCTTCGAGTTGTCCGGCGGCATGCGCCAGCGCGCGATGATCGCCATGGCGCTCGTCTGCGGCCCGGCGCTGCTGATCGCCGACGAGCCGACCACGGCGCTCGACGTGACCATCCAGGCGCAGATCCTGAAACTCCTGCGCGACCTGCAGCAGCAGATGGACATGGCGGTGCTGCTCGTCACGCACGATCTCGGCGTCGTTGCCAACATCGCCGACGAGGTCGTGGTGATCTACCAGGGCGAGATCATGGAGGCGGGGCCGGTCGAGACGATCTTCCATCGGCCTGCCCATCCCTACCTCAAGGGCCTGATGGCGGCGATCCCGCATTTCGGCATGAAGCGCGGCGACCGGCTGAAGCCGCTGCGCGAGATCGAGGTCAACCAGGACAGCCTGCTGTCGAAGAAATATCAGGCCCGCACCGGGCCGGATGTCATCCTCTCGGTCCGCGACCTCAGCAAGACCTTCGTGACCCGCAAGGACAACTGGGCCATGCCGGGCCAGCAGAAGGAAAAGCCGCGGCCGGCCGTCGATGGCGTCAGCTTTGACATCAGGCGCGGCGAATGTCTCGGCCTCGTCGGCGAAAGCGGCTGCGGCAAGACCACCGTCAGCAAGATCCTGATGCGCGCGATCAAGCCGGACGCCGGATCGGTGCTGTTCGACGACGGCAAGGGGCCGGTCGACGTGCTGAACGCCAAGGGCGCCGAGCTGCAATCGCTGCGCACGCGCCTGCAGATGGTGTTCCAGGACCCGCAATCCTCGCTCTCGCCGCGCATGACGGTCGGCGACATCCTGCGTGAACCCCTCGACATCCACGACTATGGCGATGCGGCCAAGCGCAGGATGGCGTCGAAGGCCCTGATCCGCGCCATCGGCCTCGACGAGGCCTCGCTGAAGCGCTATCCGCACTCCTTTTCCGGCGGTCAGCGCCAGCGTATCGGCATCGCCCGGGCACTTGCCCTCGGCCCGAGCATGATCATCTGCGACGAACCGGTTTCCGCGCTCGACGTCTCCGTGCAGGCACAGATCCTCAACCTGCTCAAGGACCTCCAGAAGGACCTCGGCCTCACCTATCTCTTCATCTCGCACAACCTTGCCGTGGTCGATTACATGGCCGACCGGGTCGCCGTGATGTGGGCCGGGCGCATCGTCGAGATCGCGCCGCGCGAGATCATCATGACCGCGCCGGTGCATCCCTATACGCGGGCGCTGCTCGATGCCGTTCCCTTCCCCGATCTCGAGCGCCCGCTGAACTTCGAGACGGCCGGCCGGACCAGCGCCGTCTCGCGCGAGAGCTGGGCACAGGTCTTCCGCGACGAGGAGGGCAGCGAGGGGCTGGCGCCGGCCGATCTCGGTGGCGGCCATTTCGTGCTTGCCCGCAGGAATGCCGACATGCGGGAGCTTTGCTCGTGATCACGCGCCGCACCACACTCGGCCTGCTGGCCGCCGCCTTCGTTCCCGGCATCGCCCGCGGCTTGGACAGTGATGCCGCCTATTTCCAGGACAAGATCGCCGCGGGCGAACTGCCGCCGGTTGCAGAGCGCCTGCCGAAGGTGCCGCGCGTCGTCAACACCGCCGCGCTCGGCGGCGTCCCCGGCAAGCAGGGCGGGCGGTTGCGCATCCTGATCGGCGGCCAGCGCGACGTGCGCCTCGTCCCGATCAACAGCTATTCGCGCCTTGTCGGCTACGATCGCGACCTGAAGCTCGTCGCCGACATCCTCGAGAGCTTCACTGTGGAAGAGGAGCGCATCTTCACCTTCCGCCTGCGCGAAGGGCACAGATGGTCGAGCGGCGACCCCTTCACAGTGGAGGACTTCCGCTATTGCTGGGAAGAGGTCATCCTCAACCGCGAACTCCTGAAGGGTGGTCCGCCCACCGACCTGCTCGTCGAAGGCAAGCCGCCCGCCTTCGACGTGGTCGATCCGCTGACGGTGCGCTACACTTGGGAAAAGCCGATCCCGGATTTCCTGCCGAAACTCGCCTCGCCCATTCCGCTGGTGCTGGCGCTGCCGTCCGCCTACATGCGGCAGTTCCACAAGAAGTTCCAGACAGCGGAGGCGCTGGAAAAGCATATCAAGAAGCAGCGCGTCGACGACTGGCGCGGCCTGCACATCAAGATGTCGCGCCAGACCCGGCCGGAAAACCCGGATCTCCCGACGCTGGAGGCCTGGCGGCCGCGCACCGCCCCGCCCGCCGAACAGTTCATCTTCGAGCGCAACCCGTTCTTCCACCGGGTCGACGAGAACGGCACGCAGCTGCCCTATGTCGACCGGCTGGTGCTGAACGTCTCCTCGCCGGATCTCATCTCCGCCAAGACGGCGACCGGGGAAAGCGACCTGCAGATCGGCAATCTCGACTTCACCGACTACACGCTGCTGAAGAGCGCCGAGGCGACGTATCCGATCAACGTGATGCTGTGGAAACGCACGCTGGGCTCGCGTGTCGCCCTGATCCCCAATCTCAACTGCGGCGATGAAGGCTGGCGCACGGTGCTGCGCGACGTGCGCGTGCGCAGGGCGATGTCGCTCGCCATCAACCGTACGGAGATCAACAAGGCGGTCTTCTACGGCCTCGGCCAGGAAAGTGCCAACACGGTGCTGCCGGAAAGCACCCTCTTCAAGCCGGACTATGCAAAGGCCTATGCCGGCTATGACCCGGCGGAGGCCAACCGCCTGCTCGATGCGGCCGGGCTCGACAAGCGCGACGACGAGGGCACGCGGCTTCTTCCGGATGGCCGCCCCGCCCAGGTCGTCATCGAGAGCGCCGGCGAGAGCACGCTGGAAACGGATGTGCTGGAACTCGTCACCGACTATTTCCGCGAGATCGGCCTCGGGCTTTTCGTACGGGTTTCCCAGCGCGACATCTTCCGCAGCCGCGCCATCGGCGGCGAGGTGGTGATGTCCGTCTGGTACGGGCTCGACAATGGCGTGCCCACACCGGAAATGTCGCCCGCCGAACTGGCGCCGAGTTCCGACGACCAGTACCAGTGGCCCGTCTGGGGCATGTATTACGCGACCGTCAAGACCAAGGGCGAGCCGCCCGACATGCCCGAGGTGCAGTATCTCGTCGACAGGCTCGCCGCCTGGGAAATGACGACGACGGAAGCGGAGCGCACGGCGATCTGGCATGAAATGCTCGCCCATCACGCCGACCAGGTCTTCACCATCGGCACGGTCAACGGCATTTCCCAACCGGTGGTGCGTGCGCGCCAGCTGCGCAACATGCCGGAAAAGGCCCTCTGCGGTTTCCAGCCCACCGCCTTCCTCGGGGTCTACATGCCGGATACGTTCTGGTACGAGGAGGGTGCGTGATGGGACAGGCGATCTTCCATACGTGGTCGTCAGCCAGCCGGCAGGCGGATGAGGGGCGGCCACGGACGAAACCTTGCCGCTTCGCCCTGCCCCGTCCCCAGGAGCCTGCCCGATGATCCGCTACATCCTCTGGCGCATCGCCGTCATGGTTCCGACGCTCGCGCTCATCTCGGTGCTGGTTTTCACCATCATCGAGCTGCCGCCAGGCGACTATTTCGAGAGCTACATCTCGGAGCTGCGCGCCATGGGCGAGGCGACCGACATGGCCGAGATCGAGGAGCTGCGCGAGCGCTACGGCTTCGACAAGCCTGCGCCGTTGCGCTACCTGCACTGGGTCGGCGGCATGCTCATCGGCGATTTCGGCTACTCTTTCGAATATCGCCTTCCCGTTTCGGAGGTGGTGGGCGACCGGCTCTGGCTGACGGTGCTGGTCTCCTTCGTGACCATCATCTTCACCTGGCTGATCGCCTTCCCGATCGGCATCTACTCGGCCACCCACCAGTATAGCTGGGGCGACTACGGCCTGACGCTCGCAGGCCTCATCGGCATTGCCGTGCCGAACTTCATGCTGGCGCTGGTCGTCATGTATTTCGCCAATATCTGGTTCGGCGTCTCGATCGGCGGGCTGATGGACCGCCAGTTCCTCGGTGCGCCGATGAGTTGGGAGAAATTCCGCTCCATCCTCTCGCATATCTGGATACCCGTGATCATCATCGGCACGGCGGGCACGGCCGCGATGGTGCGCCGCCTGCGCGCCAACCTGCTCGACGAGCTCAACAAGCAATATGTCGTGACCGCACGCTCCAAGGGCCTGCATCCGATGCGTGTCCTCACCAAATATCCGCTGCGCATGTCTCTCAACTTCTTCATCTCCGATATCGGTTCCATCCTGCCCTCGATCATCTCGGGCGCGGAGGTGACCGCCATCGTGCTGTCGCTCGAAACGACCGGCCCCATGCTGATCAAGGCCTTGCAGACACAGGACATGTATCTCGCCGGTTCTTTCCTGATGTTCCTGGCCTTCCTGACGGTCATCGGCGTGCTGATCTCGGATATCGCGCTCGCCATTCTGGATCCGCGCATCCGGCTCGGCGGAGGAAGCCGCAAGTGAAGACGCCTCTTCCCGAACCCGGCGCCCCGCTCGGCCATTTCGTCTCGGACAAGCCGTTCGACCCCTATGCCGCCGAACACAAGACGGAGGAGCTGAAGAAGGTCGCGCAGGCCTCGCAATTCCAGTTGATGTGGTGGCAGTTCCGCCGCCACCGCATGGCGCTCGTCTCCGGCATCTTCCTCCTCGTCATCTACCTGATGATCGCGGTCAGCGAGTTCCTGTCGCCCTACAACCTGCACACCCGCAACATCGACTTCATCTACTCCCCGCCGCAGACCCTGCGTTTCATGCATGAGGGCCAGTTCGTCGGTCCTTTCGTCTATGGCCAGAAGATGACGCTCGACATGGACAATCTGCGGCGCGTCTACACGGACGACAAGACGGACGTGCAGAAGCTGCGCTTCTTCTGCAGTGGCGACAAATACAAGTTCTGGGGCCTGTTCACCTCGGACGTCCATCTTGTCTGCCCGGCCAAGGACGGCCAGTTCTTCTTCCTCGGCACCGACCGGCTGGGGCGCGACATGCTCTCGCGCATCCTCTATGGCGCGCGCATCTCGCTCACCATCGGTGCGCTCGGCGTTGCCATGAGCTTCGTGCTCGGCATCGTCATCGGTGGCCTTGCCGGCTATCACGGCGGCGTCTTCGATCTCATCGTGCAGCGCGTCATCGAGGTCCTTCAGTCGATTCCAAGCATTCCCCTGTGGATGGCGCTCGCCGCGATCATCCCGGTCACCTGGAGCCCCATTCTCGTCTATATCGGCATTACGATCATCCTCGGCATGCTCGACTGGACCGGACTTGCACGCGCCGTGCGCTCGAAACTTCTTGCCTTGCGGGAGGAAGATTATGTATTGGCGGCCCAGGTCATGGGCGCGGGCAGCGCCCGCATCATTCGCCGCCATCTCATACCCGGCTTCATGTCCCACCTGATCGCCAGCGCAACGCTGACCATTCCGGGCATGATCCTCGGGGAGACGGCACTGAGTTTCCTCGGGCTCGGCCTCCGGCCACCCATCACCAGTTGGGGCATCCTTCTGACGGAAGCCCGCAGCATCAACATTATCGCTCTCTATCCGTGGCTGCTCTTTCCGGTGGTACCCGTCGTTTTGGTCATTCTGGCTTTCAACTTCCTTGGCGATGGACTGCGTGATGCGGCTGACCCCTATAAGTGAAATCGGGATTACGAATGCAGAAGAATCGCCCCTCCACGATGGCGAGCCCGGCGGATTTCGGGAGACTTTGCCCTTGAGCCGCAGTTTCGAGCACGCCCGCATCCTCATGTACAGCCACGACACGTTCGGCCTCGGGCACCTGCGCCGCTGCCGTACGATCGCCCATGCGCTGGTGGAGGAATATCGCGGCCTCAACGTCCTGATCATCTCGGGCGCGACGATCGCCGGCGCCTTCGATTATCGCGCCCGTGTCGACTTCGTGAAGATCCCCAGCGTCATCAAGCTGCGCAACGGCGAATACACCTCGCTGGAGCGCCATATCGACCTGGAAGACACGCTGACCATGCGCCGGTCGATCATCCGCCACACGGCCGAGACGTTCAATCCGGACATCTTCATCATCGACAAGGAGCCGATGGGCCTTTCCGGCGAGGTGGAGGAAACGCTGGCCTACCTGAAGGGCCGCGGCACGCGGCTGATCCTCGGCCTGCGTGAAGTCATGGATTCTCCGCACCTGCTCGATGCCGAGTGGAAGCGCAAGGACGTCATGCACAAGATCGCGCGGTTCTACGACGACATCTGGGTCTACGGCCCGCCGGATTTCTACGATCCGCTCGTCGGCCTCGACGTGCCGCAGGGCGTGCGCGACAAGCTGAACTTCGTCGGCTTCCTGCAGCGCAACGCGCTGCAGATGGACCGCGCCCAGTACCAGCCCTCGGGCGACTACATCCTGGTGACGACCGGCGGCGGCGGCGACGGGGCTGAACTGGTGGAGGATGTGCTGCGCGCCTACCGGCACGATGCCGGTCTCACCCATCGCGCCCTCATCGTGCTCGGCCCTTACATGCCGCAGGGCGAGCGCACCAAGCTGACGCAGGAAGCTGCGAAAATCCCCTATGTCGAGGTGATCGAGTTCGATTCGCGCATGGAGGACCTGGTGGCCGGCGCGAAGGCCGTGGTGGCGATGGGCGGCTACAACACCTATTGCGAGATTCTCTCCTTCGACAAGCCGGCGCTCATCGTGCCGCGCGTGCAGCCGCGCGAGGAGCAGCTCATCCGTGCCACCCGCGCTGCCGAACTCGGCCTCATCAACATGCTGCTGCCGGAGGAATCGGCCGATCCCGCACGCCTTGCCGCCGTGCTGAAGACCCTTCCGGAATGCCGACCGCCCTCGAGCGGCAATCCCGAACTCCGGCTCGAAGGCCTGCGCAACATCGCCCGCATCGTCGGCGAGGAGCTTTCCGCGCGGGAACTCACCCCGCCGTCCGTCGCTTGAAAGAGGCCACGCCCGCCGTGTCGCTGCCGCATAAGATCGTCGTGCTGCTGAAGGGCTATCCGCGCCTTTCGGAAACCTTCATCGCTCAGGAACTGCGCGGGCTGGAGCGCGCCGGGCTCGAGCTTGTGCTCGTCTCGCTCCGCCGCCCGACGGACAAGAAACGCCATCCCGTACACGACGAGATCAAGGCCCCGGTGTTCTACCTGCCGGAATACCTGCACGAGGAGCCGCTGCGCGTGCTGCGCGGCCTGTTCAAAAGCCTTCGCGCTCCCGGCTTCGGGGCCGCTTTCCGCCAGTTCCTGAAGGATCTGCCGCGCGATTTCAGCCGCAACCGGTTCCGCCGCTTCGGCCAGGCGGCGGTGCTCGTGGGGGAGTTTCCCGAGGCCGGCGGCTGGCTGCACGCCCATTTCATCCACACCCCCGCCTCCGTCGCCAATTATGCGGCCCGCATGCTTGCCCTGCCCTTCTCGGTCTCGGCCCATGCCAAGGACATCTGGACATCGAAGGACTGGGAACTCGCCGACAAGCTGACGATCGCCGACTGGGCGGTGACCTGCACCAAATCCGGCCACGCCCACCTGCAGACCCTCGCCGGCCCGCACCGCGACCGGGTGCACCTCAGCTACCACGGCCTCGATCTCGACCGGTTTCCGCCGCTTGAGACCGGGGAGCACGCCCCCCCGGCCGGATGCGACTGCGCCCATCCGGCAGAGGCCGCCGCGAGCGGCAATGCCCGCCCACTGCGTGACGGAGCTGACCCGCAGGATCCCGTCACCATCATCAGCGTCGGGCGCGCGGTGCCGAAGAAGGGCTACGATGTCCTGTTGAAGGCCCTTGCGCGGCTTCCGGCCGATCTTCACTGGCGTTTCGTCCATGCCGGCGACGGCGGCGAGCGGGCGAAGCTGCAAAAGCTCGCCGACGAGCTTGGCATCGCGCAAAGGATCACGTGGCTCGGCGCGGTCGACCAGAAGGATGTGCTTGCCGCCTATCGCCGCTCCGACATTTTCGCGCTCGCCTGCCGCATCACGCCGGACGGCGACCGCGACGGTCTGCCGAACGTGCTGGTGGAGGCGGCAAGCCAGCAGCTCGCCTGCGTGGCGACCGACATTTCCGGCATTCCCGAGCTTTTCGAGAACGAGGAGAACGGCCTGCTCGTCCCCTCCGAGGACGTGGATGCGTTTTCCCGAGCGCTTGAACGTGCGATCCGCGATCCCGCCCTTCGCCACCGCCTCGGTGCGGCCGCCGAGGCGAAGGTGCGCCGGAGCTTCGACCACCATACCAGCATTGCGCAGCTGAAGGCGCTGTTCGAGGCGGGAGCCCGCCGATGAGCGTCCCGCGCGTCCTCTTCTATGTCCAGCACCTGCTCGGCATCGGCCATCTCGCCCGCGCCAGCCGCATCGTGCGCGCGCTCGTCGATGACGGCTTTGCGGTCACGCTCGTCACCGGCGGCATGCCGGTCGACGGCTTTCCCGGTCCCGGCATCGACCATATAGCCCTCCCGGCCATCGCGGTCGGTGACGGCGGCTTTTCCGCGCTCGTCGACGAGAACGGCGCGGTCATCGACGAGGCCTTCAAGGCCGCGCGGCGCGACGAACTGCTCGCCGCCTATCATGCCCTGCGGCCCGATATCGTCATTGTCGAGGCCTTCCCCTTCGGCCGCCGCCAGGTGCGCTTCGAGCTGCTGCCGCTGATCGAGGCGATCGAGGCGAGCACGCCGCGCCCCCTCCTCCTGACCTCGCTACGCGACATCCTGCAGGAGCGCGCCAAGCCGGGCCGCGACGAGGAGACGATCGACCTCGTGCGTCGTCATTTCGACCGGGTGCTCGTGCACGGCGATCCCGCCTTCGTGCGTCTGGAGGATACGTTCCCGCTGGCGGACGCCATTGCCGGGCGGGTGGTCTATACCGGCCTCGTCGGCGGTCCGGCGGCAGAGCCTGCCGCAGAACGCTACGACGTCGTCGTCTCGGCTGGCGGCGGGGCTGTCGGCGCCGGTCTGGTGGAGGCCGCACTCCAGGCGGTGCAGGAGCTCGATAGCGCCCGCCGCTGGCTGGTGATCACCGGCCCCAACATGCCGCAGGCCGATTTTTCGCGCCTTTCCGGCGCATGCCCGGCCAATGTCGATCTCGTGCGCTTCCGCACCGATTTCCGCAATCTCCTCGCGGCAGCGCGGCTCTCGGTCTCACAGGCCGGTTACAACACCGTCTGCGACGTGCTGCAGGCCGGCTGCGGCGCCGTGCTGGTGCCCTTCGCATCGGGCGGCGAGAGCGAGCAGACGGCGCGTGCCGAACGGCTGGAACGGCTCGGCCGGGCTGTCGTGCTGCGCGAGGATACGCTTTCCAGGGAGACGATGGCAGACGCAATTTCTCGTGCGCTTTCCGCGGAAACGGAGAAAAATGTGCCTGTTTTGCAACTGGATGGCGCCAATCGCACCGCAAAAATCCTGAGGGACCTACTAAAACAGCGAGCGACTACCTAGCTCTTGCGGTATTGCGGCTGTCTTATAATCTTCACACGAGACAGCGGCCTTTCACGCACAGAAGCTCTTCATGGAAAAAAGCCTCGCCCGGTACATTTGGGTCCACACCCGGCCGCAGCAGCTCGCGATCCTGCTGATCGTCGCCCTGTCCATGATTCCCTACTATCTGGCCTTCGACCTGCCCAAGCAGATCGTCAACGGCCCGATCCAGGGGACGGGATTCGAGCAGCCCGGCAACACCCAGCTCTTCATGCCGATCGCCTTCGACCTGCCGTTCTTCGGCCATGTCGAGCTTTTCGCGGGCCTGCCGCTGGAGCGCATGCCCTCGCTGCTCGCCCTCAGCCTGACGTTCCTCGTGCTCGTCATCATCAACGGCCTGTTCAAGTATTTCATCAACACCTACAAGGGCCGCCTCGGCGAGCGGCTGCTGCGGCGCATCCGCTACGAGCTCGTCGATCGAATCCTGCGTTTCCCGCCGCGCTATTTCAAGCACATCAAGGCCGGCGAAGTTTCCTCCATGGTCAAGGACGAGGTGGAACCGCTCGGCGGCTTCACCGCGGATGCCTTCGTGCAGCCGGCGCTGCTCGGCGGCCAGGCGCTGACGGCGCTGATCTTCATCTTCATCCAGCATTTCTGGCTCGGCTTCATCGCCTTCGCGATGGCGATGATCCAGGTCGGCATCATCCCGCGCATGCGTCGCCGGCTCATCGAGCTCGGCCGCGAGCGCCAGCTCACCGCCCGCCAGCTCGCCGGGCGCGTGGCGGAAATCGTCGACGGCATCGACACGATCCACGCCTACGACACCTCGAACTACGAGCGCGCCGACATCGCCGCCCGGCTCGGCCGCATCTTCAAGATCCGCTACGACATCTACCAGTGGAAGTTCCTGGTCAAATTCCTCAACAACTTCCTCGCCCAGCTGACACCCTTCCTGTTCTACTGCATCGGCGGCTACCTCACGATCGTCGGCAGGCTCGACGTCGGCCAGCTCGTCGCCGTCATCAACGCCTACAAGGAGCTTCCGGGGCCGCTGAAGGAGCTGATCGACTGGGAGCTGGTGCGCCAGGACGTTCAGGTGAAGTACGAGCAGGTCGTCGAGCAGTTCGAAGCCGATGAAATGATCGCTCCGGAAATCCAGGCGATCGACGCGGAGAGCCAGCCGGCGCTGAACCATCCGCTCAGCACCACGAACCTCCTGATCGACGACGATATCGGCGGGCGGGCCCTGGAGCATGTCACGGTCAAGATCGCGCCCGGCGAGACCGTCGCCATCATCGGCACGGCGGCGAGCGGCGGCGATCGTCTCGCCGAGGTGCTGGCGCGCGTCGTCTGGCCGGCCGGCGGCAAGGTGACGGCGGGCGACGACGACCTCTTCAGCCTGCCTGAGGCCGTGACCGGCAGGCGCATCTCCTATGTCTCGCCCGATGCCTATTTCTTCCATGGCAGCCTGCAGGACAACCTGCTCTACGGCCTCAAGCACGCACCGATCGAGCCGGCCGTCTACAAGGGGCAGGAGGCAGACCAGCGCAAGTGGGACGTGCTGGAGGCGCGCCGCTCCGGCAATCCGGATTTCGACCTCAACGGCAACTGGATCGACCTCGCCACGCTCAATGCCAACGGTACGGACGGGCTGTTCGGCGCGATGATGGCGGTGATGGACGTGGTGGAGCTGTCCGACGACGTGCTGCAGCTGGCGCTGCATTCCTCGATCGCGGTCAACAACAATCCCGACTTCGCCGCCCAGATCGTCGAGATGCGCCATGACCTTCGCGAGGAGCTGAACCGCCGCGACCTCAACAGCCTCATCGTGCCGTTCCGCGACAACGAGTACAACACCGAGGCACCGGTCGCCGAAAACCTGTTCTTCGGCATGATGCCGGATCCGAAGGCCTCCACCAGGGCCATCGTCAAAACGCCCTATTTCCGCAACATCATGCGCGAGAGCGGCCTTGGCGAGGCGCTGTTCGAGATGGGCAAGGGCATTGCGGAGAGCACGGTGGAGCTCTTCAAGGACCTGCCGCCCGACCACCCGTTCTTCGAACAGCTGACCTTCATGCGGGCGGACGAGATTCCGACCTATCAGCACCTCCTCCAGAAGCTGCGGCACAATGCCGCACCCAGCGAGGAAGACAGGATTGCGCTGATCAGGCTCAGCTTCTTCTATGTCGAGCCACGGCACCGCTTCGGCGTGCTCGACGAGACGCTGATGCGCAAGATCGTCGAGGTGCGCCACCAGTTCCACGCGAACCTGCCGGTGGAACTGCAGACCCATATTGAACGTTACAATCCGAATGCCTATCTGACATCGGGAACGCTGGTCGACAATATCGTGTTCGGCAAGCTCAACCATCGCTTCAGCGACGCGATTTCCAAGCTCAGGGAGATCGGTGGGGAGCTTTTGGCCAAGCGGCCGGAACTCTACCGCGCGTTGATGGCGTTGGGGCTGGAATCGAATATCGGGACCGGTGGCCGGCGACTGAACAGCCTGCAGCGCCTGAAGCTGGGCCTTGCCCGCGCCCTCATCCGCCGCTCTGACTACTACATCTTCAACCGGGCGTTCTCGGGCGTCGACCACCACCTCCAGGAGCACATCGTGGAGGCGGCCCTTGCGTTCCTGGCCAAGAGCGGTGATAATCCAGCCGTTGTCTGGGTTTTGTCAAATACCCCGCTTGCAAAACACTTTAAAAGAGTGCTTGCTTTTGATGGCGGAAGTTTGGTGGAAGACGGAACCTACGAAACGATCGTCGAAAGTGGTACGGTATACAAGCAACTGATAGCATGACTGGTATGAAGTGATCAGATAACCGGAATTCGAGGCGGTTGACTGTTATGATCTTGAACGACGAAGTGCAGATGTTACGACGGGTGCCGCTGTTCTCGGGCATCGACGCAGGCAAGCTGAAACTGCTCGCCTTCGCTTCGGACCGCGTCAGCTACCGTGAGGGCCAGGAGCTCTTCCATCAGGGCGATGAAGGCGATGCCGCCTATGTCGTTCTGTCGGGCGTCGTCGACGTCTACAAGGAAGGTCCCTCAGGAGACGAGAAGATCGCATCGACCGGCAGTTGCTCGGTCGTCGGCGAAATCGCCATCCTCTGCGGCACGACCCGCAATGCCACCGTCAAGGCCTCCACGGTCGTGGAAGCGTTGCGCATTCGCAAGGATTGCTTCCTCAAGGTTCTCTCGTCCTGCCCCCGCAGCATGGCCGAAACCATGCGCGTGATGGGCGAGCGGCTCGCAACCGCGCACTGAGGACCTCTCCGTCGGCCTTGCCTGCCGGCATTTCCTGAACGCCCCCTTCGGGTCGGCCAGATTTCTGTTGCGTGCGTCCACGCAACAGGGTTCTCATCCTTTTCCGAAAGCCTTTCGCGAAGGCATTCCGTTACCGGACTTTTCGCCGCTGTGGAGGGAAAACCCGTTCCGCGAAGCAGCGAAGCACCTTGCGGCGCGGGCTGGATTTGCCAAGGAATTGCGGCAGAAACAAGGGACTAGTCCCCTCACCCCGCTCTCGCGTCTTTCATATTTCTGTGATCATCCGTTCACCGTCTGCAAGGCCGTGGTTTGCGCAAGTCGCCCGGCGCAGCGGCGGCGGGCGACTTGCGACGGGCATTTCCCGCTGGAAACCCTGGGCCGTCCGACGGTGAAGCGCTCGGCCCTGCCTGGAGGCGGGTGGTCACGGAACAACACGTCTCTTCCTTTCCTGGCGAGCCGAACGGCAGCAAAAAATGAGGCGGCGGCACTGGAGGAGGATACTACCCTACCCGACGAGGTCTCCCGCGCGGGCCCAGACGCAGCCCGCCGTCCCGGCGGTCGCCTCGAAAATCAGTGCCATCAGCGCCCACGCGGCTGCGTCGTGCACGAGGTGGTGGGTCAGGAGGCCGATCGGGCCGTCGTGGGCCTGCGACAGGCGCACGAGATCGGCAATCACCGCCTCGGCCGGCCGGGCACCTCGCGTGCCGCGCCAGTCGATGATGTCCACGTGCGTGTTGAGCACAGTGAGCGGTGCCGGCTTTTCCGGACCGAAGACGGAGAGCGCCTTGAAACCAAGGGACGGCAGGCCGCCGATAACGGCAGGTGCGATGCGGTTCCACGGCGGCACCAGCATGGGCACGAAGCGGCCGGCATGGAGCGTGGAAAGGTGTTTGAAACCCTGCTCAAGCTCGGCAAGGACCGTTTCCGCCGGGCGATGGGCGCCGAGCTCCTGGTTCTTCTCCCCTGGCCCCGCATGGTTTTCATGCGCCCAGCCATGCACCGCCACCTGCGCCTGCGGGGCTTCGGCCAGCCGCGCCGCGAGTGCCGCACCTGTGAAGGCCGGGATGACGGCGATGAGCACGGGCACCGCGTGGCGCTCCGTCAGCGCCAGCAACGTGTCGAGCGCTGCTGTGGGCTCCACGGCGTCGTCGTCGCGCAGCCACAGCCTCAGCGGCTTTCCTGCCGCGGCCCGGCGGGCGATTTCGTCCACGAGGGGTTTTGCGCTGGCTGGCGGCGTCATCCTGTCTCTCCTACAGCTTTCCGCACGATGGCGTCGAGCGCCGCGGCGGCGGCCGGCAGCGAATGCTCGGCCAGCACGCGGGCGCGGGCATTGTGCGCAAGACGCCGGCGTTCCGCGGCGTCATCCATGAGGGCCGCGATGGCCGCCGCATAGGCAGCAAGATCGCCCGGCGCGGTGAGGCGCCCGGTCTTGCCGTCCTCGACCACCTCCGGAACGCCCGCCGTCCGCAGGGCGACGACGGGAAGGCCGGCGGCCTGCGCCTCCAGATAGGCGAGCCCATAGGCTTCGCCGCAGCCCGGCCAGACATAGAGTGCGCCTTCGGCCAGAATCTCTGCCACAGCCGCCTGCGGCTTCTGCCCCAGCCAGGCGATGCGCCCGTCGCCGAAGCCGGAAAACAGTGCTTCCACCTCGCCCCGCAGCGTCCCGTCGCCTACCACCGAAAGGCGCCAGGGCCTGTCCTCGACCAGCCGCAGCGCCGCAGCAAGCGCGCGAAAGCTCTCCAGCTTGTCGCCGGCCCGCATCATGGCCACGGTGACGAGATGGCCCGGCTGTGGCCGCGGGGTCTGACCTGTGAACGGTGCGGCGTCGATGAAGGGTTTCAGCGGCGCAATGACCGCCTCCGGCGTGGTGGCGGCAAGGCCCGCCCGGTCGCGGGCGGTGAGCCCGATATTGACTGTGGCGCCGCGGACGGCCTCCAGCACGCGCGCCTGCATGTCGGCCCAGATGCCGACATTGCGGCGCCCGGAATAGGAAGCTTCGGCCGTGGCATACGCGATGCCGAAACGTTCACAGAGCGCGGGGCCGATCAGGTCCGGCGCCTTGTAGTAGGGGTGGTAGCAGAACCAGAGGTCCGGCGCCCCTTCCGCCCGCCAGAGCGTCGAAAGCCGCTCGACCTCGGCCGCAGCCTGCGCCGTGAGCGCCGCATAGGCCGCTGCGTCATCGCTGTCGCCGCAAAAGGCGCGCAGCTCCGAGGCGAGTGCGACTGCATGGCCGGCGTGGCCGAGGCACGCGAGAAGCTGGCGGGCCATCAACCGGTCGCCCGAGGGCACGGGGTGGTGGGGCGATTTCAGCGGGGCGTAGAATGCGATCTTCATGCTCGCCCGCGGGCCCTTTCTGCTTGTCGTCCGGGTGCCGCAAGCACGGCGCGCGTTGCGGAACAGCTCGCTGCGCACCGTGTTGCCGCAGCATTGCGGGCGGGTCGGAAACCGGCCCACGGACCTCGCATCCATCCCCCGCCCCGTTCGGGCTAGGGTTGACAGGCTGGCCAAACTCTCCCATCTCAACGCGCGGTCCTGTATATGTGCGCGGAGTGCCGATGCCAACTGCCTTGCTTTCCCACGAGACGCTGCTGGCCCGAATAACGTCTCGCGGGGCCCGCGTCGGCATTGTCGGCCTCGGCTATGTCGGCCTGCCGCTCGCCATCACCGCCGCCCGTGCCGGCTTTACCGTGACGGGTTTCGATATCGACCCGGGCAAGATCACCGCGATCGAGGCCGGGCGCAGCTATATCGAGGCGGTGCCGAGTGACATTCTCGATGCGGAGCATCGCGCCGGCCGCTTTGCCGCGACGAGCGATTTCTCCCGGCTTGGTGAATGCGACATCATCGCCATCTGCGTGCCGACGCCGCTGACGCGTCACCGCGATCCCGACATGCGCTATGTGGAGCAGACCTGCCGCGACATCGCCGCGACGCTTCGCCCCGGCCAGCTCGTCGTTCTGGAATCGACCACCTATCCCGGCACGACCGACGGCCTGGTGCGTCGCACGCTGGAGGCCGGGGGCCTGAAATCCGGCACGGATTTCTTCCTCGGCTTCTCGCCGGAGCGGGAGGACCCCGGCAACCGCGAATTCCAGACCTCGACCATCCCGAAGGTCGTCGCCGGCGACGGCGATACGGCGCAGGCGCTCGTCACTGCCTTCTACGGCGCGGTGGTCAAGACGGTCGTGCCCGTCTCCTCCACCGCCACGGCGGAAGCGGTGAAGCTGACGGAGAACATCTTTCGCGCCGTGAATATCGCCTTGGTGAACGAGCTGAAGGTCGTCTACGAGGCCATGGGCATCGACATCTGGGAGGTGATCGACGCCGCCAGTTCGAAACCCTTCGGCTACATGCCCTTCTATCCCGGCCCGGGCCTCGGCGGCCATTGCATCCCGATCGATCCCTTCTACCTCACCTGGGCCTCGCGCGCCCACGAGCTGCCGACCCGCTTCATCGAGTTGGCCGGCGAGATCAACTCGGCCATGCCCCGCCATGTGGTGGCAAGGCTGGCCGAAGCGCTCGACCGGCGCGCCGGCAAGGCGCTGAGCCGCTCGAAGGTGCTGGTGATCGGCCTTGCCTACAAGAAGAACGTGCCCGACATCCGCGAAAGCCCCTCGCTGAAGCTGATCGAGCTGATCGAGGAGCGCGGCGGTTCGGCAAGCTACTATGACCCGCATGTGCCGGAGATACCGCCGACCCGCGAATACGGCGCGTTCCGCGGCCGCCCGTCGGCTTCCTGGAACGAGGCGGATATCCGTGCCTTCGACGCGATCCTCATCGCCACCGACCATGACGATGTCGACTATGCGGCGCTCGCCGAATGGGGCGCGCTGATCGTCGACACGCGCAACGTCTTCGCCCGGCGCGGCATCGCCGCCGATACGATCCTCAAGGCCTGAGATTTTCCTGCATGAGCCGTCTCGAAAGCTTCATCCGCCGCATGTCCGCCCAGCGCGACGTCATCGATCATGTCGCGCAGAACCTGCCGCTGCCGGACGACGGCGCGATCCTCGAAATCGGCCTTGGCAACGGCCGCACCTTCGATCACCTGCGCGAAAAATTCCCTGGCCGGCGCATCGTCGCCTTCGACCGGGCGCTCGGCGCGCATTCCTCCTCCACACCGCCGCCGGGCGACCTGGTGCTCGGGGAAATCGTCGAGACGGCAAGGGCCTTTGCCGGCACGAATGCCGCGCTCGTCCATGCCGATATCGGCACCGGTTATGACGACAAGGACGCGGTCACGCTGACCTGGCTGCCGGATGTCGTCGCCCGCGCGCTCGGCACCGGCGGCGTTGCCATCAGCGGCCTGCCGCTCGACCATGCCGCACTGGAGCCTCTGGCGCTGCCCGCCTCCGTCGACAGCAAGCGCTACTTCCTCTACCGCAGGCGGGCCTGAGCCCCATGGCCCGCATCGCCGTCATCGCGGACGCCCATTTCCACGATATCGAAGGCGACTATGATTTTCCCGGCATCGTCGTGAACGGACGAAGGCTGACGGTGCGCACCTTCGCCGATACCGTCCGCTCCACCCGCGTCTACAACGAGAGTTTCGCCGCCCTGCCCGCGGCGCTCGACCGGATCGTCGCCATGGGCATCCGCCATGTCGTGCTGCTCGGCGACTATACGGATGACGGCCAGCGCGGCACGGTGGCGAGCCTCGTACGGCTGCTCGCGGCCTATCGTGATCGTCATGGCCTCCGCTTCCATGCCACGCCCGGCAACCACGACGTCTTCGGCCCGCTCGGCAAGCATCATGACACCCGCTACGTGAATGCCGAGGGCGGCACGACGCTGGTGACGAGCGATGCGGAAAAGGCGGCGGAGGATCCGGGCCGTCCGGTCGTGACGGAGAAGATGTATTGCGACGGCGTGCCGATGGGCATTCGCGCGCTCGGCGATTTCGGCTATTTCCGCCGTCCCGACGATCTTCATTTCGAAACGCCCTTCGGCACCAGCGATGCGCCGCCCGAGCGCGAGCATGACCTCCATTCCGCCGATGGCGGCACCGTGCGGCGGCTGATGGACGCCTCCTACCTGGTCGAGCCGGAAGACGGCCTGTGGCTCCTGATGATCGACGCCAATGTCTTCGAGCCGCGCAACGGCCGGCGCGACATCACTCGCAAGAAGGCCTTTTTCGGCAGTTCCGATGCCGGCTGGAACGCGCTCCTGCGCGTGAAACCCTATCTCCCTGCCTGGATCGCCGACGTCGCGGCGCGGGCGGAACGCGATGGCAAGACGCTCCTCGCCTTCTCGCACTACCCCGTTCTCGACCCGTTCGAGGACGAGACGGACAGCGAGCGCGCCCTCTTCGGCGAAACGATCGTGGCGAAGCGCACGCCGTGCCCGATCGTTGCCGAGACGCTCGCCGCCGGCGGCCTGTCGCTGCATTTCAGCGGCCACCTGCATGTCGAGGCCCGCACGCGCCATTCGGCCGATGGCCGCAGCCTCGTCAACATCGCCGTACCCTCGCTCGTTGCCTTTCCCGCCGGCTTCGTCGTGGTCGAGACGGGAGACGGGGCACCGTCGGTCGAGACCGTCTCGCTTGCCGAGACGCCGCTCGATGCCGATCTCCTCGCGCTCTACCGGACTGAGCAGGCCCGCACCGGCCTTGCCCCCGACCCGGCGCTTGCCGCGCGTAACTATGGGGATTTCCTGCACCGCCACATGCGCGCCCTCGTCGTCCAGCGCTTCCTGCCGCGGGAATGGCCGGCAGAGATGGCGGAACTGGCGCGCGGCATGACGCTCGCCGGTCTCTCCCGGCTGATGGCAGGGGGAACGTCGCCGGCCGGTCTCGACATCGCGCCGCTGGAGGCCATCCCTCTCCTCGACCTCGTCGTCGACTGGTATTGCCTGCGCCAGTCGCCGGCTGCCGCACCTTCCTATATCGCCCCTGACAGGTTCGCCTGCTACCGGTCCCTCGCCGAGCACTTCGGCGACTTCACGCCGGCGGCCGAGGACGGGCCCAGGCGGTTCTTCGCCATTTTTCTTGGCGTTCTCGGCCGGAGTTTGGAGCGGGCGTCAAGGGAGGCGGGGCGTTCGGCCTGAGGAGGAGCGTGGCGCACGATACCCCCTTACAAACCGCCTATCCTCCGCGTTAAACCAAATCTTACCTCTCGACCGCCACTATGCGCGGCCAGCCCGCCCCTCGTTTCCGGATCGGTCCCTTGTACAACCTCCTGTCGGTCGTCCTGAAGAAGCGCCTCGACCTCGATCTCAAGACCTCGGCCGAATTCCGCGCCCGGATCGTCGAGTTTCCGGGCCTGTGGATGAACGAGCGCGAGCTCGGCGCGCTCAGGGCCGATCTCCTGAAGGTCGCCGGCCGCGCGGTGCCGCATGGCGATCTCGACTACGGCGTCTTTTCGGCGCGCGAGGACGTGCTCCAGCGCACCATCGTCACGCTGGTCTACCGCGTTTCCGACGGCACGCCCGTCGCCTTCAATGCGTTGCCGGTCCTCTCGCTCTCGCTGTCGGGCAAGCCCGTCGAGGTGCTGCATCTCGGGCTCGTGATGATCGATCCGACGGTGCGCAGCCAGGGCCTTTCCTGGGTGCTCTACGGCCTCACCTGTTTCCTGCTCTTCCTGCGCAACCAGCTCCGGCCGCTCTGGATTTCCAACGTCACGCAGGTTCCCGCCGTCGCCGGCATGGTGGCGGAAACCTTCTCCGACGTCTTCCCCTCGCCGAGCCGCGGCGCGCGGCGCTCTTTGCGCCAGCAGATGATCGCGACGGAGATCATGGCCGGCCATCGCCATGTCTTCGGCGTCGGCAAGGAGGCGGGCTTCGACGCCGACCGCTTCGTCATCACCGACGCCTATACCGGCGGCTCGGACAACCTGAAGAAGACCTTCGACGCCGCGCCAAAACACCGCAAGGCCGAATACAACGACTTCTGCGCCGCCGAACTCGACTATGCGCGCGGCGACGACCTGTTGCAGATCGGCCAGCTCGATCTCAACGCCGCCCAGCGCTACCTCCTCGAAAGCGTGCCGCGCAACGCGCTCGGGCGCCTTGCGGTGGCAAGTTTCGTCATCCTCGTGCAGCGGCTGGTGCTGCCCCTCATGCACTGGGCGGACGGTCGCCGGCCCTGGGGCATATTGAGGCCTTCCCGATGAGCTTTTCCTACGAGACCTTCACCACCCGCAATATCGGCTTCGTCAGCGAGGCGGAGCAGCGCCGGCTGCAGGAGGCGACCGTCTTCGTCTGCGGCACCGGCGGCATGGGCGGCGCGGCCATCCAGGCGCTGGCGCGCGCCGGCATCGGCCGGCTGGTGCTTGCCGATGTCGACCGCTTCGAGATGTCCAACCTCAACCGCCAGGTCTTCTGCTTTGCCGATACGATCGGCCGGCAGAAGGCCGAGGCGACCCGCGACCTCTGCCTGAAGATCAACCCGGACCTCGCCATGACAGTCTATGGCCCGGACTGGACGGATGAGGTCGAAACGCTGGTCGAAAACGCCGACGTTGTCATCAACGGCACCGACGATCTCGGCGCGAGCCTCCTCCTCTACCGCACCGCCCGCCGCCATGGCAAAACCGTCATCGACGCCTATGCTGCGCCGCTCCCCTCCATCTATGTGACGCGCGCGGAAGACCCGATGCCGGAAGAACGGCTCGGCTACCCGACGATTGGCACCGCCTGGAATGCGCTGACGCCCGACCAGCGCGCGGAGAGTTTTCTGCGCGAGGCGGAGCATGTGATGGTGCATTCGTCCTCGCGCCACCATGTCGACCTTGCGCTCGCCGGCGAGGTGGTGGCCGGCACGCGCAGCCGCATGTCCTTCGCCCCCATGGTCATCTCGACCGGCATGCTGATGGCCTACGAGGCGATCAACGCCGTGCTCGACCGGCCGCATGGCGCCGATTGCCGCGGCTGGTTCTTCAATCCCCATGCCGGCCGCGTCGAGCGCCCGCGCAATGCGCTTTTCGCCGCGCTGCTGCGCCCGCTGGTGCGGCGCTTCATCCAGCGGCTGGCGGCAAAACCATGATCCCGCCGACCATCGCCGACACGTTCATCTCGCTTGCCGCCTTCTGCGGCCTCATCGTCCTGATCCGCACCATCCGCTCGTTCGATGCGGAAAGCCCGCTGACCCGCCGCTTCCTCTTCGGCCTGCGCGTGCTGGCGGCGCTGATGATCAGCCGCGTCTGCGCCTGGTGGACCGGCCTCTTCGTCTTCGAGGCCGCGACGATCATTGCCGCCGGCCTCGTGCCGCTCGCCACAATCATCCTCGCCGAGGGCCTGATGCGCCGCCACGCGCCGCGCCCCACCAAATGGATCGCCGCCGGCGGCGCGGTAAGCTTTGCCGTGCTCGCCTTCCTGCCCGCCTCCTTCGCCGATCCCTGGCGGTTCCTCGGCCTCTTCCTCTACCAGCTCGTCACCTTCGCGCTCGCCGGCCACATGGCCGTGACGCGCGACCGCAAGAGCCTTTCCCGGGCGGAAAACCAAGCGGTGGACCGCATCGCGCTGTCGCTGCTGCTCATCCTGCCGCTGCTCGTCACGGATTTCCGCTCGACCTATATCGACCTGCCCGTCCGGCTCGGCGGCGTCGCCATCCTCTTCCTCTGCTGGCTCCTGATCAGCCTTGGCCAGCGCGCCGCCAGCCACCGCGACAGCGTCACCGCCTTCGTCATCCTCACCGCCGTCGCCCTCACCGCGGCGCTCGCCATCGGCATAGAGAATAGTTTTGACGCCGCCGCCTTCGCCCGCACCGCCAGCGTCATCACGGCGGCGGCTTTGCTCGGCACGCTGTGGAACGATACGATCAGCCTTCGGACCGAGCATCGCCGCCAGAGCCTCATCCGCCACCTCGCCGAAGATCGCATCGACGACACGCTGGGTTTTCTCAAAGAATTGCAGAACCATCCGCTGGTCGAGGGCGCGCTGCTGCTCGAGGAGGCCGAGCTTGCCGATCTCGACCTTGCCGGCCTCAAGACGCTGCTTTCCGCCCGCCCGCTGCTGCGCGCCAGGGAAACGGCGGACCTTGCGGAAACCGACGCCGAACAGCTCGCCTGGCTCACCGAAAAATACGAGGCGACCCACCTGATGCTGGTTTCCCGAAAACCCTTCCGGCTGATCGCGCTCAACATGCCCTCCGTTTCCGCCACGCCCGGCGCCGAGACGGAGCTGAAGGTTGTCCAGCGCATGGCGCTGCTGATTTCGGAGAGGACGCATGATCGAGATCCGTGAGGGCGACATCGACGCCTTCTTCGCCGCGCCCTTCGCCGTCTATGCAGGCACGCCCTACGTCTCGCCGATGAAAGGCGACCTCAGGCGCTTCCTCTCGGAAAAGACCAATCCGCTCTTCGAAACCCCTGACGATTTCGCCATCTTCACCGCGCATGAGAACGGCGCGGTGCGCGGCCGCATCACCGCCCATGTGCACCGCGCCTCCAATGCCCGTTTCAACCTCAAGCGCGGCTCTTTCGGTTATTTCGACTGCGCCGACGACGAACGCGCCGCCGCCGCACTGCTGGAGCGGGCCGAAGACTGGGCGCGCCAAAAGGGCTTTTCCGAAATCCTCGGCAATTTCAACCTCACCGCCATGCAGCAGGCCGGTATCATGACCGGCGGTTTCGAACATGCACCCTATACCGACCAGATCTGGGGACCGCCGCACCTGCCGCGCCTCCTGGAAAAGCGCGGCTACTCCCCGTCCTTCCCCATGACGACCTTCGAGATCGACATCCGCGCCGCGCCGCTCGGCGGCATCCTCGACGGCGCGGAGATGCGGGCGCTGCGCGCCGACGGTTTTTCCTTCTCGCCCATCGAGCGCAAAACGCTCGACCGGCGGCTGGAGGATTCCCGGCTCATCCTCAACGAGAGTTTTGCCGACAACCCGATGTTCGTGCCCGTCAGCCGCGCGGAATACGAATTCCAGGCGAAGGAGATGAAGTGGATCATGGACCCGCGCATCTCGGCCGTCGCGGAAAAGGATGGCAAACCCGCCGGCGCCGTCATCGCCATTCCCGACGTCAACCCGATGCTGAAGGCGATGGGTTCGCGCCTCGGCCTCTCCACGCCCTGGCATCTTATAAAACATCGCCTGAGACGCCGCCGCGCCGTCGTCATCTTCCAGGGCGTCAAACCGGAATTTTGGGGCCGCGGCCTCAACCCGCTGATGCTCGCCCACATCCTCGGCGAGATGAAGCGGGCCGGCTACGAGACGGCCGGCGGCACCTGGATTGCCGATGCCAACGCCGCAAGCCTGCGCCAGGCGGAAAAGGCCGGCGCCCGCCCCATGCACCGGCTGCATCTCTTCGGAAAAACGCTGTGATCGACATCGCCACCCTCAAGACGCTCGCCGCCGAGGCCAACCGCGCCCCCTCCACGCACAACACCCAGCCTACGCGGTTCGCGCTGGATGGTGCCGGCCGCACCCTCGTGCTCGCTGATCTCTCCCGCCGCCTTGCCGTCGGCGATCCGACGAACCGCGACATGGGCCTTTCCTGCGGCGCGGCGCTGGAAGGCCTCGTCATGGCCCTTGCCGGCCGCGGCATCGGCGCCGAAGTCGAGGATCTTTGGCCTGCGGATATCCTGTGGCGCCCCGGCTATCGCCTTGCCGCCCGCCTCACCCCATCGGGCACGGCGAGCGCGCCTGACCTTGCCGCCTACACCGAAAAACGCTTCACCTGGCGCGGCCTGTTTTCCCCCGCGGCATCCGGGACGCTGGCGGCCCTCGAAGCCTCAGCGCTAGCGAAGGACGACGTCACCTTCGCCGGCGGAAAGGATGCCCTCGCTTTCATCGCCGCACGCAACGACGCGGCAAGCCTCGCCGTCATGCGCGAACGTGCCTTCCGCGACGAGCTCGTCGCCTGGATGCGGCTTTCGCCGAACCACCCCGCCTATAGGAGCGACGGCCTCAATCTCGACGCGCTGCGCATGGGCCGGCTGGAGGGCGCCGTGGCGGGAAAAATCCTCGCCTCTCCGCTCTTTTCCCTCGCCGACCGTCTCGGCCTTGCGGCGTCGCTCGTCTCCGAGACCGCCAAGACGATGACGGCGGCGGCCTGCCTCCTCTTCCACCGTCCGGCAGGCGAAAGTCCGGTCTCGACGGGCCGGGCCTTCTACCGGTTCTGGCTGGATTTCACCCGCTTTGGCCTTGCCGGCTGGCCGATGGCGGTTCTGGCCGACGTACCCGCCGCCGCCGAGGCGATGGGACAGCGCTTTGCCGTGCCGGCGGGGCATCGGCTGATCAATGTGCTGCGCGTCGGACCGGCGCCTTTCGTGACGACGAAGTACCGGTTGCCGGCGGAAGAGCTCGTGCTGGACGGCTGACGGCGACGCAGATTGCCCCTCATCCGGCTGCCGCCACCTTCTCCCCGCAAGCGGGGAGAAGGGCATCTGTGGCTACATTCTTCCTCACGCAAGGCGGTTTCATTTGCGGGAGGCCGGTGCATCCTTTTCCTTCGCCCCGCAAGCGGGGAGAAGGTGGCGGCAGCCGGATGAGGGGCGAACCCTCGCCAGCGCCAAAAACCTCAAGCCGCCACTTCCGCCCGGGCCTGTTCCGCCAGCAACTTCTGTGCACTGACGAAATCCACCTTGCCGGAGCCGAGCACCGGAACGGTGCCGACCTTCACCTCCGAGGGCACCATCATGTCCATCGCGCCCTTTTCCTTGGCAAAGCGCAGGAAGGCGGCGCGGGTGGCGTCGGGAGCGTCGGTGAGGAGGACGAGGCGCTCGCCCTTCTTGGCATCCGGCAGGGAGACGACGACCGACAACTTTCCGGACCAGAGTTCGCCGGCCAGCGCCTCGACGGCGGCGAGCGAGACCATTTCGCCGCCGATCTTGGCAAAACGCTTGGCGCGGCCGCGGATGGTGATGAAGCCGTCCTCGTCGACGGTCACGATGTCGCCGGTGTCGTGCCAGCCGTCCGGCGTCGGCTCCAGCACGCCGGGGTTTTCGGCGCGCAGATAACCGGACATGACGTTTGCGCCGCGCACGAAGAGGCGGCCGCCGACGTCGACGCCCGGCACCGGGTCGAGCCGGTATTCCATGCCGGGCATGATCTTGCCGACGCTGCCGGCCTTGTTGAACATCGGCGTGTTGAGCGCGATGACCGGGGCCGCCTCGGTGACGCCGTAGCCTTCGAGGATGCGCACGCCGAACTTTTCCATGTAGAGCGCGCGGGTGGTGGCGCGCACCGGTTCCGCGCCGGCGAAGCAGTAGCGGATCGAGCGGAAATCATAGGGGTGCGCGGTGCGGGCGTAGCCGTTGAGGAAGGTGTCCGTGCCGAAGATGATCGTGGCGTTGGAGGAATAGATCAGCTCCGGGATGATGCGGTAGTGCAGCGGCGAGGGATAGAAATAAACCGGCACGCCCGAGACGAGCGGCAGGATGGTGCCGGCCGTGAGCCCGAAGGAGTGGAAGACCGGCAGGATGTTGAACACCTTGTCGCCGGAATGGAAGTCGATGCGGGAGGCGGCCTGCGCGGCGTTGGAGAGGATGTTGCGGTGGGTGAGCACCACGCCCTTCGGCGCGCCTTCCGAGCCCGAGGTGAAGAGGATCACCGCCGGATCGTCCGCCTTGCGCTTGACGAGCGGTCGGCCTTTTCGCAGGAGACCGCGCAGTTTGTCGGCAAAACCGATGGTTTGGCGCAGGTCGTCGAGCCAGACGATCTCCAGCGTCTTTGCGAGTTCTTCCACGACCGGGCCCAGTTTTGCCTGGGTGACGAAGGCGCGGGAGGTGAGCACGCGGCGCACCTCGGCAGCCTTACAGGCCGACAGGATATTGGCGGAACCGGCGGTAAAATTCAGCATGGCCGGCACCTTGCCCGCGGACATGACACCGAGAAGGGTCGCGACGGAGCCGTTGGCATTGGGCAGGAGCACGCCGAGCGTCCGGTCATCAGGGTAGAGCGCGCGGAATTTTGCGCCGAGCACGGCGGCACCGGTCAAAAGCTTGCCATAGGTGAGCGAACCGGTGACGGGATCCTGCACGGCAAGACGGCGCATGCCGCGCTCCTCGGCGCTTTCGATGACCTTTTCGAGGACGGTCGTGCTGGTGTCCGTGGTGGAGAACATCAGCATGGACATGACCTGGTAGAGTTCGGCGCCCGCCGCCATGCGGCGCTTGCGGCCCTTCAGCTCGGCCGGCACGGTGAGGCGCACCGGCGGCAGGATCGTCACCTTGACCTTGGGGAACAGGCGGCGGCGCACATGCAGCGCGGAAAGGCGCGAGAAATAGCTCTTCTCCAGTCCGTCGATGCGCACGGGCACGACCATCGCGCCGGTCTTGTCGGCCACCATGGCGGCGCCGTCATAGACCTTCATCAGCGCGCCCGTGACGGTGATGCGGCCCTCGGGGAAGATGACCAGCGGCTCGCCATTGTTGACGGTCTTGATCAAGGTGCGCGTCGCCATCGGTTTTGAAGGATCGAGCGGCAGGAAGTTGCACATTTTCAGGAAGGGTTTCACCCACCAGGCCTTGGCGATGGTGTAGTCGACGGCGAAAGTCGGTTCTTCGTCGGTGAGGGCAAGGGCCAGCGCACCGTCGAGGAAGGAGACGTGGTTGAGTGCGATGATCGGCGCTTTTCCCGCCTTCTTCAGGTTTTCGAGGCCGTCGACCTCCAGCCGCAGGAAGGCGCGGAAGAGGATGGAGACGAAATCGCGGAAGGCGTTGGTGGGGAGCGTCTTCAGCATCACCCAGGCGGCAACGATATTGGCGAGCGCGAGGCCGGCGAGGAGCAAGGGCGTCGAGGTGCCCGCCGCCTGCAAGGCCGCGACAAGGCCGCCGCCGACTGTCATGAAGCCGGCCGAGAGCACATTGGCCGCGCCGATGACGCGCGAGCGCTGCTCTTCCTCGGCCCAGGCCTGCAAGGCGGCGAAGGTGGGCACGACGAGGAAAGCGCCCGCGATCGCCATGCCGGCGAGGTCGATGGCGATGCGGATCGTGTAGGGGCCGGCGAAGAAGGCGGAGAGGCTTTCCGCGGGCGCCGCGACACCGGCATGGCCGACGCTCCAGGCAAGATCGAAGCCGAAGAGGGCCATGATCAGCGTGCCGATCGGCGCCGGCAGCAGCACGATGCGGCCGGCGGACATCCAGGCGGCGATGGCCGAACCGATGCCGACGGCGACGGCGAAGACGGCGAGATAGGCGGTGATGGCGGTCTCGTCGCCGCCTAGGCTGCCCTTGACCATGGGCGGCAGCAGCGAGAGCACGATGGCGCCGACCAGCCAGAACCAGGCGGCCATCAGCGCCGAACGCCACAGGCGCTTGTCGCCGCGCAGCGCATTGACGAGGCGGCCGGTGGAGCGGAAGACGTTGCGATCGACGGCGAGATCCGGGGCCTTCGCGCCGACGCGGGGAATGTAGCGGCTCGACAGCCAGCAGGCGAGCGCAAGGCCGAGCATCATCGGCCCGAAGAGCCAGGGATTGACGCCGTCAGCGGCGGCAAGGCCGGCGACCAGCGTGCCGCCGAGAATGGCGATGAAGGTGGCGCCCTCGATCCAGGCATTGGCGCGCGGCAGTTCCTTGCGTTCGAGATGATCGGGCAGGATGCCGTATTTGACCGGGCCGAAGAGGGCGGAGATGACGCCGTAGAGGAAGAGCGCCGCCATCAGCACCGTGATGGAATGGAAGGCAAGGCCGATGACCGCAACGCCGGCGGCCGCCAGTTCCACCCGCTTCAGCCGCTCGGCCATCACGGCCTTGTCGAACTTGTCGGCAAGCTCGCCGCCGAGGGCGGAGAACAAGAGGAACGGCGCCATGAAGACGGCGCCGGCGAGCGTCACCAGCGATCCCGCGTCCTCTGCCGCGACCGTCGCGAGGATCAGGAAGACCAGCGTGTTCTTCAGGAAATTGTCGTTGAAGGCGGAAAGGAACTGGGTCCAGAAGAGCGGCGCGAAGCGCCGGGACGTCATGAGATTCTGTTGCACGGCGCATCCCCCATCTTGCGGGATTGTTTAAAGGCAAGACCTTGCCGCTTGGTTGAGAGGCAAGGTCGCTTTCGATCAGACGTCTTCGCTCTTGATGCCGAGCAGCAGCTTTTCCGTCTTGGCGTCGTCGATGCGGCGGAGCAGCTTGTCGGCTTCCTGGTTGTCGCGCAACGTCTTGGTGACGTTTACGGTGGTCTGCACCAGCATCAGGATGCCCATGGCGAGATAGCCTTTGCCCCAGAGATCGAGCGGCATCATGTAGAGGCCGAGCGCCAGCATGAAGGCGGCGAGGCCGAAGCTGGCATAGGAAAAGGTCGTCCAGGCGGACGAGTGTTTCATCAGGCTGTCGTTCATGGCGATGGTTCCCTTCAAATCCGTTTTATTGGGCGTTCATGCGGCTGCGCAGGCGCTGGAGCACCTCGTCCGCGCTGGTGACGAGCGGGCGGCCGCAGCCGGCGGCGGCGAGTTTTTCGGCGAGCGCCGCCGGGTCCGGGCCGGTCTCCAGCGTCGTCAGCGCCTCGGCCGTCAGTTCCGCCTCGCGCTGGCGCTGCTCCAGCCGGGCCAGCGTCGCTTCGGCGTCGGCGAGCGTGTTTTCGCCCGGTGCGTCGTTCGAAAGGCGCCGGGTGCGATCGCGCGCCAGGGCGAGGCGTTCGCCGCGGCGCAGCGCCGAAAGCCGCATCTCGCTCTGCCGCACCGCCTGTCTCAGACGGTCGATGCCGCCGGAAAATTCGGCCTGCACCTGGCGGGCGTTCTGCAATTCGGTCTCCAGCCGGGCAATCGAGCCGGCAGCCTCGGTGGCAAGGTCGTCGCGGCCCGTTTCGAGCGCGGCGATGGTGCGGGTTTCGAGGTCCTTGATGCGGACGGCGAGGCGTTCGGCGTTTTCCGTCTCCAGCCGGTTCTGGGCGATGGCGACGGCCACCGCCCGGCGGGCCGCCTCCACGCCGCGCGCGGCGTCGCGGATCTGCTGGGCGAGGATGGGAAGGGCATGACGGTCGCCGAAGGCCTCTTGCGCCTCGTGGGCACGGCCGCGCATCAGCGTCAAGATCTGTTTGAACATTTGCGTCTCTCCCTATATGAACAATGTTCAATAATCTTGTCGCATAAAAATGAACGTTGTTCAATATAGAAAATGAACAGCGTTCAAAAATGGGAGTCGAGACCGATGGCGGGACCGCGGACCAAGAAGGAAGACCTGAAAACCCGGCTTGTCGCGGCCGGCACGGACCTCATCCGCGACCAGGGACTGAAGGGCCTTCGCGCCCGCGACATCGCCGAGCGGGCGGGCGCTGCGCTCGGCGGGCTCTACACGGTGTTTCCCGATCTCGACGGACTGATCCTGACGGTCAATTCCGGCACGCTGAAGCGGCTGGAGACGACGCTGGAAACCGCCATCCCGCGAGAGGCCGGCATCGAGGACACGTTCCTCAACCTGTCGCTCGCCTATCTCCGCTTTGCGCTGGCGGAAAAGAACCTCTGGGCCGCGCTTTTCGAGCATCGCATGCCGGAGGGCGTTGCGGTGCCCGACTGGCACCTTGCCGAACACGCTTTCCTGATCGGCCTCATCGCCGTGCCGATGGCGGCGCGCATGCCGGATGCGTCCGCCGAGGACATCGCCATCCGCGCCCGCACCTTCTTTTCCGCCGTGCACGGCGTCATCGCCATCAGCCTGGAGGGGCGCTTCGTCGGCATCACGCCGGCGCGGCTGGAACAGGAGGTCGCCGCCCTCGCCCGCATTCTGGCGAGAAGTCTCGGGTGACCGGCGGGACGGGCGGATTTTCGAACAAAGTCCCCCTCTGCCCATCGGCACCTTCCACAAGCGCCGGCAATCGCTCGGGCATGCGCGGTGGCCGCACCTTCCCTTCTCCCCGTGGGGAGAAGGTGGCCCGAAGGGTTCAGGCGCAACATGTAGCGCCGGGGATGAGGGGGGGCACGCGGATGGCTCCCCGGCTTTTCTAGCCTTCGGCTTCCCCCTCATCCCGCTGCCGCGACCTTCTCCACGCTGGGGAGAAGGGGGCTGGGGGCAGCGAATTCATTCCATTGATGATAGCCGGCCCTCTGGAGCGGTTGGGGGGCTTTCGTGATGTAAAAACGGCACTGCCGCGGCAGCCGGCCGTAAGACTTTTAGGCGAACCGAAACGCGATCGCGGCGCCAATTTGCTGGCGGCGCACGGCCTTGCGGTCACGGTTGCTCTCTTCCAGCGCATAGTGCATCGCCGCCTCCTCGCTGGCGAACAGGCCGCCGACGCGACCGAGGCGGTCTTCCACCACCCACCAGCCATGCGGGTCGCGGCCGACGGTAAAACGGGGCGGCTCCGGCGGTCGGCTGGCGCGGCGGACGCGGTTTTTGCGGGTCTGGCGGTGCATGGGTCTTCCTTTCGGGGGATGGATCAGGGTTGCGGCAGAAAATGCTGCACGGCCGCCGCGGCGACGAGGATGAGGCCGATGCGCAGAAGCAGCGCCGGCAGCGGCAGCGGGGGTTTGGGGTGTGGCAGCGCGGCGGCGATCGCCTTGCGGTCCTTCTTCCTGGTTTTCATGTGCCGGTCCCTCAGCTCGCCCTGGCAAGCTGCGCGGCGCATTCCGGCAGGCCGGCAAGCGCCCGGCGCACCGTCGCGCCCATCGCGGATGAGGCGGGCACCAGCGGCAGCCGCACTGTCTCGGAAAGGCCGAGCACGGGCGAGAGCCCGTGTTTGACCACGGCCGGGTCGGGCGTGTCGCCGAGCGCGGCAAAGAGCGGCGTGAGGCGATCCTTCAGGTCGAGCGCAAGGTCGATGTTGCGGGTCCTGAGCGCCTGGTGCATGGCGCTCGTCAGGCGCGGCGCGAGGTTCGCGGCCGGCGACAGCGTGCCGCTTCCGCCGAGCACGTTGAAGGCGAAGGCGGTCGCATCATGGGCGGAATAGAGCGCCAGCCGCTCGCGCAGCCTGCGGTCGATCACGGCGAGCCGCGCCATGTCGCCGGATGCGTCGACGAAGCCGTGGATGCCCACGATCTCGCTGAGTGCCCAAAGGGTTTCGGCCGTGACGTCCGAACGCGTCGTCGCGGGATCGGCGAGCACCAGGATCGGCAGCGCCGTCGCCTCCGCCACGGCGCCGAGATGGGCGATGATGCCCTTCTGCGTCGGCTTGCTGTAATAGGGCGTCGTGACGACCAGTCCGTCCGCGCCCTCTTCTTCCGCATCGAGCGCCAGTCTTATGGTCGCGTCCGTCGCATAGGTGCCGACTGCGGCAAGCACGGGCACGGCAAGGCCGGCGCTGCGGACCGCCGTCGCGAGCACCGCGCGGCGCTCCTCGCGGCCAAGCGCCGGCCCCTCGCCCAGCCGGCCGCAGACGGCGATGCCGGAAACGCCGCTCGCAATCTGCCAGTCGATGAGGGCGGCGAGCGCCGCGTGGTCCACCGCCTCGCCGGCAAAGGGCGTGACGAGATCGGAAATGAGGCCCTGAACGGGAATGCGGCGCCGATGCTCCGGCATGGTATTGTCCTTTCAGTGTTGTGAGGGGGCGGGGCGATCGAGCGCCACCAGGGCGGCCATGACGGCGGCGCGCCGGTCGCCATGCACGGCGACGGCGCGGCGGGGCGCGGCCTCCGTGAGGACGATGCGGGCGATCCAGACGCCGTCGAGCGCCTGCAGCCGGTCGAGCCGGCGGGCGGGGCATGCGGCCGCAACCAGCGCCCGGCTTGCGCCGTCGAGGTCGTCACGCTCCATCAGGATGCGGAAGGCGCGGCGGAACCCGATGTCTTCGCGCGCTTCGGCAAGCGAGGGCAGGACGCGCAGCACCTCCCAGAAGTGGTGTTCGCGCAGGCGCGGCACGGTGGCGAGGCGCGCGGCGAGCGCATCGGTATCGGCGGGCAGGATTTCCGGCACGGCGGCCGGCAATTGCCACGGAGAAAGCCTAGGCATGGGCCACCGCTAGCAGCGCCAGGGCGGCAAGAGCCGCGAGCAGCGCCCAGGTCGTGGCGGGCCGCGGCGTCGCATCCGCCCGGCGGAACCGCCTTGCGGCGTTTTCGTGCATGCGCACGCGGTGGTTGAGAAAAATCATCCGCGTCGAGAGCGGCGGCAGGGACGGGTCAGGCTGGTCTTTGCGCATCAGGGCGCCTCCTGGAATGTCGAGGCCAGGGCCGTATCCGGCGGTGGCTTCGACCTTCAAGCTAGGCGTGCCGACATAACTTCTCGATAGGGAAAAGCAGCGGGGAAGATAGGGATTTCATAAAGACGGCGGGGCTAAACAAGCTTCCGGCGATGCACGGCCCAGACGGCCGCCGCGCTCATGGCCGCCAGCGCGAACCAGGTCAGCGCGTAGACGAGATGGCTGTTGCGGAAGGCGATGACAGTCATGCCGCCGACCGGCAGGCCGCCGGGATTTGCCGTCGCGTCCGCATCGATGAAATAGGGCGCGACATCGGCAAGGCCCTTTGCAGCGGTGATGGCGGCGACATCGCGGGAGAACCAGCGATCCCCGGCCGGGTCGTTGGCGCGCAGGAACGCGCCGCCGGGTTCGCTGAGCCTGAGGAGGCCCGTCACCGCGACGGGGCCGGCGGCCAGTTCGCTGGCGATGCGATCGGCGGGCTCGCGCCGGTCGGCGGGCACGAAGCCGCGGTTGATCAGCACCATCGTCTCGTCCGGCAGGCGGAGCGGCGTCAGCACCCAGAAGCCCGCGCCGCGCTCCGTCACGGCCTGTACCAGTACAGTCCTGTCATGCTGGAAGAGGCCGGTGGCGGTGACGCGGCGGTATTCGTCCTTCTCTCGGGTGATCTCGGGCCATTCGGCACGCGCGGGGGTTGGCACAGGGTCAGCGTTCACGCGGCTGTCGACGCGAGCGATGAGGTCGAGCTTCCAGAAGAGGCGTTGCACCTGCCAGGCGCCGAGCGCGAGGAACGCGGCGAGGAGAAGGAGGAGGAAGCCGGTAAGGAGGCGCCGGGCGCGGGGGGACGGTTGGGGCATCAGGCCTATTGCACCCCCCTCTGCCCTGCCGAAGACCCGCACGATGCGTCGGGCCATTGTATCTGGGCAATGTCCCTCACCCTAACACTCTCTCCCCAAGCGGGGAGAGGGAACTTGCCCCACGGATCGCTGCAACTTGAGAAAAACGGCGCGGCATATCCCCTTCGCCCCGCTTGCGGGGAGAAGGTGGCCGGCAGGCCGGATGAGGGGCAGAGGGGCGTGGTCGCCAAAGCGGTCCATTTTTTCCCGCACATCCACCACCCCGCTCAGGGCATGTTCTTCATCATCTCGTGGGTCATCGGCATCATGTTGGTGTTGAGGTGATGCATGACCCAGAGCGAGCCGGCGATCGCGATGCCGACGATGATGAGGGTGAAGATCAGCGCCATCATCGTCCAGCCGCCTTCCGAGCGCGGGTTCATGTGCAGGAAGTAGACCATGTGCACGACGATCTGCACCACGCCGATGCCCATGACGAGAACGGCGGTGAAAAGCTTGCTGTCGAGCACGCCGCCCATGACCAGCCAGAAGGGAATGGCCGTCAGGACGATCGAGAGCACGAAGCCGATCATGTAGCCCTTGAACGAGCCGTGGCCGGCGCCATGGCCATCGCTGTGGGCATGGTGGGTGTCGTGGGCGCTTTCGTGGGTGGGGTGGGCGCTCATCCGAGGACTCCCAGGAGATAGACGAAGGAGAAGACGCCGATCCAGATGACGTCGAGGAAGTGCCAGAACATGGACAGGCACATCAGGCGGCGGCGGTTCTCGGGGTTGAGACCGTGTTTCTTCACCTGCACCATCAGCGTGATCAGCCAGATCATGCCGAAGGTGACGTGCAGGCCGTGCGTGCCGACCAGCGTGAAGAAGGAGGAGAGGAAAGCCGAACGCGTCGGGCCGGCGCCCTCGGCAATCAGGTGATAGAACTCGTAGAGCTCCAGCGCCAGGAACGCCGCGCCGAAGACGCCGGTGATACCGAGCCAGACCAGGGTCTCCATCTTGGCGCCCCGCTCCATCTGGAGCATCGCAAAACCGTAGGTGATGGAGGAGAGGAGCAGCATCGCCGTGTTGATGGCGACGAGATTGAGGTCGAACAGATCGGCCGGCGAGGGCCCTGCCGCATAGTTGCGGCCGAGCACGCCGTGCGTTGCGAACAGCACGGCGAAGATCAGGCAGTCGCTCATCAGGTAGAGCCAGAACCCCAGCATGGTGCTGTTTTCCGGGTGATGATCGTCCTTGAGGTAGAAGACCGGCTTTTCGTCGGGATTGTGGACTTGGGTCGCGCTCATGGCTCAGGTCCGTTCTTCAAGCAGTTTCGTGCGCGCATCCTCCGTCGCCGTCACGGTGTCGGCGGGGATGAAGAAGTCGCGGTCGTAGTTGAAGGTGTGGGCGATCGAAACAGTGACGATGCCGATGAAGGAGAGCGCCGCCAGCCACCAGATGTACCAGATCAGCGCGAAGGCGAGCACGACGCTGATGGCCGACAGGATGACGCCCGTGCCGGTGTTTTTCGGCATGTGGATCGGCCGGAACCCGCCGAGCGGACGTTCATAGCCGCGGCTCTTCATGTCGTACCAGCTGTCGTGGTCGTGCACGACAGGGGTAAAGGCGAAGTTGTAGTCCGGCGGCGGCGAGGAGGTCGACCATTCGAGCGTGCGGCCGTCCCAGGGGTCGCCGCTGTCGCAGCGCAGCTGGTCGCGCTTGAAGTAGCTGACGACGAGCTGCACGATGAAGGAGCCGATGCCGAGCGCGATCAGGAAGGCACCGAAGGCGGCGATGATGAACCAGATCTGCAGCGAGGGATCCTCGAACTGGCTGACACGGCGGGTGACGCCCATCAGGCCCAGCACGTAGAGCGGCATGAAGGCGAAGAAGAAGCCGATCTGCCAGAACCAGAAGCTCATCTTGCCCCAGAACGGATCGAGCTTGTAGCCGAAGGCCTTGGGGAACCAGTAGACGACGCCCGCCATCAGCCCGAACAGCACGCCGCCGATGATGACGTTGTGGAAATGGGCGATGAGGAACAGCGAGTTGTGCAGCACGAAGTCGGCCGGGGGGATGGCGAGCATTACACCCGTCATGCCGCCGATGACGAAGGTCACCATGAAGCCGACCGTCCACAGCATCGGCACCTCGTAGCGGATGCGCCCGCGATACATGGTGAAGAGCCAGTTGAACATCTTCGCCCCCGTCGGGATCGAGATGATCATCGTCGTGATGCCGAAGAAGGCGTTGACGGACGCGCCCGAGCCCATGGTGAAGAAGTGGTGCAGCCAGACGAGATAGGAAAGGATCATGATCACGCAGGTGGCATAGACCATCGACGTGTAGCCGAAGAGCCGCTTGCCGCAGAAGGTCGCGACCACCTCGGAGAAGATGCCGAAGGCCGGCAGAACGAGGATGTAGACCTCCGGATGGCCCCAGATCCAGATGAGGTTGATATACATCATCGGGTTGCCGCCGAGGTCGTTCGTGAAGAAGTTCGTGTCCACGTAACGGTCGAGCGACAGGAGGGCGAGCGTCGCCGTCAGGATCGGGAAGGTCGCGACGATCAGGATGTTGGTGCAGAGCGCGGTCCAGGTGAAGACCGGCATCTTCATGAAGGTCATGCCCGGCGCGCGCATCTTCACGATGGTCGCGATCAGGTTGATGCCCGACAAGGTCGTGCCCACACCCGCGACCTGTAGCCCCCAGATGTAGTAGTCGACGCCGACGCCGGGACTGTAGTCCGCGCCCGAAAGCGGCGGATAGGCGAGCCAGCCGGTGCGCGCGAATTCGCCGACGAACAGCGACATCATGATGATGACCGCGCCGGCCGTCGTCATCCAGAAGGAAAAATTGTTCAGGAACGGGAAGGAGACGTCACGCGCGCCGATCTGCAACGGCACGACATAGTTCATGAAGCCGGTGACGAAGGGCATCGCCACGAAGAAGATCATGATCACGCCGTGGGCGGTGAAGATCTGGTCGTAGTGATGGGCGTTGAGATAGCCCTCGTTGCCGCCAAAGGCGATCGCCTGCTGGATGCGCATCATGATGGCATCGGCAAAGCCACGCAAAAGCATGACGATGGCGAGGATGATGTACATGATGCCGATCTTCTTGTGATCGACCGACGTGAACCACTCGTTCCAGAGATAGCCCCAGAGCTTGAACTTGGTGATCAGGCCGAGAAGCGCGATGCCGCCCAGCGCCACGACCGCGAAGGTCACGACGAGGATGGGCTCATGGTAGGGGATCGCTTCCCAGGTGAGCCGTCCAAAGAGGAATTGCGTGAGGCTGATGTCGCCGAACATGGGATCGTCCAATAGCTTTGCGTAGGCGGCCCGGTGGGCCTTGGGCCTTGCGCGCCCGCCGCAGCCGGCGGGCGCAATGAAAACTGGTGCGGCTAGTGCGACTGGTGCGCGTCGTGGTTCATCGTTGCCGGGTTCTCCTCGACGCCCTCGGCCGGTTCTTCGCTGCGCGCGGGATTGCCGGTCTCGGGGAAGGTGGCGGCGGGTGCCTCGTCCTCGGCATGGCGGTTGTCGTGCTCGAGCTTGGCCTTGTTGTCGTGGCTTTCCTTGCCGGCGCCGCCCATCATGTCGATGTGCATCATGTCCTTCATGCACATCTGGCCGTCGCGCACGCACATGTTGAGCACCGCCTGGTAGAGCCCGTTGTCGACAGTGGCGTAGTAGCGCACCGGCTCCTTCACGCTCGGCTTTTCGAGCTTCAGGTAGGCGTCGCGGTTGAGCGCCGTGCCGTTCTGCTTGACCCGCGCCACCCAGGCCTCGAAACCGGCCTGGTCGACCCCGTGGAACTTGAAGCGCATGTGCGAGAAACCGTCGCCGCTGTAGTTGGACGACAGGCCCTCGTATTCGCCCGCCTTGTTGATGACGGCGTGCAGCTTCGTCTCCATGCCGGGCATGGTGTAGATCATGCCGGCAAGTGCGGGCACATAGAAGGAGTTCATCACCGAAGAGGCGGTGAGCTTGAAGTTGATCGGCACGTCGACGGGCGCTGCCATCTCGTTGACGGTGGCGATGCCGTATTCCGGATAGAAGAACAGCCATTTCCAATCGAGCGCCACCACCTCCACGGTGATCGGTTTCATCTCTTCCGTCACCGGCCGCGCCGCGTCGAGCCGCTCCAGCGGCCGGTACGGATCGAGCTTGTGGGTGCTGACCCAGGTGATGGCCCCGAGCGCGATGATGATGGCGAGCGGGGCCGACCAGATGGCGACTTCCAGGCCCGTCGAATGATGCCACTCCGGATCGTACTTCGCTGCGGTGTTCGACTGGCGGTAATGCCAGGCGAAATAGAGCGTCATTGCCAGCACCGGTACGATGATGATCAGCATGAGAATGGTCGAGACGACGATCAGGTCCCGTTGCTGGGCGGCGATGTCGCCGGACGGTGACATGACAACCATGTTGCATCCGGTGAGCAGGACCAGCATCAGGGGGAGGATCGAGACTCGGGCTAAACTGAATGGCTTCGGCATTGCGGCCTCAACTTGCGTTCTGTCTAGTCGGCAATAAGCGGGCATCGTCGCGCTTGGAAGTGAGGTGCTTCGTCGCAGCGCAGCATTCTGTCGCAGTGCGGTAGAAACATTTGGGCTGTCCGCCGCCGCAAAATTGATCTAGCGCAATAATCGTCGCGGGTCTCGCATGCCCGCTGCAACGGATCGAAGGTTCGGACGCAACCTTGCCGCAACGCGCACGTTTCGCCTAATTCTTGATATTGGACGCCGAATAGTCAACACTCTAACGACATGGCGCACATTGCTCGGAGAAATTCATGAGTTCGGTCGCTAATCCTTCGTCCTCCGGTCTCGAGCGGGATGCCCGCCGCATGCATGCGGACGACAAGCCGCTGTCGCCCGGCAGTGTCGCCATCGGCGTGGTGATCGGGCGCACCTCCGAATTCTTCGATTTCTTCGTTTACGGCCTCGGCTCCATCCTCGTTTTCCCGAAGCTGATCTTCCCCTTCGCCGGCAGCGCCGTCGCCGCGACGCTGATGTCCTTCGCGCTCTTCCCCCTCGCCTTCCTCGCCCGTCCGGTCGGCTCCTTCGTCTTCATGTGGATCGACCGCAACTACGGCCGCGGCACCAAGCTGACGGTGGCACTGGTCATCCTTGGCGGCTCTACCGCCTCCATCGCCTTCCTTCCGGGCTACGAGACGATCGGCTACTGGGCGGTCGCGCTGCTCGCGCTCTTCCGGCTGGGCCAGGGTTTCGCGCTCGGCGGCGCCTGGGACGGGCTCGCCTCACTGCTCAGCCTCAGCGCGCCGGAAAACCGCCGCGGCTGGTACGCGATGATCCCGCAGCTCGGCGCGCCCTTCGGCTTTGCGCTCGCCAGCATCCTGTTCGGTTATTTCGTCACCAGTCTTTCGGAGGCGGATTTCCTCGCCTGGGGCTGGCGCTATCCGTTCTTCGTCGCCTTCGCCATCAATGTCGTGGCGCTCTTCGCGCGCCTGCGCATCGTCGCCAGCAAGGAGTTCGGCGCGGCCATGGAGGCGCAGGAACTGCAGCCCCGGCCGGTCTTCGAAATGCTGAGCAAACATTCGATGGATGTGGTGCTCGGCGCCTTCGTGCCGCTGGCAAGCTTCGCCATGTTCCACCTCGTCACCATCTTCCCGCTCTCCTGGATCACGCTCAACGGCGGCCAGTCGGTGCAGGAGTTCCTCTGGGTGCAGGTGGCGGGCGCGGCCGTCGGCGCCGTGGGGATCGTGCTCTCGGGCGTCATCGCCGATCGCATCGGGCGGCGCAACCAGCTCATGGCCGGCGCCATCCTCATCGCGATCTTCTCCTTCTCCGCGCCGTTCCTGCTGGATTCCGGCGGCAAGGGGCAGGATGCCTATATCCTGATCGGCTTCTTCATCCTCGGCCTCACCTTCGGCCAGTCCTCGGGCGCCGTCTCCTCGCGCTTCACGAAGTACTATCGCTACACCGGCGCGGCGCTGACCTCGGACCTCGCCTGGCTCGTCGGCGCCGGCTTTGCGCCGCTCGTGGCGCTCGGCCTTGCCACCAGCTTCGGCATCATCTTCATCGGCGGTTATCTGATCTCGGGCGCGATCTGCACGATTGCGGCACTGACGCTCACGCGGGCGCTCGACCAGAACTGAGGTCGAACTCAGAGCGACTTCGCCCCTCATCCGCCTGCCGGCACCTTCTCCCCGCAAGCGGGGCGAAGCCTATGCTGCGCCGGCTTCCCGTACTAAGGCCGTTTGTGGGGCAAGTCCCCTCTCCCCGCTTGCGGGGAGAGGGTTGGGGTGAGGGGCAAAGCTCACACCTTGGTCCACATCAACGCCGCCCCAAAACCTCCAGCGCCTCCGCAACGAGCTTTGTCGTCAGCTCCCCCGCCGGCAGGGCCCGCGCGAGCCGCGCGGCCTGGCCGGACCAGAGATTGGTGAAATCGTCCCGTCCCGCCGCCTCGGCCTTCGCGCGGATCGGGGCGAGCGCGCCGCCGGCCGTCGGGAAGGCGGGGGCGAGGTCCGACATCGGGCCGATCTCCCGCATCAGCCGGTTGAAGATGCCGCGTGCCGGCCGGCCGGTGAAAAGATTGGTGAGCGCCGTGTTGTCGTCGCGTGCCGTCGCCATCGCCGCCTTGTGGAACGGGTTCATCCGCGCCTCCGGTGTGAAAAGATAGGCCGTGCCGACCTGCACGGCCGACGCGCCCAGCATCAGCGCCGCCGCCACCCCTCGCCCATCGGCGATGCCGCCCGCTGCGATGACGGGAACCTTCACCGCATCCACCACCTGCGGCACCAGCGCCATCGTGCCCACCTGCGCCGCCATGATATCGGTCAGGAAACTGCCGCGGTGGCCGCCGGCCTCGAAGCCCATGGCGATGACGGCATCCACGCCATGCGCCTCCAGCCAGACGGCCTCGGCGACCGTCGTCGCTGACGAGATGATTTTCGCGCCCGTCGCCCTGACCCTTGCGAGCAGCCCCGCCTCCGGCAGGCCGAAATGAAAGCTCACCACCTCCGGCCGCACCGTTTCCACCACGCGGCAATAGGCGTCGTCGAAGGGCGCACGCCCCGTCGCGGGGATCGGCATGGCGGGGTCGAGCCCCGCTTCGAGGTAATAGCCGGAGAGACCCTGTTTCCACGCCGCATCGGCCGCCGCGTTCTCCGCCGGCGGCGTATGGGCAAAAAAGTTCACATTGACCGGCCGATCCGTGGCGGTGCGGATATCGGTGAGCGCCGCCTGTACCTGCTCGACGCTGAGCAGCGCACTCGGCAGCGACCCCAGCCCGCCGGCCCTTGAAACGGCGATGGCCATCTCCGCTCCGGTCGAGCCGGCCATCGGCGCCTGGAGGATGGGCAGGTCGATGCCGAAGAGATCGAGAATGCGGCGGTCGGGCCAGCGGTCCATGGGCTGTTCCTTTCGGTGGGGAAGATGTGTTGGATCCGTTATACGCCCATCGCCACGAGCGTCTATGTCGCACTCGGAGAGACGGCCTTCCGCACGGCAACCTGGCTCTGGCCGGCAGCGGCCATGGCGGCAAGCAGCCGCAGCGCGTCGGCGGCGAGCGACGGCTGGCGGGTGAACCGGAAGCGCGTGCGGGCGGCAAGGCCGAGGGCGGCAGCGCCCTCCTCCGTCAGGACAAGCTCGACATGGTCGGGATGGCCGATGAGCGCACGCACCGCGTGGCCGTCGCAGGCAAGGTTCTGGTCCGTGCGTTCAAGATAGAGCAGGTCTTCAAGGAGCGGCGGTTCCGCGCCGCTCCGGGTGCGCCCGCAGGCGATGTGCAAGATGTCGAGCGGATCGTCCGCTGACGCAAAGCCGAGCGAGAGCACGAGGAGTTCGCCCTTCTCAAACAGGATCTCCTCGATCTCGAAATCGTGCGTGTCAAACGCCAAGAACCGGCATCCTCTCGTTCTTGAGGGTGGTCGCCGCGTTCCGTTTGCCGGGTGCGACCCGTATTCGCGCCGTCAAACCGGACATGCCTTCCTCCCCTGTGCCGGCGTCATGACGAGACAGCCGTTTCGGCCTAGGCCGGTTTGCCGAGCTGTGCTTCGGCAAGCAGGCGCACCAGCCAGTCGACGAAGACGCGCACCTTGTTGGAGAGGTGTCGGTTCGGCGGATAGACGATGTAGAGCGGAATGGGTTCGGAGCGCCAGCCGGGCAGAACGGGCACCAGCGCCCCGCTCGCCAGCGCCTCCGTCGCCATGAAGCGCGGCAGCGGCACGATGCCGAGGCCGGAGAGCGCGGCGGCGAGATAGCTGCGGGCATCGTTGACCGACACGATATAGCGGCTGTTGACCTCGATTTTTTCCGCGCCTTTCTCGAATTCGAAGGGCATGGTGCGGCCCGTCTGTGCGAGAAAGTAATTGACGCAATGATGCTCCCCGCCGAGATCCAGCGGATGCTCCGGCGCCCCGAAGATCTCCAGATAGGCAGGCGCGGCACAGGTAACCACGTCGATCTCCGCCACACGCCTTGCGATTAGCGACTGGTCGCCCGGCGCCCCGCCGCGCAGGGCGCAGTCGACGTTCTCGGCGAGATAATCCACCGTCCGGTCGCCGACCCCGAGGTCGATATGGATATCGGGATATTTCTTATGGAAATCGCCGAGCTTCGGGATGATCAGGAGGTCGGCGAAGGCCCCCGCCATCTCGACGCGCAGCCGGCCACGGGGGCTCGCATGGGAGTGCGAAAGGCTGCCGTCGAGTTCGTCGATCTCCGCGACGATCTGGATTGCACGCTCGTAATAAAGCGCGCCGTCCGTCGTCACCATCACCCGCCGCGTCGTGCGGTTGAGCAGCTTGGTCTGGAGATGGGTTTCCAGATTCTGGATGAGATTGCTCACCGTTGCCTTGGGCATGCCGAGCGCGGCGGAGGCCCGGGTGAAATTGCCGGTCTCGACCACACGGAGAAAGGCACGCATTGCGGAAAGCTGATCCATGGAACATTCCTGCGTCGGAAGCTATGATTGTTCGAAATTCTGGATAGTGAAGTCAGTTTTAGCACACTTATATCGCAGAGATCAGGTACGATATAAATGGTGAGGCCCCATTCTAATTCCAGTGCGGGGCGAGGGCGAGACGATGTCGGTAGAGATCAAGGACATGACGTTCGACAAGGTGGCCAGCGGCCCCGTGTCCGCGCGCGTCTATCAGGGAGCGGAGTTCGCCAAGGGCGCCCCCATCCTGCTCTACTTTCATGGCGGCGCTTTCCTCGAATCCGGTGTTGTCGAGTGCCCGCTTGCCGAAATGCTGGCTGCGACCGGTGCCATCGTCGCCGTGCCCGACTATAACGCGCCGGGTGGCGGGATCTTCCCCCAGCCGCTGGAAGTCGGCTTCTCGGTGTTTTCCTATCTCGCCAAGAAGTGTGCAGGCCTCGGCGACCGCAAGTCGCCGCTGCTCATCGGCGGCGAGGAAGCGGGCGGCAACATCGCCGCCGGCGTGGCGCTCAAGGCGCGCGACCACTTTGCCAACGAGCTCGACGGCCAGGTGCTCATCTCGCCGCTGCTCGATCCCTTCATGGGTACGACCTCCTTCCGCAGCGCCGATGAGATCGGGATGCGCGAGCGTTGGTCCAATGGCTGGAGCCATTATCTCAGCGGCGGCGTTTGCCACCCCTACGCCGCCCCGAGCCTCTGTTCACGGCTCTCGGGCGTCGCCCCGGCCCTTGTCCTGTCGGCGGCGGACGACCCGCTCCTCGACGAGGCGCAGGGTTATGCCGACCGTCTGAGGGCGTCGGGCGTCAAGGTTCAGCAGCATGTTCTTCCCGCGGGAACAGGCTGGTCTTCGATTTACAGCGGGAAATCCGATGTCACCGGAGCATGGCGAAACTCCCTCGCCGACCATTTCTCCGATTTCATCAAGGATATAAGCATTCACTAATTTGCATTGAGAACAAGCCGATAGAGCGTGGCCGGAAAGGCCGCAAGGAGAAGAGACAATGACGTCGAAGCGCAAACGCTGGGCCCTGACGGGCGCCGGCCTGGGACTGGCTGTGTCCGTTTCCGCCGCAGCCCTTTATTTCCAACTGCCGGGCAACGTCGCCCAGGCCGAAGCCACCGTGACGGCCGAAGTGCCGGCGGTGCCGGTCACGGTCGCCGTCGTCGAGAACCGCGATGTCGTTGCCTGGCAGGAGTTTTCCGGCCGCCTGGAGGCCATCGACCGCGTGCAGATCCGCTCGCGCGTCGCCGGCGCCATCGAGGCGGTGAATTTCCGCGAAGGCGCATTGGTGAAGGCGGGCGACCTGCTCTTCACCATCGACCAGGAGCCCTACAAGACAGCGGTGACGCAGGCCGAAGGCCAGTACGCCTCCGCCGAAGCGCGGGTGAAACTCGCCTCGATCGAGCTGGAACGCGGTGAGCGGCTTGCCAAGAGCAACAGCGTCTCGCAGAGCGAGGTCGATCAGCGCCAGAACGCGCTGGCCGAGGCCCGCGCCGCGCTGAAGACGGCGCAAGCCGCCCTGCATGCCGCAAAGCTCCAGCTCGGCTATACCGAAGTGCGCGCACCGGTCGCCGGCCGTGTCGGCAAAGTGGAGATCACCGTCGGCAACCTCGTCGCCGAAGGCTCCGCCTCGCCGGCCCTGACGACGCTCGTCTCGGTCGATCCGATCTATGCCGGCTTCAATGTCAGCGAGGAGACGGTCGCCAAGGCGCTCGCCGCCCTGCCGGCCTCCGATGGCGCCCTGCCGCCGATCGACCAGATCCCGGTGGAAGTCGGCACGCTTGTCGACGAGGGCACGCCGATCCACGGCAAGCTCCAGCTCATCGGCAACGAGGTGGATGCGGCAAGCGGCACGATCACCGTGCGCGCCGTCTTCGACAATCCCGGCGGCCGGCTGATCCCCGGCCAGTTCGTGCGCATCCGCATGGGCGAGCCGAAGGCCGAGAGCAAGATCCTCGTCAGCGAGAAGGCCGTCGGCACGGACCAGGACAAGAAGTTCGTCTTCGTCATCGACAAGGACAACAAGGTGACCTACCGGCCGGTCGTGCTCGGCGGCCTCTCGGGCAATGAGCGCATCGTCGAAAGCGGCCTTTCCGGCGGTGACCGCATCGTCGTCAACGGCCTGCAGCGCATCCGCCCGGGTGTCGTCGTCGATCCGCAGGTGCAGGAGAACGTCGCCTCGGTGAAGTAAGCGGGCGGGTCGAGGTTCGGCCCCTCACCCTAACCCTCTCCCCGCAAGCGGGGAGAGGGGACGTGCCCGACGAACGGGCACGATAGGGAAAACCGGCGCGGCGTATCCCCTTCGCCCCGTTTACGGCGAGAAGGTGGCCGGCAGGCCGGATGAGGGGCCAGACCGACCGCGACGATCTTCCCTACGGAAGGCGTGGCGACCGCCATGACCAAAGATCGGCAGGACGCTCACCCGCCCTGCCCCAATGCAAGCAACAATCCCATACCCGCCGGCGGCGCATCGCCCGCCGGATGGGCCTGTTCGTCCCTGGAGAGGGGTCCTTTCGCCATGAATATCTCCCGTTTCTTCATCGATCGCCCGGTCTTTGCCGGTGTGCTGTCGATCCTCATCGTGGTCGCCGGCCTGATCGGCATGCGCGCCCTGCCGATCTCCGAATATCCCGAGGTCGTTCCGCCCTCGATCGTCGTGCGCGCCACCTATCCCGGTGCAAACCCGGTCGTCATTTCCGAAACCGTCGCGACACCGCTCGAAGAGCAGATCAACGGCGTCGAGGACATGCTGTACATGAACAGCCAGGCGACCTCCGACGGCGTCCTGACGCTGACGGTCACCTTCAAGCTCGGCACCGACCCGGACAAGGCCCAGCAGCTCGTGCAGAACCGCGTGTCGCAGGCCGAACCGCGCCTTCCCGCCGAAGTGCGCGCGCTCGGCGTCACCACGGTCAAAAGCTCGCCCGACTTCATCATGGTGGTGAACCTCGTCTCGAAGACCGACCGCTACGACATCACCTATCTGCGCAACTATGCCACGCTGAACATCAAGGACCGCCTCGCCCGCATCGAAGGCGTCGGCCAGGTCCAGGTGTTCGGCGCGGGCGACTATGCGATGCGCGTCTGGATCGACCCGCAGAAGGCGGCCGAACATGCGCTCGCCGCCAGCGACATTTCCAACGCCATCCGCGAACAGAACGTCCAGGCGGCCGCTGGCATCATCGGTGCCTCGCCGACGTCCAGCGACGTCAACCTCCAGCTCAACGTCAACGCGCAAGGCCGCCTTCGCACGCCGGAAGAGTTCGGCAACATCATTGTGAAGACCGGCACGGAAGGCGAGATTACCCGCCTTCGCGACGTCGCGCGCATCGAGATGGGCGCGGCCGACTATTCGCTGCGCTCGCTGCTCGACGGCGAGCCGGCCGTCGCCGTCGCCGTGCTCCAGGCGCCAGGCTCGAACGCCATCGAGATCGCCGACAACGTGCGCGCCACGATGGACCAGCTCCAGCTCGCCATGCCCGAAGGCGTGAAATACGAGATCGTCTACGACACGACGGAATTCGTGCGCGCCTCGATCGAAAAGGTCGTCGATACGCTGCTCGAAGCGATCGCCCTGGTCGTGCTCGTCGTCATCGTCTTCCTCCAGACCTGGCGCGCCTCGATCATCCCGCTGCTCGCCGTCCCGGTCTCGATCATCGGCACCTTCGCCGTCATGTATGCCTTCGGCTTCTCGGTGAACGCGCTGACGCTCTTCGGTCTCGTTCTCGCCATCGGCATCGTGGTGGACGACGCGATCGTCGTCGTCGAAAACGTCGAGCGCAACATCGAGAACGGCCTCACCCCGCGCGAAGCCACCTACCGGGCGATGCGCGAAGTCTCCGGCCCGATCATCGCCATCGCGCTGGTGCTCGTCGCGGTCTTCGTGCCGCTCGCCTTCATCAGCGGCCTTTCCGGCCAGTTCTACCGCCAGTTCGCGCTGACCATCGCCATCTCGACGGTCATCTCCGCCATCAACTCGCTGACGCTTTCCCCGGCATTGGCGGCTCTTCTCCTGAAGGACCATCATGCGCCGAAGGATTGGCTGACGCGGATCATGGACGGCCTGTTCGGCTGGTTCTTCCGCGGCTTCAACCGTGCCTTCAACGCTGCCGGCAAGGGGTACGGCCGCAGCGTCGGCGGGCTGGTCTCGCGCAAGTCGCTGGTCATGGCGGTCTATCTCGCCCTCGTCGGCGCGACCTATGCGGTGTTCAACGCCGTGCCCGGCGGCTTCGTGCCGGCACAGGACAAGCAGTATCTCATCGGCTTCGCACAGCTTCCTGACGGCGCCACCCTCGACCGCACGGAAGAGGTCATCAAGAAGATGAGCGAGATCGCGCTGGAACAGCCGGGCGTCGAACACGCCATCGCCTTCCCGGGCCTCTCCATCAACGGCTTCACCATCGGCTCGAACTCCGGCATCGTCTTCGCCTCGCTCGCCCCCTTCGAGGAGCGCACGACGCCGGAGCTTTCCGGCGGTGCCATCGCCATGCAGCTCAACCAGAAATTCTCCGGCATCCAGGACGCCTTCATCGCCATGTTCCCGCCGCCGCCGGTCAACGGCCTCGGCACGACGGGCGGTTTCAAGCTGCAGATCGAAGACCGCGCCGGCCTCGGCTATGGCGCGCTCAACGAGGCGACCCAGGCGTTCCTCGCCAAAGCCTACCAGACGCCGGAGCTGGCGGGCCTGTTCTCCAGCTTCCAGATCAACGTGCCGCAGCTCTATGCCGACCTCGACCGCTCCAAGGCCCAGCAGCTCGGCGTGCGCGTGACCGACGTGTTCGAGACGTTGCAGATCTATCTCGGCTCGCTCTACGTCAACGACTTCAACGCCTTCGGCCGCACCTATTCGGTGCGTGTCCAGGCCGACTCCGCCTTCCGCGCCAAACCGGAAGACATCGGCCAGTTGAAAGTGCGCTCGCAGACCGGCGAGATGATCCCGCTCGCCGCGCTCCTGAAGGTGGATGCGACGACCGGGCCGGAGCGCACCACGCGCTACAACGGCTTCCTTGCCGCCGACATCAACGGCGGCCCGGCCCCGGGCTTCTCCTCCGGCCAGGCACAGGCCGCGGTGGAAAGGATCGCCGCGGAAACCCTGCCATCAGGCATCGACTTCGAATGGACGGACCTCACCTACCAGCAAATCCTTGCCGGCAATTCGAGCATCGTCGTCTTCCCGCTGGCGCTGCTCCTGGTCTACCTGGTGCTTGCCGCGCAATATGAAAGCCTGACGCTGCCGATCGCCATCATCATGATCGTGCCGATGGGCGTGCTCGCGGCGCTCGCCGGGGTCTGGTATACGGGCGGCGACAACAACGTCTTCACCCAGATCGGCCTCGTGGTTCTGGTGGGCCTGTCGGCGAAGAACGCCATCCTGATCGTCGAGTTCGCACGCGAACTGGAATTCGAGGGCAGGACACCCGTCCAGGCCGCGATCGAAGCCAGCCGCCTGCGCCTGCGCCCGATCCTGATGACCTCCATGGCCTTCATCATGGGCGTCGTGCCGCTGGTGCTCTCGACCGGCGCGGGTGCCGAAATGCGCGCCGCCATGGGCCTTGCCGTGTTCTCCGGTATGATCGGCGTCACCTTCTTCGGCATCTTCATGACGCCGGTGTTCTACGTGCAGCTGCGGCGCCTCGCGGGCAACCGCCCGCTGGTGCAGCACGGCAAGTCGACGATGGAAGGGGAAAGCGAGGCGCACGCGGCGTAAAGCCAAAAACCCCTCCCCAGAATGTGTGGGCGGAGGGCGGTGCGACAACACAAAAGGCCGGAGGGAAATCCTCCGGCCTTTTTTACATGACGGAATGCTTTCAAGCCGCCAGATGCTCGAACAGCCGGGCAACCGCCTCCGCACCCGGATCGACATGGCCCTCCAACTGCTTCGCATTGATGTAGGCCGCCCGCCCGGCCTTCGCCCGCGTCAGCGTCGCGGTGAAGTTCGCGCCCTGCCTTGCCGCACCCGCAGCGGCGGCAACACTCTCGCCGAGCGCTTCGAGCGCCGGGGAGAGCGCATCGACCATGGTGCGGTCGCCGATATGCGCGCCGCCGATCTCCTGCATGCGGGCAAGGCCCGCGCGCAACGCCTCGCGCATCGGCAGGCCGCTGGAGGCGCCGTCACCGGCGGCGGCGAAGAAGATGGCGAGCAGCACGCCGGAGGAGCCGCCCATCGTCTGGCTCAGCTCCTGGCCGATGGCGCGCAGGAGCTGCGTGTGGTCGGAGAGCGGCAGACGGTCGATGGCGCTGATCAGCGCGCGGGCGGCGCCGGCCAGCGTCGAGCCGGTGTCGCCGTCGCCGGATTTGGCGTCGAGGGCGTTGAGGTCCTGTTCGGCGGCGATGAGGACATTGCAGCAATCGATGACGAAGGCGCGGGTCGCTTCGTGGTGCGAGGCCATCGGCGTGATTGGCGTCAGGCCGTCCGGCAGGGCGGCGATGGCGATCGGCCGGATTTCCGAAACGCCGGGCCAGGCAGCGATCGGCACGGGGGTTTTCAGGAGTTCCAGCTCGGCCGCGTCGACGGGGAAGACGGAGATCGAAAAACCCTGCATGTCGAGCGAGGTCATCAGCGGCGCGGGGCCGATGGCGTGGGTGATCTTTGCACCGATGGAAGAGCCGAGGAGGTCATGGGCGAGCACCGACATTTCCACCACCGAGGCGCCGCCGAGATTGTTGATCAGCGCGACATGCGGCCCCTCGCCCATGACGGCGGCGAGCCGCTCGACCATGGTGGCGACGGCGGCGCGGGCACCGGTGAAGTCGATCTGCTCGACGCCCGCCTCACCATGGATGCCGAGGCCGAGTTCAGCCTTGCCGTCGGGAATGCGGTCCTCCTTCGGCGAGCCGGGCACGCGGCAGGTATCGAGCGACATACCGATGGAGCGCGTGCCGGTGATGACGTGCCTGGCGGCTTTCGTGACCGTGTCGAGGTCGGCGCCCTGTTCGGCGAGCGCGCCGGCGATCTTGTGCACGAAGAGCGTGCCCGCGACGCCGCGGGCCTGCGGCAGGTCGGGCAGCGCGATGTCGTCGCCGACGATGACCATCGAGACGTTGAGGCCGAAGGCGCGGGCGCGCTCGGCGGCAAGGCCGAAATTGAGGCGGTCGCCGGTGTAGTTCTTGACGATGAGGAGACATCCGGCGGGGCCGGTGACCGCCAGAATGCCGGCGAGCACGGCGTCGACGCTCGGCGAGGCAAAGACGTCGCCGCAGACGGCGGCAGTCAGCATGCCCTTGCCGACGAAGCCGACATGGGCGGGCTCGTGGCCCGAGCCGCCGCCGGAGACGATCGCCACCTTCGACTTGTCCCAGTCGCTGCGCAGGACGACGCGGATATGCGGATAGCCGTCGAGCCGGGTCAGCGCCCCGCCGGAAAGGGCCAGCACCCCGTCGATCGCCTCGGTGACGACGTCTTCGCGCTTGTTGATGAATTGCGCCATGGTTGTTGTTCTCCCTAAGCTAAACGCATGCCGGCGGCGTCGAAATAGAGCGGCCGCGACGGTTGGATTTTTATGGTCTCGCCGCCCCGAAGCGGCGTCTGGGCGTCGGTGACGGTGATGAGGTCGTGCCGCTTGAAGGTGAGGTGCAGGCGGGTCTGGTCGCCGAGATGCTCGACGCGCTTGACCAGCGCCTCCTCCCCTTCCCCTTGCGATATATGCTCCGGGCGAAGGCCGATGTTCTTCGCCCCCGCCGGCGCGCCGGCAAAGAGATCGGCCGGCAGCACGTTGATGCGCGGCTGGCCGAGGCGGGTGGCGGCATAGATGCTGACGGGCTGCTCATAAACCTCGCGCGGCGAGCCGAACTGCACCAGCCTGCCCTCGTTCAGCACGCCGACATGGGTCGCCATGGTCATCGCCTCGATCTGGTCGTGGGTGACATAGAGCAGCGTCGCACCCGACTTCGCCTGGATGCGCTTCAATTCGATGCGCAGGTCCGCCCTAAGTTTCGCGTCGAGCGAACTCAGCGGCTCGTCCATCAGGAAAATTTCCGGATTGCGCACCAGCGCGCGGCCGATGGAGACGCGCTGCATTTCGCCGCCCGAAAGCGCCGTCGCCTTGTTCTCCAGCTTGTGGGCGATTTGCAGGACCTCGGCGACCTCCCGGACCTTCCGGTCGATCGCCGCACGCGGCGTCTTCAGCAGCGGGGATTTCAGCGGGAACTCCAGGTTCTGGCGGACGGTGAGGTGCGGATAGAGCGAATATTGCTGAAACACCATGGCGACATTGCGCTCGGCCGGCGACAGGCCCTTCATCGGCCGGCCGTCGATGAAGACCTCGCCGCTGTCGGGCGCATCGAGGCCGGAGACCATGCGCAGCGTGGTCGTCTTGCCCGCGCCCGTCGGGCCGAGCAGCACGACGAAGGAGCCGTCCGGCACCGTCAGCGAGACATTGTCGAGCGCGACGGTGTCGCCGAAGCGTTTCGTGACGTTTTCAAGCACGATCTCAGCCATGGGCCAGCACTCCTTCATTGCCCTCTGACAGGAGGGCCTTGCCGCTTTCCGCATCGAACAGCGAGAGGGTTCGCGCGTCGAAATCGAGGCCGACCAGCTCGTCCTCGCGCACCCTATGGCCGGAGGAAATGCGCGCCTTCAGCTCGCCGTGCCCCGTCGAGAGCGTGACGATCTGCGTCGTGCCGAGATATTCGACGGCGCTGACCCGGCCGCGATAAGACGCATCGTCGCGGAATTTTACATGTTCCGGGCGCACGCCGAGCGTCAGGCGGCCGGCGCGGCCCTCCCGCGCGGCAGGCACGGTCATCCTGACGCCACCGAGATCGACGCTGGTGCCACCGATGCCGATCATGCCTTCGAAATCGAGGAAATTCATCGAGGGCGAACCGATGAACTGGGCGACGAATTTCGTCGCCGGCCAGTCGTAGATCTGCTGCGGCTTGCCGAACTGTTCGACGACGCCGTGGTTCATCACGACGATCTTGTCGCCCATCTGCATGGCTTCGAGCTGGTCGTGCGTGACATAGACGGTGGTTGCGCCCATGCGGTCGTGCAGCGCGCGCAGTTCTTCCGCCATGTGCTCGCGGAATTCGGCGTCGAGCGCGCCGAGCGGCTCGTCCATGAAGAAGGCTTTTGGCCGGCGCACGATGGCCCTGCCGAGCGCCACGCGCTGGCGGTCGCCGCCCGAGAGCCCGCCGACGGGTTTTTCGAGGATATGCTCGATCTTGAGGATGCGGGCGACCTCGGCAACGCGGGTCTTCACCTCCTCGCGCTTCATGCCTTGGCTGACCAGCGGATAGGAGATGTTCTTGCGTACGTTCATGTGCGGGTAGAGCGCGAACATCTGGAAGACGAAGGCGATGTCGCGCTGGCTCGCCGGCTTCATGCCGACTTCCTCGCCGTCGATGAAGATTTCGCCCGAGGTCGGCAGTTCGAGGCCGGCCATCATGCGCAGCGTCGTCGTCTTGCCGCAGCCGGAGGGGCCGAGCAGCATGAAGAACTCGCCGTCCTCAATGGTGAAGGAGGAGGAGCGCACGGCGGTGAAGGCGCCGAATTCCTTGCGCACGTTCTGGATCCTGATTTGCGCCATGGGCCTACTCCGGAAAATGGCTGACGATGATGAACATCACCGTGCCCAGCAGGGTTATGACGAAGGACCAGGAATAGAGCGCGAGCGCGAAGGGCTGCATGAGCATGGTGACGCCCGCGGCGATCAGCACCGAGGCCAGCATTTCCCAGGCGCTGCGCCGAAAATGCAGGAGGCCGTTGAAAAATCGTGTCATTTGCGGACTGCTCCGAAGGTGATGCCGCGCAGCAGATGTTTGCGCAGAAGGATGGTGAACACCATGACCGGCACGAGGAAGAGCGTCGCGCCGGCGGCGACGGCGGGCCAATCCTGGCCGCTGACGCCGATGATGGTGGGAATGAAGGGCGGTGCCGTCTGGGCGTTGCCAGATGTCAACAAAACGGCGAAGGCATATTCGTTCCAGGCGAAGATCAGGCAGAAGATCGCGGTGGAGGCGATGCCCGTCGCCGCCTGCGGCAGCACGACCTTGTAGAAGGCCTGGAAGCGGGTGTAGCCGTCGATCAGCGCCGCCTCCTCGTATTCGACGGGGATCTCGTCGATGAAGCCTTTCAGCAGCCAGACGGAGAGCGACAGGTTCACCGCCGTATAGAGCAGGATCATGCCGGCATGGGTGTCGCTGAGGCCGAGCGAGCGGAACATCAGGAAGATCGGGATGGCGACGGCGATGGGCGGCATCATGCGGGTGGAGAGGATGAAGAACAGGAGATCGTCCTTCAGCGGCACCTTGAAGCGCGAGAAGGCATAGGCCGCAGCCGTGCCGAGCACGATACACAGCACCGTCGAGCCGAAGCCGATGATGACGGAATTGGTGAACCGTTCGGCAAAACGCGAGGGGCCGGAAATGACGAGCCCGTCCTTGCGCACCAGCTTGTCGTACCAGGTTGTGGGTTCGCCCAGCGCCTGCAACTGTTCGGGCGACAGCCGGGTGCGCGTGGTGAAGACGTTGACGTAACCCTCGACCGTCGGCGTGAAGAACGTCTTGGGCGGATAGGCGATGGCGTCGGAGGGGGTCTTGAAGCTGGTGCCGATGATCCAGACCAAGGGCAGGATGGTGATCAGCGCATAGCCGACGACCAGGATGCCTGCGACCCATTTCTGCCGCAGCGACGGCTCGGTGACGGAATAGCTGCTCATCGTTGTTTCACCTTGTTGAGCGCTTTGACATAGATCGAGGCGAGGCCGAAGACCGTGACGAAGAGGATGACGGCGTAGGCCGAGGCATAGCCGGTGCGCCACTTCTCGAAGGCCTCGCGCTTGAGGTTGATCGAGGTGAGTTCGGTGATCGAGCCGGGGCCGCCGCCTGTCAGTTGCACGACGAGGTCGAACATCTTGAAGTTCTCGATGCCGCGGAACAAGACGGCGAGCATCAGGAAGGGCAGGACGAGCGGGATGGTGATCGTCCAGAACTGCCGCCACTTGCTGGCGCGGTCGCATTCGGCGGCCTCATAGATGCTGCCGGGAATGGAGCGCAGGCCCGCAAGGCAGATCAGCATGACGAAGGGCGTCCACATCCAGGTATCGACGATGATGATCGCCCAGGGCGCCAGTTTGACGTCGCCGATCATCGAGAAGCTGGAGGGGTCCGCGCCGGTGAGGAAGCCGACCGCGTAATTGAACAGGCCGATCTGCGGCTGGTACAAAAAGGTCCAGAAATTGCCGACCACGGCCGGGCTCAGCATCATCGGCAGCACGATGATGGTGGTCCACAGATCGTTGCCGCGGAATTTCTTGTTGATGAGATAGGCGAGCGCGAAACCGATCAGCACCTGTAGCACGATGGTCCAGATCAGAAAATGCGCCGTCGCCTGCATGGTCAGCCAGATGTCGCGGTCCGACAGGATGTTCAGGTAGTTCTTCAGGCCGACGAACTCGACCTCGGCATTCGGCCGGTTGACGCGGAAATTGGTGAAACTCAGCCGGATGGTCCAGATGAGCGGGAAGATGTTGACCGCCAGCAGGAGCACGATCGACGGGGCGACGAAGAGCCAGGCGAGCGCGCGGTCGGACAGGCCGTGCATGCGTCTGGCGATGGAATGCGGCGTCGCCTCGGCGACCCGGTCCACGGAGGATTTCAGCATGGGTATTCCCCTAATATTTTTCGACTGAGCGGCGACAGAGCCGGGGGAACATTCCCGGCTCCGGCCGCGCCGTGGCCCGCTGGGAGGCGCGGGTACAGGGCGGAGTATGAAGGCGATCGGCGGTGATGCAATACGGTGCCGCTCTCCCTTCTCCCCCGCGGGGAGAAGGTGGCCCGAAGGGTCGGATGAGGGGGGCGCCGACGGATCACTCCGATTTTTGACGCCGTCGATCTCCCCTCATCCGCCTGCCGGCACCTTCCCCCCGCCGGGGAGAAGGGGATGGGGCAGCGTTTCCATCCCTAGGCGAGCGACCACCCGATGGCGTCAGTACTTGCCTTCGTCGTCAAACACCTGCGTCCAGTCCTTGACCAGACCATCGAGCGCATCCTTGGACGAACCCTGGCCGGCGACGACATAGTCGTGGAAGCGTTTCTGCGCCGCCTGGAGCAGCGAGGCATAGGCCGGCTCCGCCCAGAAATCCTGCACGATCGCCATGGAATCGAGGAAGGTCTGCGCATAGGGCTGGCTGGTGGCGAACTTCGGGTCCTCGACCACCTTCAGCAGCGCCGAATAGCCGCCCATCTCCCACCACTTCTGCTGGATGTCCGGCTGCGCGAACCACTTGATATAGGCGAGCGCATCCTCCTGCTTTTCCGAGGAGGAGACGACCGAGATGCCCTGGCCGCCGAGCTGGGCATAGGCGACACCGTCAGGCCCGGCCGGGTTCGGGAAATAACCCGACTTTTCGCCGCCGACATTGGCGTCGGCATGGATGCCCGGCCAGGTGAAGGCGAAGTTCATGTGCAGTGCGACCTGGCCGGATTTGTAGGCGTCGATGTCCTCCGACATATAGGCGTCGGAATGGCCGGGCGGCGTGCAGCAATCGTAGAGTTCCTTGTAGAACTCCAGCCCCTTCACCGCCTCGGCGGAGTTGACGTAGCCCTCCAGCTCATAGGGCTTTTCCGGGTTTTCGTATTTGAAGCCGAAGCTATAGAGCACATCCATGACGCCCATGGTGATGCCCTCGGAGCCGCGCTCCGTATAGATCGCCGCGCCATAGACGGTTTTGCCGTCGATCTCGCGCTTCTGGAAGAACTGCGCGATGTCCTTCAATTCGCCGAACGTTTTCGGCACCGCGAGCTCGCGGCCGTACTTCTCCTTGAATTCGGCCTGCAATTCCGGACGGGCGAACCAGTCCTTGCGGTAGCTCCAGCCGACGACGTCGCCGAAGGCCGGCAGCGCCCAGTAGTTCGGCGAGTTTTTCGGCCATTCGGCATAACCGACGACGGTCGCCGGGATGAAGTCGCTCATCTTGATCCCTTCCTTGTCGAAGAAATCGTTGAGCTTGACATATTGGCCGTTCTCCGCGGCGCCGCCGATCCACTGGCTGTCGCCGATCATGAGATCGCAGAGCTTGCCGCCGGAATTCAGCTCGTTGAGCATGCGGTCGGCAAAATTCGGCCACGGCACGAACTCGAATTTCATGGTGACGCCGCTCTTGGCCTCGAAATCCTTGCTGAGCTCGACGAGCGCGTTCGCCGGATCCCAGGCGGCCCAGCACAGCGTCAAGTCCTTGGCGCTCGCCTGACCGGTCGTTGCGACGCCGGCGGCCAGAAGCGCACCGAAAGCGGCCAATGTTTTTACGTTGCGAAATTTCATGGCGGGACCCTCCTCCCTCGCCTCCCGAGCCATCGGAAGGCTGAAAACGCCCGTTGCGGGCACATGACGCGGAATGACTTCCCGGCGGGCCTGTCTCCTCCGCGCCGCCTCTGCGGCACGCATTTTCCTCCTGCAAGCCGCGTCAGGAGTCATATTGAGGTGCGCACCTCAATGCAAGCGATTTTTGAGGTGCGCACTTCAATTCTTGCTTTTCGCTTGGCTTTGTTAGAGAAATCGCATCAGGGATTACGCCGTCGTGCCCGGCATCGCGCCGGCATCATGAAAGAGAGCGGAGAATGCGGCCAACCGCAAAAGACCTGGCAGAAGCCGCAGGCGTCAGCCTCGCGACCGTCGACCGCGTCCTCAACGAGCGCCCGAATGTCAGTCCCAAGGCGGCAAAGCGGGTGGCCGAGGCGATCGAGCGCATCGGTTTCGTCCGCAATCCCGCGGCCGTCGCGCTGGCGCGCAACAAGACCTATCGCTTCCGCTTCGTGCTGCCGACCTCCGGCGACCAGTACCTGACGGAACTCATCGCCCGCGTCGGCGAGGCCAAGGAGGCGCTGCGCGCCGATTCGATCGAGGTCGAGGCCGTGCGGATCCCGATGAGCGACCCGCACCATGTCGCCAAATATCTGACGGTCATCGACCACGATGCGGTGGACGGCGTTGCCGTCATGGCGCCGGAATCGCCCCAGGTGCGCGACGCGCTGGTGCGGCTCGTCGAGCGCGACGTCAAGGTCGTGCAGTTCCTCTCCGGTCAGGAACGGCTGGAAAGCGCCGATTATGTCGGCATCGACAATTTTGCCGCCGGCGCGACGGCGGGCAAGATCGCCGGCCGCTTCATCGGCGCGCGGCCGGGCAAGATCATGGTCGTTGCCGAAACCATGATGGCGCTCGACAGCATCCAGCGCCGCCTCGGCTTCGACAGCATCATCAACGCCCAGTTCCCGCACCTGCAAAGCCTGCCGTCGCTGGAGACCTATGCCGACGAAAAACGCGCCGACCTCATCATCCAGCGCACCTTGCAGCACAATCCCGATACCATCGCCGTCTACGTGCTGAGTTCGGAAGCGCGCGTGCCGCTGACCGCCGTCTGGAACGCGCAAGGCGCCCGCCCCCTCACCGTCGTCGCGCACGAACACACGCCGTTCAGCGAACAGGCGCTGCTCGACGAGCGCATCGACGCCGTGATCGCCCAGGATCCCGGCCATGCCGTGCGCAGCGCACTGCGCATCATGCGCGCCCGCGCCGACCACCGCGAACTCTTGGCCTCGCAGGAGCGCATCCGCATCGAGGTCCTGCTGAAGGAGAATCTTCAGTTGCAGACGGCGGCGGGGTTCTGACGGGGCACATGGGGCAGGACGATGCCGCCTTCCCTTCTCCCCCGCGGGGAGAAGGTGAGCGTGGCGACGCTTGCATTTCACAAGCTGCCGCCTTGCCGCTGCTAGGCCTTCCAGCGCTACTCTGCCGCCGCGGCAAGGCATCCGTCGATGATGCCGCGGATTTCGCCGCGGCAGGAGCCGCAGTTCGTGCCGGCATTCAGCGCCGTGCCGACTGCCTCGACGCTGTGGCACCCTCCGCGCACTGCAGCCACGATCTGGTTGACGCCGACGCCGAAACAGGCGCAGACGGTGGCGCCGGGATCCGGCTTGTCCGCCCCCGGCCGTCCCGCGACGAGGGCGAAGCGCTTGCGCAGGTTCGTGTGTTCGGCGGAGAGTTCTGCGATCGCCCAGTTGCGCGCCACCGCCACCGGCTCCTTTGCCAGGAAGAAGGCGGCCAGGAGGCGCGGCCCGTCGAAGAAGGCGAGCCGGATTTCGCCGGTCTGCCGGTCGGCATAACCCAGCGGCTCGATACCGGGGGGAACGACAAAGGTGCGGCGGCACCAGGCGGCCCAGTCCTCCATGGGGGTTTCGAAGGCAAGCTCCAGCCGCCAGCCGCCCTCGGCCCTGGCCAGCGCCCAATAGGCGGCATCGATCCCTTCGGGTTTCGCCCGCGACACGGCAAAGCCATACAGCGCCGCCTTGAACGGGCGGGCGGCGACGGCGACGTTTTTAGAGGCCGGCTGGCCTGAAACTTTATCCGTCACCGGCGGTACGAGGGCGTCGATACGGGCTTTCGCCGCATACTGGTCGTTCCAGTGCATCGGCGCAAAAAGGCTGCCGCGCGCCTGGCGATCGGTGACGAGGGCGCGCACCACCGCCCTGCCCAACGGGCTTTCGATCTCGACGAGGCCGGCCGGCACGACGCCGATCTCCAGCGCATCGCGCGGATGGAGTTCGGCAAAGGGCTCGGCGATATGGGCGCAGAGGCGGGCGCTTTTGCCCGTGCGCGTCATGGTGTGCCACTGGTCGCGGATGCGGCCGGTGTTGAGCGTGAAGGGATAGGCGGCGTCCGTGCGGTCCGCGGCGGCGGGCGCGACCGCGATGAAGCGGGCCTTGCCGTCCGGGTGATAGAAGCCGCCAGCGGCAAAGAAGCGGGTTTCCGCTGGCCCGCTTCCGAGGGGCTGCGGCCATTGGAAGGGGACAAGCGCCTCATAGGCCGCCCCCTCGATGCCGGCATGGGCGCCGATGTCGAAATCACGGCTGCCTTGGTTCTCGAAGGCGGAGAGCGCGGCATGCTCGGCGAAGATCGCCGCCGGCATTTCGTAAGCGAAGGCTTTCGCAAAGCCCATGCGCCGGGCGACCGCGGCGAGCTGCCACCAGTCCGCCCGCGCCGCGCCCGGCGCTGGCAGAAAATCACGCTGGCGGGAGATGCGGCGTTCGGAATTGGTGACGGTGCCGTTCTTCTCGCCCCAGCCGAGCGAGGGCAGCAGCACATGGGCGTGGCGGGCGGTGTCCGTCTCGCGCAGAATATCGGAAACAACGACGAAGGGACAGGTTTTTAGCGCCGCCGCGACGGCATCGGCATCCGGCATCGAGACGACCGGATTCGTCGCCATGATCCAGAGCGCCTTGATGCGGCCGTCGCCAACCGCCTGGAACAGCTCGACCGCCTTCAGCCCCGGCCTTTCGGCGATGCGCGGCGCCTGCCAGAAGCGCTGCACGCGGTCGCGATGACAGGCATTCTCGATCGCCATATGGGCGGCGAGCATGTTGGCGAGCCCACCGACCTCGCGCCCACCCATGGCGTTCGGCTGGCCGGTCAGCGAAAACGGCCCCATGCCCGGCCGGCCTATGCGGCCGGTGGCGAGGTGGCAATTGAGGATGGCGTTGACCTTGTCGGTGCCCGACGAAGACTGGTTGACGCCCTGGCTGTAACAGGTGACGACCTTTTCCGTCGCCGCGAACAGCCGGTAGAATTCGCGAAGTTGCATGGCCGGCAGGCCGGTGTGTTCCAGCACCTCGGCGAAAGAGACTGTTGCTGCAAAGGTCTCGGCGAAGCCGGCCGTATGGGCCGCAACGAAGTTCTGGTCCACCGCGCCGTTCTGCACGAGGTGGGAGAACAGGCCGGCGAAGAGCGCGACGTCGGTATCCGGCCGTATGGCAAGGTGCAGGTCGGCGATATCGGCCGTCATGGTGCGCCGCGGATCGATGACCACCACCTTGAGGCCCGGCCGCTTCGCCTTTGCCGCCGCCAGCCGCTGGTAGAGCACCGGATGGCACCAGGCGAGGTTCGAGCCCGTCAGGATGACGAGGTCGGCCAGTTCCAGATCCTCGTAGGTTCCCGGCACGGTATCCGAGCCGAAAGCGCGGCGATGGCCGGCGACGGAGGAGGACATGCAGAGCCGCGAATTGGTGTCGATATTGGCCGAGCCGACAAAGCCCTTCATCAGCTTGTTGGCGACGTAGTAGTCTTCCGTCAGCAACTGGCCGGAGACGTAGAAGGCGACGGAATCGGGGCCGTGTTCGGCGATGGCCGCGGTGAATTTCTCGGCGACAAGGTCGAGTGCTTCATCCCATGTCGATGGCCGTCCGCCGATTTCGGGATGGAGGACGCGGCCGTCGAGGTCGATCGTCTCGGCGAGCGCCGAGCCTTTCGAGCAGAGCCGGCCGTGGTTCGCGGGATGGTCGGGATCGCCCTTGACGGAAACGGCGCCGTCGTCGGCCACCGTTGCGATGACCCCGCAGCCGACGCCGCAATAGGGGCAGGTGGTCTTTGTTTCAACGGGCATGGGCGGCTCCTACCGGGAGCGACGCACGCCCCTCATCCCCCTGCCGGGACCTTCTCCCCGCAAGCGGGGAGAAGAAGGGTGTGGCAATGCCGGTGCTCCAACAGCCTTCTCCCCGTCTCGACGGGGAGAAGGTGGCGGCAGCCGGATGAGGGGTGAGACTGGCTCCTGTCATCGCCTACTCCGCCGCCGCCATCAGCTGTTCGAGCGCGATGAACAGCGCCCCGCCCTCGTTGCGCAGCGGAAGGGTCCTGACGACCCCCTCGTCCGCGCCGAGCGCCCTGCCGGTCTCCAGCGAGATCACCCAGTTGTGCAGCGGGCAGGTGACGGCTTTCGCATGCACGATGCCCTGCGAGAGCGGGCCGCCCTTGTGCGGGCAATGGTCCTCGATGGCGAAAACCTCGTTTTCCGCCGTGCGGAACACAGCGATCTTGCCCTCGGGCGTCTTCACGCAGCGCGCGCCGCGCAGGGGGATGTCGGCGATGTTGCCGATGGGAAACCAGCGCATGTCCATGTTCCTCATTCCGCGGCCTCGCCGTAGCCGATGGTCGCCATCGGCCTGAATTCGTGTTTGTCCTTGCCGGAAACCCGCTCCGACCACGGATCGACCTGCGCGAATTTCTGCGAGAAGACGAAGCGCTCGTAAAAAGCCTTGCGCTTGTCGGCATCGCCGAGGATCTGGCGGCGGATCTCGTCGAGGCCGATGCGCTTGGCCCATTTGTAGATGCGCTCCAGGTAACGCGCCTGCTCGCGGTACATCTGCGTCAGCGCCACGATATGCTCCAGCGCCTCGTCCTCGGTCTTCACGAGGCCCAGAACTTCGGTGCCCTTGATGTCGAGACCCGCCGCGCCGGCGAAATGGATCTCGAAGCCGCTGTCGACGCAGATGACGCCGATATCCTTGCAGGTCGCCTCGGCGCAGTTGCGTGGACAGCCGGACACGGCGAGCTTCAGTTTGGCGGGCGTCCAGGAGCCCCACATGAACTTTTCGATGCGGATGCCGAGCCCGGTGGAATCCTGCGTGCCGAAGCGGCACCAGTCGGAACCGACGCAGGTTTTGACGGTGCGCAGGCCCTTGGCATAGGCCTGGCCGGAGATGAAGCCGGCCTTGCCGAGATCGGCCCAGACCGCGGGCAGGTCCTCCTTCTCGATGCCGAGCAGGTCGATGCGCTGGCCGCCCGTCACCTTGACGAGGGGGATTTCGAACTTGTCGACCACATCGGCAATCGCCCGCAATTCGCCGGCATTGGTGACGCCGCCCCACATGCGCGGCACGACGGAATAGGTGCCGTCCTTCTGGATGTTGGCGTGCACGCGCTCGTTGATGAAGCGCGACTGGTAGTCGTCGGCATATTCATCCGGAAAATCGCAGACGAGGTAGTAGTTGAGCGCCGGGCGGCATTTGGCGCAGCCGCAGGAGGTCTTCCATTCCAGCTCCTGCAGCACGGCGGGAATGGTCTTCAGCCCCTTCGCCTTGATCAGGCGGCGCACGTCGTCATGGCCGAGATCGGTGCAGCCGCACATCGGCTGGACGGCCGCGGGGTTGTAGCTGTCGCCGAGCGTCAGCGTCATCAACTGCTCGACGAGGCCGGTGCAGGAACCGCAGGAGGCCGACGCCTTGGTGTGGGCGCGCACCTCGTCGAGCGCGGTCAGGCCCTTTTCGGTGATGGTCGAGACGATTTTGCCCTTGCAGACGCCGTTGCAGCCGCAGATTTCCGCATCATCCGGCAAGGCTGCAACGGCCGCCATAGGGTCCAGCGGAGCGCCCCCCTGATAGGCCTGGCCGAAGATCAGCGTCTCGCGCATCTCGGAAATGTCGGTCTGCTTCTTCTTGAGGTCGTTGAACCAGGCGCCGTCGGCGGTCTCGCCATAGAGCACCGTGCCGATGATGCGGTTGTCCTTCAGCACCAGCCGCTTGTAGACGCCGGCCGAGGCGTCGCGCAGCACGATTTCTTCCCGGTCGTCGCCGTCGGCGAAATCGCCGAGCGAGAAAAGCTCGATGCCTGTCACCTTCAGCTTGGTCGGCGTATCGGAATGCACGAAGGCGGCCGCGTGCTCGCCGGCCAGATGCGCGGCGGCGACGCGGGCCATCTCGTAGAGCGGGGCGACGAGGCCATAGACCATGCCGCCCACCTCCGCACATTCGCCGAGCGCGAAAATGCTGCCGTCGGAGGTCAACATGCCGTGATCGACGACGATGCCGCGGTTGACGGCAAGGCCGGCCTCCTTGGCGAGGCCGACGCTGGGGCGGATGCCGACGGCCATGACGACGAGCGTTGCGGGAATGACGCGGCCGTCGTCCAGTTCGATGCCCTCGACCTTGCCGTTGCCGACAATGGCCTTGGTGTTCGCCTTGCAGAGGATCTTGATGCCGCGCCCTTCCAGCTCCCTTTGCAGGAGATAGCCGGCGGCGGGGTCGAGCTGGCGGTCCATCAGCGTGGGCATGACGTGGAGCACCGTCACATCCATGCCGCGGCCGGCAAGGCCCGCGGCGGCTTCGAGGCCGAGCAGGCCGCCGCCGATGACCACGGCCTTTTCGCGCGACTGGGCGGCGAGCAGCATGGCCTGCACATCGTCGAGGTCGCGATAGGTGATGACGCCGCGCATGTCGTGACCCGGCACCGGCAGGATGAAGGGCACGGAGCCGGTGGCGATGACGAGCTTGTCGTAGCGTTCGGTGACGCCGTGATCGGAGGTGACGGTTTTTGCGGCGCGGTCGATGGCGATGATGCGGTGGCCCTTGTAGAGTGTGATGCCGTGTTTGATGTACCAGCCGTCGCCGTGGATGATGATCTCTTCGTAGTCCTTCTCGCCCGAAAGCACCGGCGAGAGCATGATGCGATCGTAGTTCACCCGCGGCTCGGCGTTGAAGATGGTGACCTCATAGCGGCCGGGGGCCTTTTCGAGGAGGTGCTCCAGCATGCGCCCGGGGGCCATGCCGTTGCCGACGATGACGAGTTTCTCGGTCATGGGATTTCCTTACGCGGCAACGGGGGAGACGGAGGGGCGCTCCATCTGGCGGATGGAGAGGTGCATCCAGACAAGCGAGACGGCGACGACGGCGAAGAGCAGCAGGAAACAGCTCGACCACAGGCCGGTCGCGTCCTTCAGCAGGCCGAAGGCGATGGGCAGCACGAAGCCGCCGAGCCCGCCGACCATGCCGACCACCCCGCCGACCGCGCCGACATTGTCGGGGTAATAGGCCGGGATGTGCTTGTAGACCGCAGCCTTGCCGAGGCTCATGACGAAGCCGAGCACGAAGACGGTAACGATGAAGACGGCGGGCGTGACGCCGGACGGCAGCGCGAGGATAAGCGTCGCGACCGCGGAAACGCCGAACATCCAGTACATGACGGAGCGGGCGCCCTTGCGATCGGACAGCATGCCGCCGAGCGCGCGAAAAATGCTGCCGGGGATGGAATAGGCGGCGGCGACCATGCCGGCGGTGGCGATATCGAAACCATAGACGCCGACGAGGTAGCGCGGCAGCCAGAGCGCCAGCGCCACGAAGCCGCCGAAGGCGAAGAAATAGTAGAGCGAGAAGCGCCAGACCTGCGCCTTCTTCAGGGGGGCGAATTCCTGCAAGAGGCTGCGCTTCGGCGCCGTGCCGGCGCGGCGGCTGCGGAAGGCCGGATCGTCGCTGGTGGTGAACCAGAACAGGCAGGCGGTGAGGATCAGCGCCGCCGCCCAGATTTCCGCCACCATCTGCCAGCCGGCGGCGACGAGCACGAAGGGTGCGACGAATTTGGTCAGCGCCGCGCCGACATTGCCGGCGCCAAAGATGCCGAGCACCGTGCCCTGCTTTTCCGCCGGAAAGAAGGGCGAGACATAGGCGACGCCGACCGCAAAGGACCCGCCGGCAAGGCCGACGCCAAGGCCGGCAAGCAGCATCTGCGGGAAGGTGGCGGCATGCGAGAGCAGCAGCGTGGAAAATGCCGCGGCCAGCATGGTCAGCGTATAGACGAGGCGGCCGCCGAAGCGCGGCGTCCAGACGCCGAGCAGGATGCGCACCAGCGACCCAGTGAGGATAGGCGTGCCGACGAGCAAACCGAACTGGGCTTCGGAGAGCCCGAGGTCTTCCTTGATGCGGATGCCGATGATGGCAAAGATCGTCCAGACGGCGAAACAGATGGTGAAGGCGAAGGTGGACATCCACAAGGCGATGGCGGGTTCGCGTGGGGACAGGGGTTGCTGGGGCTTGGACATGGCTTCTCCGGGGCCCGACAAGGTCGTGCCGCTCCATCTTGGGGGTTGAAAAACAAAAAGCCGCTGGCCAGGTCTTTCTCGCGCGGCACGGAGGGAGGCCATGTGCGCAAAAAACCCGATCAGCGGCTTTGCTGGTGGCGCCCGTCGTTGGACGCCGATATCGTGACCCGAAGGCCTACGGAGAGAAAAGCAATCGGCGTGCCAGTTCGGCAAGCCTTTGATTTATAACATTTTCACGGGCGGCGGCTTGACGGCGCGCATGCGTCGTCGGCACGAGCGGCGTTAAATTTTGTGCAGTGCGTATAAAATAGGCGCGAGAGTTTGTCAGGGAAAAGTGGAACCCGGTTTTCCCGAAAAGACAAACGAAAACAAAGAACGCTAAAGTCCGTCAGGTTCAGTATGAAGCTGACGGACTTTAGCGCGATTGCGCTGCGATATAGCCATCGACCGCGTCGGGATCGAAGCGCCCGCCATCGAAGAAGCCGTCCGGGCCGAGCGTCAGCGCGCCGGAGGAGCCGACGGGCGTCTCCGTGGTGAGCGCGCCCTCCACCTTGGCGCTCGCCGAGGGCATGGCGATGCCGAGCGCCTTCAGCGCGGCGCGGTAGACATCCGGGCGATAGGTCTTCGCGGCGATCTCACGGTTCGCCTCCGTATGCGCCACCTGCCGCCAGCGGACCATCTGGGTGTAGAACCACAGGGCATGGCTCTTCCACGGGAAGGTCGCGGCCTTGGCATGCGGCACGAAGAAATCGCCGACCGGGCGCACCACGCTGCCGCCGACCGGCAGGTTGCCGGAGAGGGCCGGCAGCAGCAGGTCCGCCGCGCGCCCGACATAGGCGGGCAGCGCCAGCAGCCGGGCGAGTTCCGTGTGGTTGCGCGCATCACCGCACCAGATCGAGGCGTGGTGCAGCGCGACGAGCAGCGCGGCCAGCGCCTCCGGGTTCGCCTCGCCCCAGCGCGCGTTGACGCCGAGCACCTTTTCCGGGCTGGATTTCCAGATCGCCGCCTTGACCGTTGCAAGATGCGCACCGCGTTTCAAAACGCCAAAGGTGTTCCACGGCTCGCCGGCGCAATAGCCGTCGATCAGGCCCTCGGCGAGCGCATCGCCCATATCCGGCGGCGGCAGGACGAGGATTTCGATGTCGCGATCCGGATCGACACCGCTCGCGGCCAGCCAGTAGCGCAGTTCGTAATTGTGCCCGGAATAGGGATGCACGACGCCGAAGCGCAGCGGCTCGCCCCCGCGCCCGTCGATGACTTTCCGGAGCGCCGCGCCGTTCCGGCGCGCGTCGAGATCGTCCGTCGCGCCGGCCCCGGCCATCGCCTGCCAGAGTACGGCGGAAACGGTGACGGCATTGCCGCCGAGGCCGAGCGCCATGGGCACGATCATTTTCGGCGCCGGGGCGGAGAGGCCGAGATTGCAGGCGATCGGCATGGGGCCGAGAATATGGGCGACGTCGAACTGGCGCACGGCGAGGCGGTCGCGGATGCTCGCCCAGGAGCGCTCGCGCACCAGCGTCAGGTCGATCGACTGCGCTTCGGCAAAACCCTTTTCCCGGGCGGCGACGAGCAGCGCACTGTCGAGCAGCGGCACGAAGCCGGCGGTGATGGCGTGGCGCATCGTCATTCCTTTGCTCCAGGATCGGGCGCTCCCGGATCGAGCAGGCTCGCCGCCGTGACGAGGCTTTGCGCGATCTCGGCGATCTTGCGGTTCTGGTTCATCGCCGTGCGGCGCAGCAGCGCATAGGCCGCCTCCTCGGAAAGCCCGCGCGAGCGCATCAGGAGCCCCTTGGCGCGATCGATCACCTTGCGGTTCTCCAGTTCGCTGCGCGTCTCCTCCAGTTCGCGGTTGAGGCGGGAGAAGGCGTTGAAGCGGCTGATCGCCATCTTGAGGATCGGTCGCACGCGCTCCTGCTTCAGCCCGTCGACGATATAGGCAGAGACGCCCGCCTCCACCGCCGCCTCGATGGAGGCCTCGTCGGACTTGTCGACGAACATGGCGATGGGCCGCTGCACGGCGCGGGTGAGCTGGAAAATGCTCTCCAGCATGTCGCGATTGGGGTTTTCCAGGTCGATGACGACGACGTCGGGATTGAGGTCGGCGATGCGGCGGGCGAGGCCCTGCATCTCCTCGACCACGGTGACGGCATAGCCGGCATCGCGCAGCCCCTCCTCGATGATGGCGGCGCGAATGCGGTTCTCGTCGATGACCAGTACGTTCAGTGCGCCCGGTTTCATATCCCACCGTGTCAGCGTCAGGGTCTTCGGCAGATGCCTCCGAATGGCCGGGAAAATCAAGCTGCGCTGCGGGCAAAAAAAATGGGCCAGCGGAAACCGCGGCCCATGAAGTGTGAAGGTCATAAAACCTCCAGAGGGGAACAGCTGATGCAGCGGCACTGGGAGGAAAACCGCTGTGTGCATCAACTGAGGGCACTATGCGGCTTTTTTGACCAAATGGGAAACATTTATTGTGCAATGCAGCTATGCAAATGCTGCGTTGCTTCTTGCGACGGCACCGTCTGCCCGATTTTTGCGCAGGCTTGTCGGGAGGCGCCAGGCTCGGCCGTCTTCCAGAAAAGCCAGGGAGAAGCCCATGCAGGTGAACGACGACGATCTGAAAATTTTCGAGGCGGAGGGCGCGCCGCCGCTTCCGGCAGGTGGCCGGCAGGGTTTTGTCGCGCGCGACGGCGCGCGAATCTGGTTCAGCATGCATGGCGCCGGCCCGGCCGTCGCGCTGCTGCATGGCGGGCTCGGCCATGCCGGCAACTGGGGCCATCAGGTGCCGGCGCTGATGGCGGCGGGCCGCACGGTGCTCGTCCTCGACAGTCGCGGGCATGGCCGCAGCACGCGCGATGCCGGGCCGTTCGGCTATGTCCGCATGGCAGAGGACGTGCTTGCGGTCATGGATCATCTCGGTCTTCAAACGGCGGGCCTCGTCGGCTGGAGCGATGGCGCCGTAACAGCGCTCATCCTTGCCGACCGGCATCCCGAACGGGTCGAGGGCGTGTTCTTCTTCGCCTGCAACATGGACCCGGGCGGCGCGCGCGATCTGGAACCGACGCCGGTGCTGGACCGTTGCTTTAATCGCCACCGTCTCGACTATGCGGCCCTGTCGGCGACGCCCGATGATTTCGACGGCTTCGTGGCCGATGTCTCGCGCATGATGCAGAGCGAGCCGGACTACAGCGCCGCGCAGCTCGCCGCCATCCGGGTGCCGGTCGCCATCGTCATCGGCGAAGGGGACGAATTCATCCGGCAGGAACACGCCGCCTATCTGGCCCGCACCATTCCCGGTGCCACGCTTAGGGTGCTGCCCGGCGTCAGCCATTTCGCCCCGTTGCAGCGGCCGGACCTCTTCAATCGCACGGTACTCGATTTCCTCGACCGGCTTCAGTCCGCGCCGTAATGGGCGGCGACCGCCGCGGCGGCGGCCGCAAGATCCGCCGGGGCGCCGCATTTCTGAAGGGCGATGCCATAGGCGAGCACATTGCCGAGCACGATATCGAAGCGCGCGCGGCGGCCGGTATGGTTGAGCCGTACCAGCCGTCCGGCGCCCGGGCCGATGCCGGCGGAAAGCTCCATGTCGAGCGGCGCGGCGGCGGCAAGGAACAGGTCGGGATCAACAGTCTCTGGCAGCGCCGCGGTGGTGACGAGATGGGACGCCCGGCCCGGGTCCGCCCAGGGATGGGCGCCGAGTGCCAGGAGGCCGTCACGCGTCGCGGCTGCCGCCCGGGCATGGCGGGCGAGCACGGCGTCGGCTCCTTCGGCCTCGAAGCGGTCGAGCGCGGCCTCGAGGGCGAAGAACTCCAGCGGTGCCGCCGTACCGGGCAGTGCACCGCGCCCGCTGTCGAGCCAGTCCCGGCGATCGAGCAGGGAGAGCGTTGAGTTCCGTACTCCGCCCTCCGCGGAAATCAGCGCCCAGGCAGCCCGGCTCACTGACAGTGCGCAGACCCCGGCCGGCCCGGCCAGCGATTTCTGCGGGCCGATCACGGCAATATCGATGCCAAGCGCGTCGACATCGAGCGCATGCCCGGCCACCGAGGCGACGGCGTCGACGATCGTCACGATGCCGCGTGCGCGGGCGGCGTCGGCGATCTCCGCCAGCGGGTTGAGTACGCCGTTCGCCGATTCGGCATGGCAGAGGATGACGGCCTTCACTTCGGGATGGGTGTGGAAGGCCGCCTTCACGCTCTCGACGTCGATGGGTCGGGCGGCTTCGGCCGAAAGCGTGACGACCTTCGCCCCGCTGCGCCGCAGCCAGTCGCCGAACCAGGCGCCGAAGGGGCTGGTGACGATGTTGAGCGCCGTCAGCCCCGGCCGCGCGATGCTGCTCGCCACCGCCTCCAGTGCCACGACGGCCTCCGTCTGGAAGAGCAGGATGTCGTTGCGGGTCTTCAGGATGCGGGCAATCCGGTCGGCGAGCGGTCCGAGGCGGCCGGCCGGGAAATCTGGCACATCGTTGAGGGCGTTCCAGCGGTCAGCGGCCATCGGGGCTTTCCTTGCTTTCCGGGGGGAGGAGGCGCGGCACGGCGCGGATGAGGGCGCGGGCGGCGGGCGATTGCGGGTCGGCGATGACGCCGCCCGCCGGCCCGCATTCGACGATGCGTCCGGCCTCCATCACGGCGATGCGGTGGGAGAGCGCGCGCAGCACGGCCAGGTCGTGCGAGACGAAGAGATAGGCGATGCCGCGTTCTTCCTGCAACGTGGCGAGCAGCATCAGGATGCGTTCGCGCACCGAGACGTCGAGCGCCGAGACCGCCTCGTCAAGCACGATCAACGCCGGGCGTGTGGCGATGGCGCGGGCGATGGCGACGCGCTGGCGCTGGCCGCCGGAGAGGTCGCGGACCGCGCGGCCGGCATAGGCGGCGGGCACGCCGACCCGTTCGAGCAGGGCGGCGATCTCGCGCGGCCGCTCGGCCTTCGGCACCACGGCGTGGATGCGCAGGGGATCGTCGAGCGCGGCGGCCACGGTGGCGCGCGGATTGAAGGCGCCGGCGACGTCCTGGAACACCATCTGCATGCGGGCGCGGCGGTGGCGCAGGTCCGCGCCCGACAGGCCGAGCCAGTCCTCGCCGGCAAAGCGCACGCTGCCGCCATCGGCGGGCAAGAGCCGGGTGAGGATGCGCGCCAGCGTGGACTTGCCGCTGCCGGAGGCGCCGGCAAGGCCGAGGGTTTCCCCCGCGGCAAGGCTGAGCGAGACATCGTTCAGCGCTGCCACGGTTCGGCCGCCGTAGGAAAAGCGCTTGCTGAGATTGTCCGCGACGAGGAGGCTCATGCGCCGATCTCCCCGACCAGCGGCGTGGAGGCGAGATCGCGGTGGCTGGCGACCAGCTGCTTCGTATACGTCGCGTGCGGGGCGGCAAGCACGGCGGCCGCGGGACCGGTTTCGACGAGCGCCCCGTCCTTGAAGATCGCCACCCGATCGGCAAAGCCGGCGGCCAGCGCGATGTCGTGGGTGATGAAGACGAGTGTCATCCCCGCCGCGCGCACCAGTTCGTCGAGCAGCGCGACGATCTCCGCCTGCACCACCATGTCGAGCGCGCTGGTCGGCTCGTCGGCAATGAGCAGCCCCGGGCGGGCGGCGAGTGCGGCGGCGATCGCCACGCGCTGGCGCTGGCCGCCCGAGAGCTGGTGCGGATAGGCGTCGAGCAGCTTTTTCGGCTCGGGAAGATGCACCCGCTCCAGCATGTCGAGCGCGCGGGCGCGCGCCTCGAGCCAGGAAAGGCCGAGATGCCGGCGGGCGCCTTCGGCCACCTGTTCGCCGATCGTCAGCACCGGGTTGAGGCTGGCGGAGGGGTCCTGCAGCACGTAACCGAGATCGCGGCCGGCACGCGGCGCGGCGCTTCCCGTCCAGTGCACCCTGCCCTCCATCTCGGCCCCGTCGGGCAGGAGCCCGGCCAGTGCCCGCGCAAAGGTGCTCTTGCCCGAGCCGCTTTCGCCGATGATCGCCAGCCGCTCACCGACGCGGATCGGAAGGTCGAGATCCCTCAGCGCCGGCGTCTCCTGGCCGCGATAGGTGACGGAGAGGTTTTTCACCCGGCAGAGCACGCCCTCCTCTCCCTGTTCGGCAGGAGGATTGTCGCCAGCGCTGTCATCCCTCTCTGCCCTGCCGGGCAAAGAGGAGGATTTGCCGCGGCTTCGACGCTTCTTTCCTTCATTGACGTTTGCTCTCCCCTCCCCCGCAAGCGCATTGGTCAGCCCCTCGCTGAACAGGTAGACGCCGATCACCGTCGCGACCAAAGCGAGGCCGGGAAAGATCGACAGGAAGGGCGCGGAGCGCAGGACGTTGCGCCCCTCGGCGATCATCGAGCCCCAGGTGACGACATTCGGATCGCCGAGGCCGAGGAAGGAGAGCGCCGCCTCCGTCAGGATGGCGGCGGCGACGATGATGGCCGAGAGCGCCAGCACCGGCGGTAGCACATTGGGCAGGATCTCGCGCAGGGCGATCTCCACCGGGTGCATGCCGGCAACACGCGCGGCGGCGACATAGTCCCGCTCGCGCGCGGACAGCACCTCGGCACGGGTGAGCCGCGCAGGATCCGCCCAGGCGCCGAGCGCGATGGCCAGCACCACGACCGGCACTGAAGGCCCGACGACGCTGACGAAGGCGAGCGCCAGAAGGAAGCTCGGCACGATCTGGAAGGCATCGACCACGCGCATCAGCGCCTCGTCTGCAATCCCCCCGGCAAAGCCCGCTGCAAGCCCCACCGAAAGGCCGATTGCCAGCGCCGCGAGCGCCGCCGCAAGGCCGACGAAGAGCGAGGTGCGCGCGCCGTGCACGATGCCGGCCAGCACGTCGCGGCCGAGCCGGTCGGTGCCGAGCGGAAAGGCGGGATCGGTGAAGGGCACGGTCAGCGCCCGGCCGGCGATCTTCAGCGGATCGCCAGGGAAGAGAACGGGCGCCAGCAGCGCGAGAAGCGCAAGCACGGCGAGGAGCACAAGGCCGGTCGCCGCTTCAGGCTGGCGCAGGACGGTGCGGACGAGGATCATGCGCCGCGCTCCGCGGCGCCGACACGCGGATCGAGCGCGGCATAGACGATGTCGACGAGGAGATTGACGAGGATGACCAGAACGGCGCTCGTGACGATGATGCCGCAGAGCAGCGCCGCGTCGCGCCCACTTACGGCCTCCTGCGCCAGGCGCCCGAAACCGGGAATGGCGAAGATGCTCTCGATGACGACGCTGCCGCCGAGCATGGCGGCGGCCTGCAGGCCAAGCATGGTGACGAGCGGCAGGAGCGCATTGCGCGCCACATGGCGCAGGACGATGCGAGGGCGCGAAAGCCCCTTGGCCCGGGCGAAGAGCACGAAATCCAGCCGCCAGATGCCGGCCATGCCGGCGCGCATGACGCGCAGGAACAGGGCGGTATAGAGGAGCGCCAGCGTGCCGACGGGCAGGACGAGATGGGCCGCGATGTCGGCGGCGCGGGAAAGGCCCGTGCGGCCGGAGGCGACCGTCTCGATGCCCGAGGTTGGCAGCCAGCGTAGCTGCACGGCAAAGACGATGGCGAGCACCAGACCGAGCCAGAAGCCCGGTATGGCATAGACGACCAGCGAGACGGTGGAAAGCAGCCGGTCGCGCAGGTTGCCCGGCCGCGCGCCGGCGAGAATGCCGAGCGTCGAGCCGAAGGCGAAGGCGAGTGCGGTGGCGCTTCCCATCAAAAGCAGCGTGTTCGGCAGGCGCTCGACGATCAGCCCGAGAACCGGCCGGTCGAAGGCGACGGACCAGCCGAGATCGAACCGGGCGAGCGAGGAGAGATAGAGCCACAGCCGGGCCGGCATGGACTGGTCGAGCCCATAGGCCTGCCGCAGCGACTGCGCAATCGCCGCGTCCCCGCCGCCGATGGAAAGCAGGTAGGCATCGACCGCATCCCCCGCCGCGGTCTCCAGCAGCAGAAAGGTCATGACGATGACGATCATCAGCACCGGAATGCTGCTGAGAGCGCGGCGTGCGGTGAGGCGGAGGGCACGGGTCATGGGGTGCGCCGGATGGGGGGCGTGGTGCGGGAACCACCCCCCTCTGCCCTGCCGGGCATCTCCCCCACAGGGAGGGAGACCGAATGGAGCGCCGTCTCGCCCATCTTCCACGCTGCGGTTTGAGCGAGGCTCTTGCTTCTTGCTGATCTCTGCCCTTGTGGGGGAGATGCCCGGCAGGGCAGAGGGGGGTGCTGGTATCCTATGCGATTGCCATTTACCCCGAGAAGGTGAGAGCTGTTCACGGCAACGCCCGTCACGCCTTGAGCGCGGTATCGGCCCAGTTCGACACCGCCCAGCGCGGATTGCTGGCGACGTTGAGCACGCTGTCGCGCGCCACCGTGATGAAGCCCCATTCGGCGACGTTGATCAGCGGCAGGTCGGCGGCGACCAGCTTCTGGAACTGGCGGTAGAGGTCGGTGCGGGCTGTCGTGTCGATCGTCTCCGCCGCCTTTGCGATGACGGCGTCGAGCTCGGTGTTGGCATAACCGCCCTGGTTGGAGAAGCCGACGCCGGCCGGAATGCCCGACTGCACGAGAATGGTCGTGGAGATCGCCGGATCGCCGCGGAAGACCGGCGGGGCGACGGCAAGGTCGAAATCGTGGTCGGTATAGACGGCTTTCTGATGGGCGGCCGAATCCGCGTTCACCAGCTCCGCATCGATGCCGATTTCGGCGAGTGCCTGGCGGAGATAGTCGCCGAACTGTCGCGTCTCGTTGAAATAGGGCGCCGGGCGCAGCTTCAGCGTGAAGCGCGTGCCGGTTTCGCCCTTCGCATAGCCGGCCGCGTCGAGCAGGGCATTGGCCTTCGCGATGTCGAAGGCATAGGCTGGCACGTCGGCTTCGTAAAATTGCGGCGCGTTCTTCGGCACCGGGCCGGTCGAGGCTTCGGCATAGCCGAGGAAGATCGTGTCGACGACGAATTTCTTGTCGATGGCGTGAGCGATCGCCTGGCGCACCCTGAGGTCGGCGAGTTCCTTGCGGCGGTGGTTGATCTCCACGACGAGCTGGTAGGTCAGCGCCTCGTAGCCCTTGGTGATGACCGCAAGGCCCGGCACCTTGGAGATGCGGTCGAGATCGGCGAGCGGAACGGCGGAGAAGGCGGCAAGCTGGATTTCCTCCGCCTCCAGCGCCGCACCGGCTCCGGCGCGGTCCGGCAGAACGCGGAAGATGATCTCGTCGAGCTTCGGCTGGTCCTTGTCCCAATAGGCCTCGTTCCGTGTCAGGCGATAATATTCGCCCGGCTTGTATTCGGCGAAGCGGAAGGGGCCGGTGCCGACGAGCCGGGTGTTCGCCGGATTTGTCGCGATATCCGTGCCCTCGTAGAGATGTTTCGGGATGACGCTGCTGACGACCGGCAGGGCATTGCGGATGAGCTGCAGCGGTGTGGGCTTGGAAAAGCGGAAGACGGCAGTGGCAGCGTCCGGCGTTTCGACGGCCTCAAGATGGGCGAAGACGATGCGGCCAAGATTCTGCAGCGGTTTCCAGACCTCCAGGGCCGAAAAGGCGACATCGGCTGATGTGAAGGGTTTGCCGTCGTGCCAAGTCACACCCTCGCGCAGGCGGAAGGTGACCGAAAGGCCGTCTTCCGACCCCTCCCAGCCCGTCGCAAGGCGGGGTGACAGCCCGTCCTCGCCCGCAAAGGCGGCTTCCGCCAGCGGCTCGACGACCTTGCTGGCGACGAAGAACACGCCGTTGGAGGCAACGATCGCGGGGTTGAGGTTCTTCGGTTCGGAATCGGCCGCCACCACCAGCCGGCCGCCGGCAGGCGCACTTTCGGCACGTGCGATGGCCGGCAGCGCCGTCGAGGCGAGAAGGACGGCCCCGGCCTGCAAGAACGAGCGCCGGGTGGGATTCGCGATCAGCATCTTTGTCTCCTGCGGTCAGCGTTTGCTGCCGATATTGGCGGCGATTCGCCGGTTAACATAGGCAGGAAATTCTCCTCTTGCCGCCGGCAACAACAAAATCTTGTCCGGGTGACATTCCATTACCGCATGCCTGTTGCGGGCGGCGGAAAATCGCGTTGTAGCGCCGTCTCCCGTAACGTCAGGAAGGGACCTGCCGCAGGCCGCGCAGGGCCTCCTGCACATCCTGCCGGGCCTCGGCCGTTTCCGGATAGACGGCATAGGCCGGATAGGGGAATTCGGGGGCATCTTCCACCCGCTCAAGGTTGCCCGCTGCCAGATGGGGCGCGACGGTTCCCTTGCGGAAATAGCCCATGCCGCCCGTGCGCAGAATATAGTGGAGGGCGAGCGGACCGAAATCCACCTTCAGCGCCGGTTCGGCAAACCCCGCCGGCCCGAAACCGCCCTGCCCGGCAAATTGCGGCCCCCAGTCGACATGCACATAGTCCGGCAGACCGCTCTCTCCCGAGCTGGCAACCCTGCGCACCAGCACGAGCCGTTCCTCCTCCATCAGCTCGACCTTGAAGCCCGGCATCAGCTTCGGCGCGTAGAGCACGGCGACATCGAGCACGCCGGTGCGCAGCTGCTCGAGCAGCTGGTCGGGCATGCCGACGGCGGCATGGATGGCGATGGCAGGGCAATTGCCCTTCATCCAGACCAGCCAGTCGAGCATCAGCGGGTTCCACAGGCTCATCTCGCCGCCCACCGCCACGACCGAGGTTCTACCCGGTGGCACGGTGAGCTGCTGGCGTGCCCGCTCCCAGACCTGGACGAAGGATTGCGCGAAACGCTCGAATTCGCGGCCGGCAGCGGTCAATGCGGCTCCGTTGCGCGTGCGCACGAAAAGCTTGCGCCCCAGTGCCTCCTCCAGCGTGCGGATGCGCGCACTCACCGTCGTCTGGGTGATGTGCAGCCGCTCGGAAGCCTTCAGGAAGCTGCCGGTATGGACGATCTCGAGGAAGGTGCGCGCCCGGTCGATATCCATGGAATCCCCCGTTGAGTGCAATTATTTTGCCTTCATACAGGATTTGATGCGGCTTGCCTTCCGTCTTTCCGCTGGCCGAGCCTTCCGACTGCGGGAAGCGGCGGACCATCGTGTCGACGCGCATGACGCCAGCGTGAGCGCTCTTTGCACAGCCGTGCGAAAACCTGTGAGGGGCCTGGCATGAAAGTGCGGGAATACTCCGCATGATTTCCGGTTTTTCCGGAGAAATCTGCCCCGGCGCCGCTTTGCACAGGGCGAAGAATATGCGCAAGTAGGCGTAGACGCCACCGGAGGCAGGAAGACGTGTCGACACCCAGATCCAGGCCGAAAAAGGCCTCGGTCAGCGCCATTCGCGTGGCCGAGCTTGCGGGCGTCTCGCGCTCGGCCGTCTCGCGCACCTTCACCGACGGGGCCAGCGTTTCGCCGGCAACGCGTGCCAAGGTGCTCGCGGCGGCGGAAAAACTCGGATACCACGTCAACCATCTGGCGCGCGGGCTGATCCATCACCGGTCCGGCATCGTCTGCATGATCGTGGCGGAACTTCAGGCGCCTTTCCACTCCAATGTGGTGGAGGTCACCACGCGCAAGCTGCAGGCGATCGGCAAGGTGGTGATGGTGCTGAATACCGCCGGCCAGCCGGACAATGTCGAGGCGGCCCTGCGCCAGACGCTGAACTACCGGGCGGACGCCACGGTGGTGGTGTCAGGCGCCCCGCCTGTCTCGCTGATCGAGACCTGCATCGAGAACGGCCAGCGCGTGATCCTCATCAACCGCGACGACCCGATCGAGGGGCCGGAGATCGTGCTGGTGGACAACGAGAGCGCTGCGCGCGAAGCCTGCCTCATGCTGCACCGCGCCGGCTGCCGGCGCCTTGCCGTGGTCAGCTCGACGGCCGGCACGCCGAGCATCGTGACGCGCGAACAGTCCTTCGTCGCCGCTGCCGCCGAGCTCGGGCTTGAAGCCCAGGTCAGCCGTGCCGGGCCGACCAGCTACGCGACCGGCGCGGAGGGCGCCCGCCAGCTGCTCGGGGCCTCCAGCCGGCCGGACGGCGTGTTCTGCGTCACCGACCTGCTGGCGCTCGGCTTCATGGATGTGGCCCGGCTGGAATTCCGCCTCGACATCCCCGAGGCGCTCTGCGTCGTCGGCTTCGACGATATCCCGCAGGCGGGCTGGATCGGCTACAACCTCACCACCTTCCGCCAGCCGATTGGCGCGATCGCCGACCATATCGTCGCCATCATCGAGAAGGACGAGGCCGAGCCCGCCCCGCCCAAGCGCCTGCCGACGCAGGTCGCCTGGCGCAAGAGCGTACGGCCCTAGAACCTGTCAGGTTCATTCTGAACCTGACAGGTTCTAGGTTTCTTTGTGTTCGTTTTTCTCTTCGGGAAAACCGGTTCCCACTTTTCCCTGACAAACTCTAAAGTGCCCTGACGGCAAGGTCGGGCAGGCTGAGGGAGAAATCCCGGTTCGGCGGGCGTTCGAGATAGGCGCGCATCATGCGCAGCAGCGTGGCGAAGCGGGCCGGCAGGCCGTCGCCCTCGATATGCGGCGCCCTTGCGCAGAGGTCCCGATAGTAGGCCAGCCGGTCGGCTGCGATGTCCGCATGGCTGAGTTCACCCGCCTTGCGCAGCCGATACCAGTCCTCGACGAGCGCGCCGAGGCCGAAGGCCGGCGCGCCGGCGCGGTCGAACCCAAGCGCTTCAAGAAGATCGGCGACCGTCGCCGTGCGCGCGAACTCCACCATCTCGCGCGGCCATTCGCGTGCGAGATAGCGCCCGTGCACGAGATTGACCAGATGGCGGCTGAGGAAGGCGCCATGATCGGCCGCCGAGCTGGCGGCAGGCTCCTCCGCTCCTTCCCGCGCCGCCTCGGCGCGATAGGCCGCAAAGGCTGCGTCATGGCCGGGCACCTGCCGCAGCGAGAGCGTGCGGATCTCGCTGCGATCGGCATGGAGATCGACGATCTTCAGCCCCGGCCCGTAGCCGACCGGCGAGGGCACCGCGATATTGACGAAGCGCCCCGCGCCCGTCTCGTGCCGCGCCGTGTCGTTGACATGAAGATGGCCGGAAAAATGCAGGGAGACGCCGGTGGCGGCAAACGCATCGGCCACCGCAGCCGTCGGCGCGCGGCGGGCAAGGCCGGTGGCGCCGAACAGCGCGACCTCCTCGCTCGACACGCCGCCGAGCGGATCGAGCGCCGGATAATGCGAGAAGGCGACGAGCCGCTTGCCTTTGTCCTTCGCCCGCGCCGCCACGTCCGCCATCCAGTCGAAAAGATGGGCGCGATGCGCGAGCACCGCCCGCCAGCCGCCGTCGGTCGGATCGTGGAACTGGGCAGGATCGGTAAGATCGTCCGCCCCGTCGCGCGGCACGCAGACATTGGCGTCGATGGCGAGCACCCAGAGGCCTTCCACCGGCTCGACGAGATAGGAGGAATCGATCATCCGGCAGCGCGTGCCGCCGTCCGGGCTCACCGCTTCGCAACTGCGTGCCGACCAGGCGGGGTCGGTGCCGAAGGGGCTTTCCCAGTGGAGATCGCCGGCTTCCGGCGTGAAGCCGAGGCCGGAGAGCATGGCAAGCGCCTCCGCCGTGCCGAGCGTTGCCGCCTCCGGGCAATCGGCGCTGCGCAGGAGCAGCGGCGTGCCGTCGGTCATGAGGAAGCTCTTGTCCTGCGGCCGGCCGGCAAGGGCATAGAAATCGTGGTTGCCGGGGGTCATCAGCACGCGGATGCCATGGCGCTCCCGATACTCCGCAACAAGGGCAAGCGCGGCGCGGATATTCGGCCGCTGGCCGTCGTCGGTGAGGTCGCCGACGAGGAGCACGATCTTCGCGCCTGACGCGGCGACGCGGTCCAGCGCCGCGCGGAAGGCGGGGATGCTCTCGTTGAAGACGCGGGTCGAGGCGGCGGTCTCGGCGAAGCTGCGGATGGCGCCGGGCAGGCCCGAACCGTCCGGTATCCAGGCACAATCATGCACATGCGGATCGGCAATGACGGCGATGCGGATCATGCGGTGGCCCTTGCGGGGGCGGCAGCGCGGGCACGGTCGGCCTCGACGAGGCGCACCCAGCCGGCGGCGCTTTCGGCGGCGGCGACCAGCATGGGCTTCGGCGTCTCGTGCCATTCGTCGGGGTGCAGCGCGCGCTTCACCCGCACATGGTCGACGGCGGAGGCGAGCGTCGGGAATTCGCCGGGGATCTGCAGGTGCAGCAGCAGCGCGGCGAGGATCACCGAGCGGGAACGCCCGGCCCGGCAGTTGACCAGCACGTTGCCGCGCTCGCGCATCGGGTAGCTCGGCTTTTCGGGAAGTATCTGCTGCAGCGCGCCGAGCAGCTGGTAGTAACCGGCGAGGAACATCGTGTCGGGATTGCCGGGACCGTCGACAATGCCGAGCTTGTAGTAGCGGATGGGTGCCGGGCCGTAGCCGACGCGGCTGTCATGCGAGACCTCATCGGGCGCCGCGACATAGTTGAAGTCGAGATTGACCGCACAGTTGAGCACGGTGGAAATGCCGTTCTCGCGCAGCAGCGGTACGTCCGATGCTCCCTCGCGGCCGCCGACGAAGAGATCGACGCCGAAGCCCGGCAGGTTTTCGTAGACGCGGCTGATCGACGGGCGATCGTAATGGCGGGTTTTCTTTTCG
>NZ_SHMI01000078.1:0-3811 GCF_004284735.1 Shinella sp. JR1-6 | reverse complement strand
GGGGTCGGAACAAGATCTGTTCAAAATCCTGCGCTAAGGTCGAACGAACGGTGAACGTCACGCCGCTCGGAGGATTCGGCCGGGAAGCCGCAGGGGCCTGAAGCCTTCGGGCAACTGTTGTTCGGTGTCCCAGGAATAGATGCCGGTGAGATTTATGTGCTCCCAGCTGAGCGGTGAGATGTGCCTCAGCAGCTCGTCGGGAATATGCCGACCCCGCTGGCGCAAGTGTGCCGTCGCGCGACTGAGATAGACGGTGTTCCAATGAACGATGGCGCTGACCACGAGGTTTAGCCCCGAAGCACGGAACGCCTGGCTGTCAAAGGATCGATCCCGTATTTCGCCGCGCTCGTGGAAGAAGACAGCGCGTTTGAGCTTGTGGGCGGCTTCGCCCTTGTTGAGCCCGGCCTGGCAGCGCCGGCGCAAGGCCGGGTTTGAATACCATTCGATCATGAACAAGGTACGCTCAATACGGCCGAGCTCGCGCAAGGCTTTGGCGAGATCACTGGACTTTGACGATGAGCACCACTTCAGGATGGTCGATGGTGCAACGGTTCGTGTCGTGATCGATACGCCAAGACGCAAGAACTCGTCCCAATGCTCCAGGATGAGATCGGAATTGATCGGCACACCAATGTGTTTAGCCAGCTCCGGATAGGCATCCGCTTTCTCAAACGTATGGAATTTCCGGTCCTTGAGATTACGCATGCGAGGCGAGAAGCGCCTGTTGACGATGGGGAAAAGCCCGAAGAGCTGATCGCTGACACCGCCGGTGTCGGTGAACAGTTCCTCGATGTCGAGGATCGTGTCGTGGTCGAATAGGCCATCGAGCACATAGACGGCCTCGCTCTCGGTCGGGCTGATCGGCAGGATGCTGTAATAGCCGTATTGGTCAGAAAGCCCGCTGTAAAATTTCGATCCCGGTTCGCTGCCATAATGCAGGTTGATGTCACTGCGCTTGGCGGCCCTGTCGCTGGCGCGGAAGAATTGCCCATCAGACGACGCGGTCGTTCCGTCGCCCCAAATTTGCGAATGCGGATGCCGCGTGTGGGCATCGGTGACGCACGCCTGCGCGGCCCGATAGGTTTCCGAGCGGGCGTGGAAGCTGCGCATCCAGCCGATCTGGTGGGCGCTGATACCCTTGGAGGCTCCCGCCATACGCTTCGGGCCGAGATTGGTGCCATCCGCCAAAACGCCGGCCAGCATAGCGGCGATGTTTTGCGGCGCATCTCCCGTCCGGACATGGGTAAACTGGTCGGCAAATCCGGTCCATTCATGCACTTCCCTGAGAAGGTCCGGCACCTCGACCAGCGGATACATTTCCGTGATTTCGGCGTTGAGAGCTTCCGCCGCGGCGGGAACGTCGCTTGCATGTGGCGTCACGATCAGTGTGCCGTCTTCCATTCTGACGCCATCGAGCTTCCCGAAACGGGCTCGCCAAGCCAACCGTTTGAGGTTGACATCCATCATCTGGCGAACTTCCGCGAGCCAAGCCGCACCGTCGCTCGGGACACCGAGGCCGAGTTCATTTTCCTCCTTCAGGGCGACAAAGGCCGGCTTCGGCATGAGATGTTCGTCTATCGGCCGGAATGACCGGCTACCCTCGACCCAGACGTCTCGCGAATTCAGTCGGTCTCGCAAATGCGTAAGCGTCGCGATTTCGTAAAGCCGCCGATCCGGTTTTCCATCCTCGAAGATCAACTTTTTCTCGGTCGCTCCCAGATGGCCGACGGGCACGCGATCCGGCAAGATGCGACGCCCTTCCACATAAAGCATTTTCAGAGTCGCGATCGCCGCGAGCAGCGGATCGTGTCGGCGACGCGAGTGGAACGTGAACGCCTGAAGGAAGGCTCCTGCGAACTTGCGGATATTCCCATGTTGCTCAGCGGCCAGCACCAAAGGCGAAGCGTCGCTGCTTTCCACCATCGCCTCGAGACCAGGCTTGATCTGCAGCAGCCTATGCCAACCGACTTTCCGATTTACCATCTCGATCGCGTCTTCGTCGGCATCATTGGCGGCCTGCAGCGCCAAAATCGTATCAAGGAATAGTCGCAGTGCCTTGGATGTTTCCACGCGGGTGTTCATGTGGCGCTGCTTTTTCCGGTTGTTGACCTGAGAGAACAGCCGGCCCATCAGCTTGATGAACATCATCACCGCGTCGTCGGTAAGCTTCTGGCCGACTTTAATGACCTGCGCAACGATTGTCGCGCGGCGACGGTTGGCGCTGAAGTCACTGGCAAGCCAGGCTGGCGTTGCCTCCCCCTCACGGATCATCTGGTCCCATCTCCCGGAAGGAATGCGAGCCTGTAAACGGGGATCAATCCCCAGCGAGCGCACGAAGGCGATACGCTCCGTCAAGCCGACCAGGTTCCCCGCTCCCGGTGCGTCTGGAGCAGAACGCAGCCAATGATAGCGCGTCTGTCCGATCGCCGGATCAACGCCTAACAGGGCATCTAGGGTTTCGAGCTTTTCCGAATCGAGATCCGAGATCAGCGCGCGCTCAGCGCGACGGCGTGCAATGGCACGCGCTGCCAAGCCCATGCGTTCCATCATGTTCACCGCCGGCAGGAGAACCCGGCGCTCCCGGTACGCGGTAATGATCGCTTTTGCGATCGGCGCTCCCTTATCTGTTGTTGAGGCGGCCTCGATGGCTGCCAGCAACGCCGCACGACGATCATCTGCGGCCGGTGTCCTCATTTCCAGATAACCGAGCAGATGCGCGACGTGGTTCATGCGCGTCTCTTCACGACGGGCATACCACTCGAATGAAGCAGGGTCGGCGCCGATTTGCTCAGCAACATAGTGGAGCATCGCCTTTGGGAGTGCTTCGTTGGCCATGAGCGCGCGGCCGGGATAGCGCATCAGGCAGAGCTGCACCGCAAAGCCAAGCCGATTATGCTCGCGTCGGCGAATCTCGATTTCAAGTCGATCGGCCGGCGATAGGGAATAATGGCGGATCAGGCTGTCTTCGTCGGTTGGAACGTCGAAAAGCTCCTGTCGATCCTGAGGCTTGAGAAGGGTCCGCCGGGCCACCGTTTTACTCCTTACAACATACGCTGGTGGCCAATCCTCTGTACGGAAACGGTCGATTTCGTACAGGGGCAAAACAGCCTGTCCACAAATTATCTTGACATGCTTTTGAACAGGCGGGATATTTCGGACATCCTATTCGGACGAAATTCGACCTATGCCACGCACCTTTGCCTATGTCCGCGTCTCCACGATCGGGCAAACCACCGAAAACCAGATTCAGGAAATCGAAGCCGCCGGCTTTCAGGTCGAGCCGCGCCGGATCGTCACCGAGACGATTTCCGGCAGCACCGCCATTGCGCAGCGCCGCGGCTTTTCCCGGCTTATGGACAAGCTGGAGTCCGGCGACGTTCTAATCGTGACTAAGCTTGATCGCCTCGGCCGCGATGCGATCGACGTCAGCACCACGGTTAAGGCTCTGGCCGAAATGGGCGTGCGCGTCTATTGCCTTGCGCTCGGCGGCGCAGATCTCACCAGCTCGGCCGGCACGATGACCATGACCGTGCTCAACGCCGTCGCCCAGTTCGAGCGCGATTTGCTGATCGAGCGGACGCAATCCGGTCTCAAGCGCGCCAAATCGGAAGGAAAGGCCCTCGGCCGCCCCTCGACGCTCAGCGACAAACAGAAGCAGGATGTGCGCGACGATCTCGCAACTGGGATGAGCGTTTCAGCGATCGCCAGGAAATTCATGACCAGTCGTCAAACCATTATGCGGGTTCGAGACGAGGGTTCACGATCCGTTCGACCTTAGCGCAGGATTTTGAACAGATCTTGTTCCGACCCC
>NZ_SHMI01000077.1:0-3862 GCF_004284735.1 Shinella sp. JR1-6 | reverse complement strand
CGCGGGGTGGAGCAGCCCGGTAGCTCGTCAGGCTCATAACCTGAAGGCCGCAGGTTCAAATCCTGCCCCCGCAACCATCTTTACTTGCGATAACCCCGCCCCTCCGGCGGGGTTTTTCGTTTGTACCGAAAGCGTAAGGATTCCAGCGAGATCTCCGCGCACGTCGATCTCCACCTTGCCATCCACCGGCGTCAGCACGATGTCCTCGACCAGCGTCCTGATGATATCGGCGGCTTCCGTGCGCTTTTCTTCGTTCTGATCCTGCAGGGCGTCGTAGAGGCCCTGGACGCGCGAGCGGTAAAGCTGCGCCATCGAGGGATGCAGCAGAGGTGGAGGGTCATCGGCCGTCGCCAGGAACGCGGTGAGCTCTGCCTTACGGGCTTCCAAGCGCTTCATGTCGTCGACGATGGCCTCGATCGGTCCGCCGGACTTGATGGCGGTCAGCAATTTTGACAACTCACGATCAATCTTCTCGCTCTCTGCTTCGGCTGCGGCGATCTCAGCGCGACCGTCCATGCGAAGGCGATTTACCTCCTGCGTGAAGACCTCGCAGAACCTGGCGAACAGCGCCGGGTCGACGAGCCGGGTGCGCAGGGCATTCAGGACGCGGGATTCCAGCTCATCGCGGCGGATGTTGACCCGATTGTCGCAGGTGCCCTTGTTCCGCGCCGTGGAGCAGCCGATCAACGTCGCGGAGATCGCCGAATAGCCCCCACCGCAGCACGCGCATTTGGTGAGACCCGAGAAGAGGTACTTCGGACGCCGCCGCCGATTGACCGTCGCCACCTCGGCGCGGCCGTTCTCATCCCGGGCGAGCCGGTTTTTGGCCTGGCGCGCTTTCACGGTTTCCCAGAGCTCGTCGTCTAGAATGCGCAGCTCCGGAACGTCCTGGATCACCCATTCCTCTTCCGGATTTGGCCGGGCCTGTCGCTTGCCCGTGTCGGGGTCCTTTACGAAGCGCTGACGGTTCCAGACGATCTTGCCGACATACATTTCGTTGTTGAGGATGCCGTTTCCACGCTTCGGATTACCGTTGATCGTGCTGAAGCCCCAATCCCCACCTGACGGGGCGGGGATGCCTTCCCTGTTGAGCGCGAAGGCGATCGTCTTGGCCGACTTGCCCGCGGCATAGTCCCGGAAGATGCGCCGAACAACCTCAGCCTGCGCCTCGTTGATCGTTCGGTCGCCTCTTATGGGTTCGCCATTGCCATCGAGCTTCTTGACGACGTCATAACCATAGGCGTTGCCACCGCCCGACTTGCCAGCTTCGACGCGGCCGCGCTGCCCACGGCGGGTCTTGTCTGCCAGATCCTTGAGAAACAGTGCGTTCATCGTGCCCTTCAGGCCGACATGCAGGTGCGAAACCTCTCCCTCTGACAGGGTAAAGATCTTCACGTCCGAATAGGACATTTGTTGGTTTCCACGCAGAACTGAGCCGGTTAGGCACGTAATTTCCATTGAGAATTGAGCCATGTGAACCTTCCCCCAACGCGGTGAGCGACGGGGGCAACGGAGTGATCCACATGGGACTTTTAAACATCATCCGTCGGATGGCATTGCGTGAGAAGCTGTCGGTGCGCGAGATCAGCCGACGAACCGGATTGTCGCGCAATACGATCGCGAAGTATCTGAGCGCTGGCACGATCGAGCCGAAGTTCACGGTACCGGAACGACCGAGCAAGCTTGATCCGTTCGCCGACAAACTCGCTGGCTGGCTGAAGACCGAGGCCGGGAGATCACGCAAGCAGCGCCGAACGCTGAAGCAACTTCATGCCGATCTGATGGCGCTGGGCTTCACCGGCTCCTACGGTCGGGTCGCCGCGTTCGCCCGGGAGTGGCGGATTGAGCAGCAGACGGCGGGCCGCGGCATATTTGTTCCGCTGTCGTTCCGCCCGGGCGAAGCATTCCAGTTCGATTGGAGTGAGGACTATGCCGTGATCGGCGGCGAGCGCACGAAGCTTCAGGTCGCCCACATCAAGCTATCGCACAGTCGAGCTTTTCTGATCAGGGCCTACCTGCTGCAAACCCACGAGATGCTCTTTGACGCTCACTGGCACGGCTTCCGAATCTTCGGGGCATACCTAGTCGCGGCATCTACGATAACATGAAGACGGCGGTCGATCGCGTCGGCCTGTCAGTACCGGAGCAATACTCCCCAATAGTGCCGTTTGAATCTTCCCCAGGTGCTGCGGCCGCCGGTCTTCCGGGGCGCGCCCCGGAAGACCGGTGGAGTTGCCCCCAAAAGACCGGACATGCTCAGGTTTGAGATTGCGAGTTGATGAACTCGCGCGGGGATTGATATCCTAACGCCTTGTGCGGGTGAAGATTATTGTAATGGTCGAACCAGACCGGCAACTGTGCCATGACGGTTTCGGCATCCGGGGTGGGGTTCACCGCCACGTAATCGCGCTTGAAGGTTTTGACGAAGGCCTCGGCCATGCCGTTCGATTGCGGGCTGCGCACCGGCGTCGTGCACGGTTCCATGCCGATGTCGCGGAGCAAGGACGCGGTGTCCCTGGCGATGAAGCAGGAGCCGTTGTCGGTGAGCCATTCGATGGGCTCGGACAACATGTTGATGCGGCCAAAGCGGTTCTCGACGGCGGTGATCACGAGGTCCTGCACGTCCTTGCTCTTGATGCCCTCGGTGGTGGCAACATGGGCGATGGCCTCGCGGTCGCAGCAATCGAGGGCGAAGGCGACCCTGACCTTCTCCTTGTTGTCGCAGCCGATCTCGAAGCCGTCGGAGCACCATCTGATATTCGAGCGTTCGACAGCGACCTGACCGTCATGGCGGCGATCATCGGCCGCTCCAGTGTGGCGCACCAACAGCAGATCATGCACCTTCATGACCCGATAGACGCGCTTGGCATTGGGCCACGAATGCCCGACCTTGCGGGCGTTGCGGCGCAGAATGGCATGGACACGCCGATAGCCGTAGGTGGGCATGTCGGCGATGATGGCCTTGATTTTCTCCACCAGTTCCCGATCCGGGAGTGGCGGGCGTCCTCTGGCTCTGGAAGGGGAGCCTGCGGCACGCGCAACGATATTCGACCGGGCGACACCCAACGTCTCGCAGACGGTCTTCATCCTAAAATCCCTCTCGGAAGAGAGAGCGAGCGCAACATCTGTTTTTTTGAGCCGGTGGCGATTTCGAGGGCTTCCTTGAGGATTTCGCCTTCCATCGTCTTCTTGCCCAACAGGCGTTGCAACTCCTTTACCTGGTTCTGGAGCGCCCGGTATTCGGAGGCCGGGACAACCTCCTCTTCGGCGGCCGTCGCCGTCAGCGCGCCTTGTGACGCCAGCTTGCGCCAGGCGAACAACTGGTTCGGCTGGATGCCATGTCGTCGCGCGACGATGCTCACCGTCGCATCCGGCTCGTAGGTTTCCTGGATAATGGCCAGCTTCTCCGCTGTGCTCCAGCGCCGCCGCCGTTCAGGCCCGGAAAGGACCTGCATCTTATGGGTGGTGATAGTCATAGTACCAACATTACTTCTGTGGTTGCCGTCCGTTGCGCAAGAAATTTCCAACCCTTCTGACGTGTGATCGAGTGCGGTCTTCTGTCAGGCCTTTTATTGCGGCACTTCGAAAGACCGCTGGCCGGTATGGTGATCTGCGGATTGGGTCCAAATCTCCTACACGGGCTACAGACCCTGAGTAATGTTCTGGTTTTCCCAATCCCGATCGGTTCGATCATGCGCCCATTCAGGTCGTCGACTTCTCACACCTCATCGCCGGCTCTGCTACTCGCAGCCGGTTCTTGTCAGGCCACAACCAACGCCTGGTTCCGATAATCCTCCTGCTTCATCAACATTGCCCATATTCTTCGGGCCATCTTGTTCGCCAGTGCAATCGCTACCAGCAT
>NZ_SHMI01000076.1:0-4137 GCF_004284735.1 Shinella sp. JR1-6 | reverse complement strand
AGACCAGCGTCGACGGCGCTCAACAGACGTGATCACTTCAATCGGATGCTTCGTCATAGGACTATCCCTAGTGTTTGCACTAGGACTTCCGATGTTCAGCGTCACCTCACAAGGCGGCCCTCACCGTGGGCTTACGATGGATGAGACGCTATTGACTTTGTCGCCACGCGCAGCCGTGCGCGGAGGCGCAGGCGATAATGTAGAGCTCGACGCTTCCCGTTCCGAAAGAGAGTACAGATTCTGCCACCGGCACCAAGCGGAAAAGTGCCGCCAGTCCGCGGTATCGGCCCGCCGCGTATTGAGGACATCGCGTCCGTTTCCCGCTAGTCAACGTCAAACGGCGGGGTCATCGGGCTACTTTCCGCGTTGCAACACCCATATCTCGATGGCTTTGTTGCGATAATTCCGACGGCTATGACAAGGCTTTTGTACGCGGTGGTCACGCAGATTTGAGATCGATTTTCGGCCGAAGTATTGGCACAATCTCGGTAAAGCGCTCACATTCTGAAGTATTCACGGACGGTAAAGTTATCGTCAAGGGCGGCGTTTTGTGTTGTAAAGCGCGATCCTATCATTCAAGCAGTAAAGAGCTCACTTGATTTAAGGAGGTTTTTTATGCGGCTTACATCAAAATTTTTGTCGGCTGCCTCAGCCGGTGTGGTTTCGATGCTGATTGCAACGGCAAGCTTTGCCGCCGAGATCAAGCCCTTCGAAACAGCAGCCTTTGAGGCGGCCCAGAAGGGGGGGCGGCCGATCGTCGTCGATATCGCCGCAAGCTGGTGCCCCACCTGCAAGGCCCAGAAGCCGATCATCCAGTCTCTTGCGGCAGACCCCGCCTATAGCGAAATGATTGTGTTCGAGGTCGATTTCGATAGTCAAAAGGACGTGGTTCGCAGCCTGAATGCCCGTATGCAGTCGACACTGATCGCCTATGATGGCGGTACCGAGACCGGGCGTTCGGTCGGTGACACCAAGCCCGAATCGATTGGTGCGCTATTTGCTTCGGCGCTTGGTAACTGACCATGCTGACGACCGGCTTTCTGGCGCTTCTGGCGGGAGTGCTGTCCACGCTGTCTCCCTGCGTGCTGCCGCTTCTGCCGGTGGTGTTGGGCACGGCGATCTCGAAGCACCGCTTCGGACCGGCAGCGCTTGCCGGGGGGCTCGCGGTTTCCTTCCTGACAATCGGGCTCTTCGTCGCGCTGATCGGCTTCTCGATCGGGCTTGATACCTCCGTCTTTCGCACATTTGCCGGCTACATTATGATCGTGATCGGCGCGGTTTTGATGGTACCGGCCCTCCAGGTGAGCCTTGCCACGGCGGCAAGCCCATTCGGCAACTGGACGGAGCAGCGTTTCGGTGGGTTCAATAGCGATGGTCTCAAGGGGCAGTTCCTGATCGGCGTGCTCTTGGGTGCCGTGTGGAGCCCGTGTGTCGGCCCCACGCTCGGCGCGGCCTCGATGATGGCTGCGACTGGCGAGAACCTCGCTCAAGTGGTGACCACCATGGCCGCCTTCGGCATTGGGGCCGCTCTGCCACTGCTTCTACTCGGTATTCTCTCGCGCGATGTGCTGATGCGCTGGCGCAACCGCTTATTGCACGCCGGGAAAGGCGGAAAAGTCTTGTTGGGCGTGTTTTTCGTCGTAATCGGACTTCTGGTGGTGACGGGACTGGACAAGCAGGTAGAGGCAGTGCTTGTCGAAATCTCGCCCGCATGGCTGACCAGTCTTACCACACGTTTCTAACTCTCGAGGGTGACTCGGCTGGGGCCCTGTCGACCTACACTATTGAGTGAAGCGATCAGTCTGAGCTTAAGCCCCTTGGCTTGTCGATCCTTCGACCGGCCGACTGCTGGTCGGCGAGCGACAACTGCTCAACGGACGTTCTTCTTAGACGACAGACAGGCTTCGGATCTCGCAATCCAATGGGCTGAGTTTCACCGTGAAACATCCGCGATGCCATGCGAACGCCCCCGGTTTACCATCGCATCCCACTATTCGGTGTGAGACGCGGAACGTCTGAAGGACAAGGCTTATCCGGTGCTCATTGCTTAAGGGGCTTGAGTGATGGCCATTCTCCGAACGCGCGGACATAGGCCCGCGAGAATGCCGCAGCGCTACCAAAACCGACTTGCCGTGCCACCGCCTTGACCCGGGCCCCCTTGGACAGGCTCCGTCGCGCAATGGTCATGCGCCATCCTGTCAGATAGGCCTGCGGTGTCGCACCGACCACCTTGCGGAAGAGAGCCATGAAATGGCTTCGCGACATTCCCGCGACTGAGGCAAGATCTTCAGCGTTCCAAGCACGCGCGGGCGCGTCATGCATGGCAACCAAAACCCGATGTAGAGCGGGGTGAGACAGACCAGCCAGCAGCCCTGGTCGGGCGGCCCCGCGATCGATGGCGGATCGCAACAGGAGCAGAACGATCACTTCGCAGAGCCGATTGAGCGCTGCGCTTCGCCCACATCGCGAATCCAGAGCCTCCGCCACGAACGCGGCTGTGGTATCGCGCAGGGCAGGTGCGTCGTTGGTCTCGACGGAGACCTGATCAGGCAGGGCGTTCATGAGCGGGTTATGCACCCCGCCGAAATCGACAGCTGCGGTGACCAGAATGGACGGGGCGGGGAGTGTTTCACCGCGCAGGCGAAGGACGATTTTTTCCGCAGGCCCACCCAGCGGCCCGATGACGAGCAGCCTGGCATGACTGTCGGCGGTGAGTGCCGGGTCCAATGACGCCGAAAGCTCGAATACATCGAAGAATGCCGAAAGCCGGTCGACCTTTTGAGTGGCCATCAGATTTTTGATCATGTTTTATGGATCCTTGATTGCCCTGTGTATGATATCTCAAAGCTTCGACGTCAACGCAACGGCGTTGTCATGTTCAGAAAGATGGAGTTGATTAATGCTAGTCCCTCGAATGTCGGCCCCGGATTTGGTGGTGAAGACTCTCGATCACGGAGAGTTCGCCCTCGCCGACGAAGCGCCCAGGCTTATGACGCTCGTCTGCTTCTACCGCGGTCTCCACTGCCCCATTTGTGCAGGCTATCTAAAGGAGCTTGGACGATTGACACCGTCCTTCTTGGAACGGGGCGTCAACACCATTGCAATAAGCTCTGATGGAGAGGAGCGCGCGCGACAAATGGCGGATAAGATAGGTGCCGAGCATCTTCGCATTGGCTACGGACTGTCTTTGGGCGCGGCGAAGCACTGGGGCCTGTACATTTCGGCGTCACGTGGAAAAACATCGATTGGAATCGAAGAGCCAAAATTGTTCTCCGAGCCAGGCGTGTTTTTGATCAAGCCAGACCAATCGGTCTATTGGCTCTCGGTGCAGTCCATGCCATTCGCGCGACCGAATTTCGGCGAGATGGTTCAAGCCTTGGATTTCGCCATCAAAAACGACTATCCGGCGCGCGGGGAATATATTGGCACTGTGTGAGTGCTCGAGCGTGCCATGCAGGCGGCCTCGACGATCTGGTTGCCGTAGCGCCTCGCCTTTTGTAACCACCATAGCCATCGGCATGCATCACACCGCTGAAGTTTGCGAGGTGATCAGCCGGATGCAGGCCTTTCCGGTCGGGGCTAGCCGCACTGTCCTTGTTGACGTCAACAAGGACAGTCAATGCCAAATCCGACGATTCCTACGAGGTGGCCCACCTCGGATGCGTACGGTAGTGAGCGAAAGAGATTGCTTTTATCGCTCACTTCACCGCGGCATTGTGGGCGATAATGCTTGAAGGTTAGGTGCGGCCGCCCTGCAGCCTGAAGCGATCGAGCGCTACGGCAACGACGATGACGAGGCCCTTGATGATGTATTGCCAGATATCGGCATGAAGCATGCCGCGCCTTTCGACTTCCTCAAGGGTGAGAGGATGCCGGAGGGGCCGAGATCGAAGGCATGATTGTTCGATAGCGAGAGACCGTGAATGCCCATCGCCTGGAGCGCGTCGAGAACGACGGGCTGGCTGCAGCCGAAGACGGCGCCCTTGAACGGCCATCCTCCATGACTGCCAAGGATCGTGCTCTCGAAATTCGTGAAGGCAAAATCGGCCTGACCAAGCAGCTGAGAGCGGCGGTGCAAAAGTCGGCCACGGTAGCGGCGGCATAATGCTGCTGCGGGCGGAGTAAAATCCGGCCACC
>NZ_SHMI01000075.1:0-4149 GCF_004284735.1 Shinella sp. JR1-6 | reverse complement strand
CAAGCGGCTCTGCCGCGCCTGCCCCTTGATCCGAACGCCCGGCGATGTCAGGGGCGAGACGAACGATGCGGCCCGCGTGCGGGCCTCAGTGCCGGATGCGCAGCAGCCGAGAAGGACAAGCGATCGTCACCGGCATCGGCGGAGACGGCCGCAGGCTGGCTCCGTGCCCTCGCATAGAGCGCGGTCGACCGGAACGGGCGATGGCCCAGGAATCCACCTGCAGATTTTGCATGAATTGGGTATTCTAAGACCGTCAGTCTGCGGAACCAGCATGAAACAGTTCACCTTTTCCGACATGGCTCGCGCGCCCGGGCAAATCCTCGAGGCCGCGCTTGTCGAGCCGATCGCACTCACCAAGCACGGCAACCACAAGCTGGTGATCCTGACGGCCGAAGCCTATGCGCGCTTGAAGGGCCAATCGATCGTGGAGGCCTACCAGCTGAAGGACGCGCCGAAGCATATTCATGACGAGCTGATGGATGGCATAGATGTCATTCTCAACGAGGCGCATCGCGATGCTTGAGCGCGCGAGCTCGTCCGCATCCATCACCTGAAGATGGCTGGCATGCGCTTCTCACTCAACTCGGCCCGCGCCGTGATCGCGCCGACGCGCAGCGGAAGCGAGCGCGGTACGATCCCGGTGAAGAAGGAGAGCATCGGAGAAATCAGCATAGCGCCGGCCTTCGGGCCGGGATTTCGGGCATTCTCGCTGCGCGGGGAGCGGAAGAAGCGCAGCCGCAGGAGCCTCAGCACAGCGTCCCGCAGGGGAGGCCGGACCGACTGCGCCCGCTCACGGCGCGCCGTTTTGACGGGCGGGCAGGGGAGTTCGAGGGGCGGGGGCTTCGGGGCGCCCCTCGTCCTGGTCCGATCCGCTCAATGCGGGGAGGGCAAGGCACGCGGCCAGCCAGCTCGGCCGCTGTATGATCCATCAATACAAAAAGACGCCCGACCACGATAGCCAGGCGTCCAGTTGTTCCGCGAGGTGAAGGCTATTTCGAGATCGTCCAGCCATCGGCCGTCCGGTTGATGGCAGCATTCTCGCCATGCTGGTCGATAAACACGCGATCCGCCTCCATGCGTCGGCTGCGGTGCAGGCCGCTGGCGCGGTGGCCGCTCGGCCTGACGCACCAGACGCCGATAGGCTTGCCGCAATCGGGGCAGCCAACCGCCAAAACCGGATGGACGTAAGCGGTGAAGTCGTGTGGATCGGATTCCATCATGCGCCCCTTTGCTCATTGGAAAACAGGCTCTTGGGCCAGTCGGCCAGCGAATAGTCCGCGAGCCAGGAAGGTCCGCGCGAGTTGCGAAGGTGCTGCAAGGTGCCTTGGGTGCGCCCGTCCATCCAGTCGGCCAGAAGGTCGTCCTTCCAGTTTTCGCCATGGGCAAGAGCATAGGCGGTGACGGCGGCATGTTCTTCTGTGGTCAGGGGCTCGGTCATGACAGGTCCTCGTGCTGGGCCGCAAAGACCCTCTCCGGGTCGTCCTCCGGCAGGCCGAAGGCTTCGAGCGCGGCATCAAGGGCGATCTGGATATCCGACCAATCGACCTGTTCGGGATTGTGCATGTAGGCTTCGATCAGGAGGCGGCAGGCATCCGCTGCCCGTTCGGGGCGCTCGACGCCGGGGATTTCGATCCAGCTATCGAAGGCGGCAAGCGCCGCACACATGCGTTTCATGTCGAGGTCGAATTGCAGGAGTTTCGAGCGCGAACCGCCAGCGATGGTCGCAATATGGCGCTCCTTCCCCGGCATCATAAAAAACAAATTGCGGCGGCCAAAATCGACCGTAGCCGTGGCGACGTAGTGACCTGCACGGATTTCGCCGTCCGGTCCAAACAGGACAGTATTATCCTTCGTCATCAGAAGGCTCCTTTCAGTGTGATAATGAGGGGGAAGCGTTCGAGTGGCGGATGCATCGGCATCACGCCGATGCTGTGTTCAAATTTTCTACCGCCTGATCGATGGTGCCCCCGATCTCGTCCAGGGCGCCCACGGCTTCCTCAAGGGCGTCGGCCGCCGCTTCCATTGCCTGTCCTCGGTCGTTGCCCTGGAAGCTCTCGGACAGGTTCTCGAACGCCTCGCGTTCCTCGTCTTTGATCGTTTCGAGATCGGACCTGATTTCGTCTGCAAGCCCTTTCAAGGTGTCGAGGCGGTCGATAAGATCGGCGATGGCCTTGCGGCGTGCTTTATTCATGGTCGGGACCCTCCCCCGTGCTGGTGGCCGCGCCATCCTCCAGGTCCGCTATCGCTGACCTGATCGCGCCGAGATCGTCATCGATGCCCTCTTGCAAAGGATCATCCTCGAATCCGGACATGAACCGCTCTGCGCGCTGCAAAGCATCCAGCATCCTTTCGCTGCCGCTTGCCGGCAGAGGATTGAGGGAAGCGGCGCGGCCTTCGGCCTTGGCGATGGTCGCCAGCGCGCCGGGCAGCCATGCGCTCAAGATCGGGTCGCCTTCGTCGTTCGCCAGCTTCACGCGTGCGACGGCGAGTTTAAGCGTCTCCAGCAGCTCGGGCGCGACGTCGCGAAGTGGATCAGCGTTCACCTGCATCGGAACCTCCATTCGTTGCCCGGATGGTCCTGCCGGTCGTGAGGTCGACGACCTTCCATTCCCATGCCGGGTTTTCTTCGCTGTTTCTGTCGATGAAGCCATGAGCTTTTTCGGCGGTCGCGAACCGGATTGCATGGATGCGCAAGCGGTTGCTTCCCCGGCTGCTCAGGAATGACCAGCTTTTCGTGCCGACGACGCGGCACTTGATTGCGTAGCTCATGCCTCACCGCCTTTCGATGCGGTCGCGGTCTGGTCTGCGTCCTCGCGGTCCGTCACCAACTCGGCGGCCGCATGAGGGACTGAACAAAAAGCAGGGCGCTCCGGCACGATGCAGGAGAAGCCGCTATCGGTCGAAACCCGGAATCCTTCCGTGGTTTCTTCCTCAAACCAGCGGTCGCCGGCGTCGATGCAGTCTCGGATGTTGTTCAGCGTGATGAAGAATGCGCCGCCCCATGAGGAAGGGACGCGAGCGTGAATTGCATTGGCCAATGCCATGGGGCGAACATGGCCAGTGATCTCCCGCATATCGGGGAAAACGACGGGATGCGCGGGCTTCATGGTAGAGCCTCCGATTTTCTGGTGACGGGGAGAGCGCCGCCGGTAGCAACGGCGCTCTTGTGGGTCCGGTCAGGATTTCAGCGCGGCCATCCGCTCGCCGAGCAGCCAAAGGGCCTTGTTCAGCTTGATGTCCTGATCGATCCCGTTGACGGCGCGGGACGTCGCACGGCGCGGCCTGCCGAGATCGTCGCGGCCGACGCCGCGCAAACCGCCCTTGATGGCGTTTTCCTGAACCACGTTCCAGACGGTCCAGAGATCGTCATTGCGGTCGTCGTGGCGTCGGGGAACCAGCAATTGCTCCGCCTTGATCGGCGTCTTGGTCTCGCCCTCGTTGTCCCCGAACCGGAGAACATGCGCCGCATCGGCAAGGATTTCCTTCTCCTCCTGCTTCAGCCGCATACCGGACCAGTCCTGTGGGGCCGCAAGGGTGCGCTCGGCCTCCCCGAGAACGCGATAGGTGCCCTCGATGACCTTGTGCTGCACGTCGCCGGAATGCCGGACCTTGATGGCGTCGATGGTGCCGGTCTGTGTCACCAAGGAATTGAGGCAGCGGACGCGGAAAAGCCCGGCCATCAGCTCGTAGGCGCTGGTTCCGTCATTCGCGTTCTTCAGGAGGATTTCGCATACGGTGTCACCGACATGATAGACCTTGCCGTCATCGATCCGGCGCATGCGGATAAGGTGCTTGGTGAAATCGGCCTTCCCCTCGATGCGGCTGCTGGACTGCTTGGCGCCGACCGGCATGAAGCCTTCGTTCATCAGGCCGCGCAGCACCTCGATGGTGGGGATGGGCTTGAAGCGCTCGGACCTGCTCTCATGGGCGGTCACGGCGAAGATGGACGGCGCGATGCGGCGCATTTCGGCTTCTGTCAGGGCGCGGCCGGTGTCGAAACGGGCGGTCTGGGTGTAGATGCTCATATTCTGTCTCCTTTTTCCCGAAGTCCCGCAGGGAAGCCCCCTTGGGCGAAGCCTCCCCGGTCTTTCCGGGGGAATGGCCTCTGACATTCCCCCGGACAGAGGGGGGAGGGCGCAGCCCGCCCCA
>NZ_SHMI01000074.1:0-4537 GCF_004284735.1 Shinella sp. JR1-6 | reverse complement strand
AGGTGGCCGGATTTTACTCCGCCCGCAGCAGCATTATGCCGCCGCTACCGTGGCCGACTTTTGCACCGCCGCTCTCACCTTGAAGCGGGGCCTTTGTCCCAATGGCTGTATGCGGCTCGCGTTGCTGCGGGGCATGATGTGGTTTTGCTGGAAACGCGGCATGTGAAGGCGGCGCTTTCGGCGATGACGATGAAGACTGACCGCAAGGATGCACGAGGGATCGCGCAACTGCTCCGCATGGGATGGTACGCCCGGTTCACGCCAAATCGTCGCCGGCCCAGGACACTCGGGCTCTATTGGTCGGCCGCAAGCTTCTGCAATCCAAGCTACTCGACGTCGAGCTCAGTATTCGGGGCATCCTGCGTGGCTATGGGTTAAAGGTCGGCGAGGTCAGCCGCGGGCGTTTCGAGGCGCGCATCCGCGAACTGATTGCAGGGCATTCGACATTGTCGAGGGTGATTGACGCGATGCTGACGGCGCGAGTAGCGCTGTGGAGCGAATTTACGAAGCTGCACCGCGAGATGCGCAGGATCGCCCGCGCCGACAAAGTTTGCAAAAGGCTGATGAGCGCACCAGGCGTCGGTGCCCTGGTTGCGCTGACCTATCGCTCCGCGGTTGATGATCCTGCCCGGTTCGAAAAGTCCAGGACGGTGGGTGCCTACTTCGGTCTGACGCCGAAGAAATATCAATCCGGCGAAACCGATCGGGATGGCGGAGTCAGTAAGGTCGGCGACGCTATGGTGCAAACGGCATTGTTCGAGACCGCCCACATAATGCTGACGCGGGCGACGCGCTTTTCCAGTCTAAAACGTTGGGCGCTCGATGTGGCCAGGCGTCGCGGGATGAAGCGTGCGAAGGTCGCCCTTGCCCGCAAACTCGGTGTCGTTCTTCACCGCATGTGGGTGGATGCAACTTTCGCTGGAGCGTAAGCCCTGTCGCGGCATGAGGAGAGATATGTGATTGATGCAGGCAAGCACAAGGTCTGCATCTGATAAGGTCCCGTCGCTGGGACGCAGGCTTGGCAAGGTCGTGTGTAGTGCTGTGACCGCTTCGGCGAAGCACGCTCCCTAGATTGACCTGTCGGCTTGTTGATCTGATGGCATAGTGTGGCAGTCTTCGTGCTGACCACGGACAGAAGCATGACCCCAGCGACGAGATAATCATTCCGAGGGACTTGACGGACAAAGGCCCATTACAGAAGCACGACTTTGGCAGAATTTTAGAAGAGAGTGGTCGGCGGCAGTGCGGACATCGTGTTGATGGTGGCCGTTCGAGGGCGGCGATGATAGTCGCGCGGATGGCCGGAAGGGTGGGCTGGGGTGGCGGGCCCTGGCTTCTTTTTTTCCCGCTCCGCCTGCTTGAGGCGCCGAGATTGAAGGAAGGCATAAGCAATCATGGTCATGAGCGCGTGCCGATGCAGCCCCGTCCATGATCGTCCCTCGAAGTGGTCGAGCCCGAGTTCCTCCTTCAACTGCTGATGCGCCTGCTCGCGGATCCAGCGCGCCTTGATCGCGCCGGCCAGGCGCTTGAGCGAGGTGTCGGCGGGCAGGTTCGAGAGGTAATATTTGCCCTCTCCATTCGAACGATGTTCGCCGATCAGCCAGGCCTCTTCTCCCGGCAGATGCTGCTGCCCCATGTCGCCGATCCTCTGGGTCGGCCCGTCGGCCACCTTGATCCGCACGGCGGCGAAGCGGGCCTTCAGCGGCCCCTTGGTGCCACGTCGCCAACTCAGCGTGCGCCAGGGCGCGGTCGCCAGCGTCTTCTCCGCCGATACCGACTTTGCGTCGGGCACATGGTTCTTGCGCGGGCGCCCGCGCCCGGCGACGGGACAGATGAGGGCCAGGTCAACCGGATAGACCTTCTGGGTCCCCCCAACGCCCACGGCCCAGGTAAGGCCACGCTCGCTCAGCCCCTGCCGGAAGGGCGCGGAGATCGGCGTCGATCTCGTAAAGGACCCGTCGAAGGCGCTCGAGCTTCCGATCGCCGTCCAGATCCTCTTCGTCGGCATCGAACTCGGCAGCTTCACCGGGAAGGCGTTGAACGACTAAATCACCGATGGCCGGGCTGACTACGTCGGTGCCCGTCAAATCGTCAACGGCACGGACAAGGCCGAGAAAATTGCCGGCTATGCCGTAGCCTTCGAGCGGGCGCTTGTCGCTGCAGGATACAAATCCGCCACCAAACCGGCTTTGCCCGGCGCTGAACCTACCGGCCCGGCAACGAGCTTCCCGATATCGTTGAGCTCGACTGGTGGACGTGGCCGACGAAGTGCGTCCTGCCTGAGGGGCAGTTCATACTGAATACGCTATGGACGATCAGGCCGACGCTGTTTCCCGAGAAGGAAATTAGGGTCCGATCGAATGTGTTCACGGTGTCGCCCTGAAAATCCGCCGGGTGGGAACGTTGATATCGACACTCGAGAACCGCATTCATTTTAGGTGCGTCTACGACAATCTAGATGAACGAAGTAGGGATCACTAATATGCTTGTTGACGAAGGACGCTTTTCTGCTCGGCTTGAGCCGGCGGGAGGCCTGGAGCTTCCTCATCGCGTTGTTGTGGAGCAGAATTAAGGGCCAAAGCGTCGGGAGGATGAAGGATATCCAGGCGGTACCGGAAGGATTCGATCTCGGCGTTTGAGAAGCGTTCCAGATCTTGAAGTATCCACATCGAAATCGCAATCAATTCAGAATCGCTCAGATTCTGATTTTCGTTCTGAATGAGAGGAACCATAGCCACCAGTTCGCAGCTCTGCCCGGATTGATCATAAACTCGTACAAGAAAATTCTGCATAGCTTCCTCCAAATTGGTGGGAAGCGATCCATAATACACGTTTTAGCAGATTTTTTTATTTTTTAATGCGCACAATTGTGTGGCTTCACTGACGTGATCGTTTACCATCCAGGCTGCCGTAGAATTTAGAGCACGTCCTGTTCAATCCGGTTCATACCCTGCTGCCCTGAAGTCGTTGGCACATTCGGCGGGTGAGAACTGGTCGAGTATGTCGCCGAGTGCATCCCATAGGGCTTTGATGGTCCGCTCGGCTTTGGCGCGCAGCAGTGCCTTGAGTTTCGAGAAGGCATTTTCGATCGGGTTGAAGTACGGGCTGTACGGCGGCAGGTAAAGCAGGCGTGCTCCTGCCGCCTCGATGGCATCGCGAACACCGGTGATCTTGTGGGCAGGCAAATTGTCCATCACGACGACGTCGCCTGACGACAGACTCGGCACCAGTATCTGCTCGACATAGGTGAGGAACACATTGCCGTTCTTGGCGTTATCGTAGACGAACGGCGCGCTCATGCCCGTCAGTCGCAATGCGCCGGTGAAGGTTGTCGTTCTCCAGTGGCCGTGCGGGATGCCGGCTCTGCAGCGTTCACCGCATGGCGCTCTTCCACGCAGACGCGCCATCTTGGTCGACAGCCCGGTCTCATCGATGAAGACGAGGCGTGCCGGATCGAGGTCAGGCTGGCCGTCGAACCAGGCGCGGCGGCGTTTCAGGATGTCGGGACGGTCCTGCTCCAGCGCGTGGGCGGATTTATTGAATGGCCCACCCATTCCCCCAGCATCGAGTACGATGCTGATATCCAGAAAGCGAAAGGAGCGAGCCAATGTCTATTGCGATCCTCGGGATTGATCTGGGCAAAAACGCTTGCAGCATAGTTGGCGTGGATGCGGTCGGCGCGGTCATTGTTCGCTGAACGATGCGTCGGCAGACGTTGATTGACTACGTTGGCAGGCTTCCGACCTGTGTGGTCGCAACACATGCCGGGCGAGGAAGCCTGGTTGGTTGGCGAATGGCGATCAAAAGACGAGCGTAAATACTACCTGTCCGACTTGCCGGCCGATGCGACATTGAAAGCGCTGGCGGCCGCCATCAAGGCGAGATGGGTTTCCGCGACAACAATTCTTCCGCATCCCAGCCATAGAATTTAGATGCAGCCTGATTTGCGTGCATGATATCCAGATTATCGCCGTCGCACAGCAACATGGGCATCGGATTTGCGTCGAACAACTGGCCAAGCCATTCCTCGCGCTGCTTCAAATCAGTGATGTCGATGCGCATGCCGATAGCGCCGCCGTCGAGCGTTCGGCGGTCGTCGTGCCGGAGCCATCGGCCGTCGCGAAGCTGCTGTTCTTCCTGTGCGGCAGGCAGCCGGAACTTCTCCATGCGCTCGACAAGCCATGTTTCCTTGTCCTCGATGAATTCCCGCATCTCGTCGCCGGCAAGGTTGATCTTCAGTATCTCCTCAAAATGAATGCCCGGCCGAAGATGCCTGGCAATGTCACTGTAGAGTTCTGCATATTTCTGGTTCCAAAGGACCTATCGGCCCTCTGCGTCAAAAACGCAGACCGCTTGAGGCAGCATGTCGAGAATGGATCGCAAGCGGATTTCTGCGACTGGAACTTCTTGTTCCTTTGTCCGCTCGACATCGATGAAAACCGTCATCATTTCGTCGGAGCGTAATCCTCCGGTGGAGGCCGCGGGTTATGCCGCTTGAGCGTTCAGCGTGTCTTGCTGCCAGTTCCACGGAAGCAAT
>NZ_SHMI01000073.1:0-4952 GCF_004284735.1 Shinella sp. JR1-6 | reverse complement strand
AGAATGATCGCCGTGCCGGCCTCCACGTCTCCGGTTACGGAGTAGAGATCGATCGCGAGTTGAAACGGGTCGATGCCCTGACGGCGCCAGAAGGCCAGCTCCTCGACGGCGTGCTGAGCCATATGCTCTTCTCGCGTCATCGGGACGGTCCAGCAGTCGGACGGCTTCTGAGCCCCGCCCGTGCGCTTTTTGTTGTGCGCGGGTGAGCCGGCCCGGATATGGCAGGCATCGCAGCCGAACGCGCCGGAGATGACGGACGGAAGCTTGCGGATGAACGCAAGGTGCGCCTCGTCCTTGAACGACGACGTGGCCTTACTCGACTTATCCAGGGCGAAGGCCGTTGGTTCACGGCGAACGGCAAAGGCCATCATTTTAGAAACTCCAAAATCTTCTTGAGGAAAGCGTTCAACTTACGTTGCGGCTTGAGTCGTGGTTTGTTCCGAAGGGCTGCGTATTTCGCTTCGAATGCCTCCAGCCTCTCGATCGTCGTGCGGCGGGTGTGCGGCTCGGCTTGGAGCTTCTCGGATACGGTGTAGTAGGTTCGTCTCATGCTTTTGCCCTCGCGCTTAAAGCCGCCGATCTGGCCACATTGAGTCTCTTCATGGCTTCCTCACCGCCGCCGTGATCTGGATGATTTTTCTTGGCCAGTAGCTTGTAGGCTCGGGAAATCTGCTCCGCCGTCGCATTGGCCGGGACGCCTAAAACGTCGCACCACCAAGGCTTTATCGGCTGCCTTGTAGCTGCCGCAGCAGCAGAGTAAGCCCTGCGTTGCATTTCTATTTTGAGGCGAAGGCTATCCAACTCCTGCTGGATTTTTTCCCGCTCGAGGATGTAACGACGGCGCTGCTCTTCACGAGCCGTTATCATCCAGCACTCCTTAGCTTTCTCGTTACCGGCGAAAGAAACCGAGACGAAAAATACGAAGATCACGAAATAGACGCCGAAGATCAGGAAGTCGTTCATGCCGCTTCCTCCGCAAAAGCCATCTCCGGCGTTATCCCGTAGGTCTGGGCAATCCACTCGATTGCCGTCTCCAGGAACGTGTTGAATTCGCTCTCCGTCATGCTGGCAAAGCTGATCGACTTCGGGACGGCGACGGTGAAGCCCTTGACCATGACCGGCGTGACGAAGCCGGTATGCAGCTTCACAACGTCGTGCAGGGTCTCCGTGGACGGAGCACAGTGGGTAGCCTTGACGACCTTGCCGAGGAACGACCAGTAGAAGCGCAGTTTCGACGGAGAGCGTCCAGTGGAGAGCGCAACCTTGATGCGCTGGTCGTACGGCTGCTGTCTGATCCATTCGCGGTCGGCTTCCATCTCCCCTATCAGGGTGTCGCCGCGGCGCATGCAGTAGAGCGGGGGCTGTTCGGTCTTGGCCATGACGCACCTCAGAACGGCAAATAGTCGTTCATGGCGCCGGCGAGGTCATTGCCATAGCTGTCATGACGATCGGTTGCTGGCTTCTCCCGACGTTCCCCGCCGCCCTGAATAGTGATATCGCTGGCGCGGCAGGTGAAATACGTCTTGTTCTCGTGCTGGCGCTGGCCAAATTCACCCGAAACCGTGACCTTCGTGCCCTTCTTCAGGTGAGGTTCGAGCGACTGTCCGCGCTTGCCCCAAAGGGCTATGTCGAACCACATGGTGCTCTTGTTCTCGCCATACCCGTCATCGACGGCAACGGAAAAGCCGAGGATCGGTTCGCCGGCCTGAGTGCGGCGGAGGACGGCGTCCTTGCCAATCGTGCCCGCAAGGGTGATGATTTTCATTCGCCTGCCTCCAGTACGTGTTGCTCGCGGACGGTTTCATTGACGACGCGGGAGCCGGGGAAAGTGTCTTCTATGTCCTTGACCATGTCCGTCTTGGCCGACAGGTCGCGTTTCATCGCCTCCTTCCGCTCGGTGAAGCGGCGGCGGTTGACCTCGTCCATGGCCTTGATGGTGTCTTGGTGGTCTATCCAGAAGCTCTGTAGTCCAGTCATCGTGCGAATGGCTGAAAGCTCGTCCCACAGGGCGGATCCAACTTCCCTACGTTCTGCCGTTTTAGCCGGAGTTTTGAAATCGTCCGCCTCGTCTTCCGAATAGACAAGACCGTGGATGCCGACGAGCTTCAGAACAACCCTGTCCTTGGCGCGCTTTTCGGCCATGGCCCACGGGTACGAATTCTTGTTGTTCTTCGGGCTGGCCTCACCGGTAGCCCACTCTACGCGGGTGCCCATCTTGCCGGTCACGGCCAGTACGGCAATGCCATCAGCCGTCTTCGCTTCGATGATTTGCGGAGCGCTCCACTCGACACCGGCCTTGGTGGCGACAACCTCAAGAGCGGCATGCTTGCAGACCCACTGCTTGTTCTGCGGGATCTGCCAGAAGTCTTCGACGGCAAGCCCGTAGTCGGTACGGACGGCCTCGATGCGGGGATCAAGAGCCATTATGCTGCCTCCCCAAACGTGAGCATCATCTTCCGGTGAATTGCCCGCGTGCGCTCAACATCGGCGCGGCAGTATTCGGCAATTTCCTCGTGGCGGCCTTCATCGAAGAGCTGTCCAACCATGGAGCCGTCTATATCCCCCTTTCCGGGAAGGCCGAGAGCTGCACAAAGGTTGTCCATGCTGATCGTATCTCGGGCGCCGGCCCAAGCCGTCATCGTGTCGAAGGCCTCACCGCCCCATGGCTTAGGATCTCGGGGAAGCCAGACCGGGGCGCGGACACCCAAGGCAATGCTGCGCTGCCAGATGAAGCGGAGGTCGAAGTTGATGACGTTGTGACCGACCGGCTGCATGAAAAGGCGCGTCTTCCGCCCTTCCTTCGATACCAGATCGAAAAAGTTCACGAGGATATCAATCTCATCGTCGGCGTGATGGATGGAGACCGTCTGTGCTGCTGCGTCGTCAATTGCCCATCCGATGCAGCAGATATGGCCGTATGCACCGTTTAGCGCCGTCCGAGAAATAGCCTCCTTCACCGCTTCTGGCTTCTGGTCGCGCTCCCATGCTTCGATGGTCTCAGCCTTCTTCATGGCTGCCGGCGGCTTGACGGACTGGGCGATACGGTCGCGTACATCCTGAGACTGAGCCGGGATAGTCTCGATATCGAGGTAAAGGCGGGTCATGCCGCAATTCCTTCTGGTGTGGTGTTGAGCTTCTGAAGCAAGCGCCATTCCTCTCGGTGCGCCAGATCCATGTAGAATTCCGCGTCGGCCTCGCGCCGGTCAGCTTCGGAAAATCGGCCTTCCGACCGGTACTCTTCCGCCATCATTCTGGCGTGCAGGGCGTGCTGGCGAAGGGAGGTTACGGACGGGTACGACATCACATCCTCCTAGACATTCACCGGCCCGACCGTGAGGCCGGAACAGAACACGATTGCGAAAACAATGGTGGCAAGCAGGGCAAGAAGGAGCGCGTCAGTACTCGCTGCCTTGTTGTTAGCCTGCTTGAGAATTTCGACTGCAGGGGGAGCCGCACGGCAGGGAACTCCGGATGCTCTACAACTGCATTCTCGGTATGTGTTGAAATCGCAGCGAGACATGGTGTTCCTCTGTAGCCGCTGGGCGGCTGTGAATTGCTAGGCGCCAAACTGCTGGCGGTGATTGAGCGTGCCGTGGCTGCGCTGCGTGAAAGCAAGGCCGTTTTCGACGGTGAAATCAGAGCACCAGTCGTCCCAGGCTTGAGAGGTGCGGACGTAGGTCGGGAGCTGATCTTCGTCTTCCGGCGAGCCCTTGAAGGTGTTCAGCCATTCGGAAGCGAATTCTTCCGTGATGTCTTCGGCAGACAGGGTGTCGAGATCGAAACGGAAATATGCGGCCGCGTTGTCAGCGGTCAGGCGGGTGACGGCGTGGCGAAGGCTTTCGTAGACCTTGCCGTGACGGTCGCCTTCTTCGAAGTAGAAGCCGTTGGATGCTGCGAGCTTGGTGAGGATCGTCTCGCGGGCGGTGCAAAACTGGCTGCGGTGCATGTCGATGCTCCTTGGTGATCTCTTTTGATATCCGCCCGGGTGAAGGCGGATGCCGAAGGGGATCAGGCGGCTTCTGAGACCGGGAGGTCCAAAATCTTGTTGAGCTGTCCGGTAGGGATAGCCGGGAGATAGGGGGCTTCGGTCTCGTACTTAGTGGCGAAAGGAGCGATTTCCGGCCACGTCTCGATGAGGCGCTTGACAGTGGTCACGGCGTTTAGCGCGGCGGTCATCTGGCGCTCCGCTGCATCATAGGCAGACTTCAGGTCGGCCTCTCGTGACCGCAAGCCCTCATGCGTTGCACTCAACTTATGAGTGGCGTCGTATACCTTGGCGCACCCCGAAGCGTGTTTCGAAAGTATACGGAACTTGTCGGACCTCTTGTAATCGGTCGCCCGCATCAAGGGGCCGTAAGTGTAGCCCGAGAAATAGACGCGGGAGAAAGAGGCGCCGAACTGAATGCCGAAGCTGTCATTTTCCGGAAGCCACCCAGCGGGCAGGTCTGCCATCTTCTGTCGGTCTTCTTTCTTGTAGAGGTCGTCGTAGACTGCGCGGCCAAAGTCAGCCTTGGCGTCGATTAGCGATTTGACCTCGTCGCAAAAGCGGTGTGCAAGCGCTGCCTTCGTGATCGCCTCGCGTATGTGCTTCGTAAGTCTCGCGCTCATTTCCCTTGCTCCTCTTCGTTCCCGGCGTCGGGCTTCGTTTCATGATCGGTTCAAGCAGATCGGCGTTGGCTTCTTCGTGCTTGGGATGAGGGGATTATGAGAAAATCATAACTGCCTGTCAACATAAATTATGAGAAAATCATAAATTCGTTGACGGCGTAGAATCAGTGGGTGTATCTGTGTCGCCATCAGACGGGCGACCGGGTGCAATCCCCAAGCCCTAGCCAGACGTTTCGGGGCCACTGAGAGCCGACTATCTGGTGAAAGCGTGCAAGGTTGGGGTGGCAAGCGGTGAACCGGCAATCAGGTTCAAGGGACTGGCAAGCACAAGGGTATCTGGAACC
>NZ_SHMI01000072.1:0-6419 GCF_004284735.1 Shinella sp. JR1-6 | reverse complement strand
GAAGCGGGTCAAGAACACTCCATCCGGTGAGCATGATGCCGATGGCCGCCACAATGGCGCCGACCGATCCGAGAAGGTCGCCGACGACGTGAAGGAGCGCGCCACGCAGGTTGCTGTCACCGCTGTCGCCGGACCATAGCGCATAGGCGCCGATAAGGTTCACGACGAGACCGATGGTCGCGACAACGAGCATCGGACCGGCGAGGATCTCCGCGGGCTGGTTGATGCGCTGCACCGCTTCCCAGGCGATCCATGCGACAAGCAGCAGCAGGGTCGCGCCATTGGCGAGAGCAGCCAGGACCCGGACACGGTGAAAGCCGTAGGTCCGCTGCGCATCTATCGGCCAGCGCGCCACACGATAGGCCACCAGCGCAAGCAGCAAGGCTGCCGAATCCGAGACCATGTGTCCGGCGTCCGCGATCAGCGCAAGAGAACCTGCAAGCCAGCCACCAATTGCCTGCACCAGCGCATAACCGGCGGTCAGGATGAACACGAGCCTGATCCGGCGCTCGTTCGATTGCGTCACCTCGGCTCCGTGTTGGTGGTCGTGATCTCCATCGGAATGCGCATGCCCCGGCTCGCTGCTCATCATCTTGCGCCCTCGTTACCAGCTTTATCGCGACTGCTTGGAAACTGGTGCGGTAGCGGGCGAACGTCAATCATCCATGTAGATGGTCCGGTGTCCATATGCCGCATTTGTGAAGGACAGTGCGTCATTATTCCGGCGAGAATTCTGGTAAGACAACATCCGGATCAAAAGTCGGAGAACCTGGGCCATGCGCATGATCGCCTGCGCTGCGACAATGTTTGCAACCACGCTGCCGGCTTTCGCCGCCGGCGCTTCGGACGATTTGTCTCTCCATGATAATCCGCCTCGCGCCTTGCTGGTCGAGCACGCCGAACTCCTCGTTGTGGATCAACCAAGCGGTCAGACCAAGGGGTTCCTGACGATCTGGAACGGGACGGACGGCGAGATGCGTCTGTCGTCTGTCGCAAGCGAGACCTTTCGATCGGTTTCGACGCTGTCGTCACAACCCGCCGATGATGTTTCCCAGCAGCGCCGCTTCGAGGATTTCGTTCCGATCCCCGCTCATGCCGAGTTGAGAATGCAGCCAAATGGCATTCGGCTCCTTCTTGGGGATCCAGTCTCCGACATGACGGGGCGCCAGGCCGACCGCTTGACGCTGACCTTCGACGACGGCACGAAACTGGAGGTGATCGCCAAGATCGTCAGCTCCCGTGACGAACTCGTCAGGCACCATCACGGTCAGGTCGAAGCCGATCCGGGTTGAATCGTCTTGTTGGCGGCAGCAGAGTCGAAAAGGAGCAAACACCCGTTGTGCCAACAGAGTTGCTGCATTGTCGGCGCCGGCCCTGCCGGCCTCATGCTGGGGTTGCTTCTGGCACGCGCCGGCGTTCCCGTGACGGTGATCGAAAAGCATGACGATTTCCTCCGGGATTTCCGTGGCGACACCATTCATCCCTCGACCCTCGAGGTCATGGCCGAACTCGGGCTGCTCGACGAATTCCTTGCCCTGCCGCATCAGCAAGCCCCTGCCCTCTACGCCGAGATCGACGGCCGGACGGCGAAGATCGCCGATTTCTCCCGGTTGCCGACCTGCTGTAAGTTCATTGCCTTCATGCCGCAGTGGGATTTTCTCGACTTCCTTGCCCGCAAGGCCGCCGCCTATCCCGGCTTTCGCCTTCTCATGGGCTGCCAGGTCGTGGGCCTCGTGGAAGAAGACGGTGCGGTGCAGGGTGTCCGGATCATCGAGAGGGGGAACGAGAAGACGATCCGCGCGTCGTTGACCGTCGGTGCCGATGGACGGGAATCGATCGTCCGGCGCGAGGCCGGCCTTGAGATCGAGGACCTCGGCTCGAATGTCGATGTCCTGTGGATGCGGGTTTCCCGCCGGCCGGACGATCCGGCGATGCCGATGGGTCATGCCGGCCCCTCCCAAGGGCTCGTCATGATCGACCGCGGCGACTACTGGCAGATCGGCTTCGTTATCGGCAAGGGACGCTTCGAAGACGTGAAAGGCGACGGGCTTTCGGAACTGCGGAAGCGGCTGGCGGCTGTTGCGCCCCTCCCCCTGGAACGGTTCGAGGAGATCGCCGGCTGGCCGGACGTTCACCTGCTGCGGGTTCGCATGGACCGCGCCAGGCGCTGGTGGAAGCCGGGCCTGCTCTGCATCGGCGATGCCGCCCACGCGATGTCGCCGATCGGCGGGGTCGGGGTCAACCTCGCGGTGCAGGACGCCGTCGCCGCCGCAAACATCCTTGCCGGGCCGCTGAAGGACGGGTCGTGCTCCTCCGGGCATCTTGCCGCGGTTCAGAAGCGTCGCGCATTCCCGACGAAGGCGACGCAGAAGGTCCAGCTGATGATGCGTCGCAAGCGCGGTCCCGCGGCCGACGCGTCCCAGCCGAAGCGGCCGCCGGCCTTCCTGCGGTTCATCGCACGCTCCCGGCTCCTGCCGCATCTGACGGGACGGCTGATCGGGATCGGGTTCCGCCCCGAACATGTTCGCGGCTGAGCACAATCGAGATGTCGCGGCGGTGACCGCGGCACCCGCTTACGCCTTTCTTTCCTGAAGGATATTACCGCCGTCCACGACCAGCACGGCGCCGTTGATGTAGCTCGCCTTCGGCGATGCCAGGAAGCCGACGGCGGCGGCGATCTCGTCGGGCGTTCCGGCGCGCCCGCAGGGCGTCGCCTCGGCCGCGCGGCGCTCCTCGTCCGTGGAGGCGCCGGTTTCGACCCAGCCCGGAGCAACGGCGTTGACGGTGACGCCGCGCGGGCCGGCTTCGAGCGCAAGCGCGTGGGTCATCCCCACCATGCCGGCCTTGGCGGCGGATAGGCGGTCTCGCCGGGATTGAAGACATAGGGGCGGCTCGCGAAATCTGGTGTGGACCGATTGCCCACGCCCCAACGTCGTCCAGACCAGCAGTCAACGTTCAGACGGCTGGAACCACTCCATCGGACTCCAGACGGTTAGAACGCCGATCAAGCTGAACACTACTGAAGTGGCCACTAAGGCGAAAAGAACGGCAAAAACAATTTTTCTCATCATCTATCAATATCTTCAAAGTCGCGCTGTTTGTTCGGTAATTTTGCTTCGAGTGTTGGCATCCTGCTTAACGGCGGTTTGACAGAAAGCGTATCGCAACTGATGCTATAATGGGCGCCAAAGTAAGCACGACAATGCCTAGGAACCAGATCGCGAATATGGCAGGCTTGGCGATCATGCCTGCGAAGTTCAACATCTGCCCGGCGATGCCGCTGCTGTTGAGAACCTGAACCGCGTCTCCGGCGGCCTTTCCGCCTACAGCTTCCGCAACCCCCTCTCCACCGTCGATGGCGCCGAGCACAGTGGCCTTCAACCAAGCGATGAGGGGGTCTGCGGCAAGGTATCCGAGCCAGGAGAGCCCCGTCCATCCTATCAAGAGGACGAAAGCGCCACCCCAAAACAAGGACCGCCCTTTTCTCGGCCTTTGGGCGTGACCATTCGTGTCTGTGAAAAGACTCCAGTCTCGCGACTTTTCGACATTTTTGCCAATACGGGTCAACGGTCTAATCTCGAGGCCACTACCATGATTACGTAGCAATCGCCGCCCTAATTCCTGGCTACGGGAGGTAATACGGACGAGTTCCTCTTCCAGCTTCTTCAAGCGAGCAACTTCTCCCGCACATCGATCGGCCAATTGCTACATGACAATCCGGTCAGCCTGCTTGCGTGGATTCTTTGGATGATGCTTCAGTTGGATAATTTCGCGGATGGCGGCTATCGGCCCCCAAGATTGCAAGCGTGTCGGATAAGCATGAGCCGGTTGCTCTCTTCATTGGAATAGCGCCGATGGTTACTATCGGAACGCTCCGCGTGGGATCGAAGCCTCATTTGCTCAAAAGAGCGGACCGTTTTGGATTTTAATGCCGCTCAAACGTGAGAGATCGCCTATACTCATCATCGTCACTCTCCAGGTACTTCTCGGGAGGCGCGCCGTAGAGTGATATATCTGTTTCAGCACTCAGTCAAACAGCCGCCCCAGAAATGAGCGGTGGCGATCGCCACGCTCATACCCGTGGCTGGAGTGGCCGTGGTCGGAGCGATGTCCATGGGAGATCTGCTGGACCTGAGCGGACTGACCGCTCTCTTTGGGGGTCGCAAGGCCGATACCCAGACTGCGGTCAATTATCTTGTCCAGTTCACCGCGATCCAGCCATACGCCGCGGCACTGCGGACAGTAGTCGATTTCAATGCCCTGGCGTTCGCTCATTACAAGATTCACGCGGCAGGAGGGGCAGAGAAGCCCAGTTTCCGAGGCATTACCAGAACTCATGACCATAATCCTTGAAGTCTTGCCGTCTAGGCAATCATGGTTTCAACGACTGTCTGCAAACGTAGTTTCTCTAGCGGCTATAGGGTCAAGACTAGCCAAGAAGGTTTTAGTGTCTTTGACAAAATGTCGCGGCTAAGCCAATGATAGCCGTATGCGGGAACGCCCCATGAGGCCGGGCGACCGCACTCCGTGTCTGGTCTTTAGGATCAGGAGCCCGGGAGGGCCGCCAATGCCCTGCGACAGGCGGCGTACATGTCGAGATCACGCTCGTAGGCTTTGGTCGTGACGTTCATCATGCCAAGCAAGCTGGAGAAGAGATTATCGTGCGACAACGGCATGGTCGCAGATTTTTTCAGGCAATCGAGATTTAACCCCATGGATGAGGCGAATTGCCGATCGAACCATGCGATCAGCGGCACACGCGTCTGTTCGTCTGGCGCCATGAAGTAGGGCGTGCCATGCAGGTATAGATTATTCTCGCCGAGCGATTCGCCATGGTCCGAAACGTAGAGGAAGCCGGTGGATAGCGTCACTGTCCGCGCCTTCAGACGTTCTACGATCTTCGATAGGATGAAATCCGTATAGAGAATGGCGTTGTCATAAGCGTTGACGATCTCCGCGTCCTTGCATCGGGAAAGCTCCGTCGTCCGGCAGTCAGGAATGAATTTTCGAAACGCATCCGGATAACGCTCGTAGTAAGCCGGTCCGTGATTGCCGAGTTGATGCAACACCAGAACGCTGTCCTTCGTAATCCCGTTCAGCCATTCATCGATTTTCTCCAGGAATATCTCGTCTTTGCAGTCACCGTCCTTGCAGAACCGTGAATCGGACGATCCTGTAATGATCACGTTGCGAACTCGGTCGGCAACACCCTTGCTGCCGGTATTGTTTTCCATCCAGGTCACATCAACGCCCGCTCGGACGAGAACATCGAGGACGTTCTCGTTCTCCAATCCGGTCTTATGGTCGTAACCCGATCGCTTCAGATTGGAGAACATGCAGGGTAAGGAAACGTCAGTGGCCGTGCCGCAGCTTGAAACATTCGAAAAGTAGATGACGTCTTGCCGTGCGAGCTCCGGATTGGTCTCACGCGCGTACGAGTCTAGGGAGAAGTTCGCGGCGCGTGCCGTCTCTCCCACGACGATGATAGCGACGCGAGGCTTGGTGGAACCATCTGCTCGCGCATCAATTTTTGCATCCTCACCCACCGGCTTCACCGATATGATGATCTCCTGGCTTGCGCCGAGGATATATTTTGTCGTGCTAACAAGCGGCGTGATTGGATTGAGCGTTTTTACCAGATCTCTTTTGGTACGAACAACTGCTGAGTACGGCTTGTAGAATGCCGCACCCAAACTCACGAAAACTATAAGGCAGACGAAGATCGTTATCACGTTTTGACGAATCTTACGGCCGAACGGCTGATGGACGATGCGTATCCAGGTCAGAAATGCGGTCGGCAGGAAGAAATAGAGTGCAAAATGCTTAATGAGCCCTGGAGTGAGCAGATCTTGGGTTTCCGCCTTGGTCGTTTCAAAAGCGTTGCGCACCATATCCGTGTCCACAAATACACCGTAGGTATCCGTAAACCACGCCGCCGCCGTCGCCACGGCAATGTAGAGTATGAGAACCGGTTTGATGATGTACTTTATTGAAACTGCTACTGTGCCAATTGCAAAAAGCGCGAAGATGGCGACCCAAAGCGCCGCATAGGCCGAAGGATCATTTTTCAGGTAAAGCCCCGCCTTGGACCAGAAGGTGACATTAAGGAACAGCAGCAGGTAAACCGCAACCACAATGCTCGTAACAAGATCCCCCAGCTGCGGCCGGAATCGGTTCAATTGCGCCCTGAGCGTTGCAGCGGCCATGTGTTTCATGCCTCGATACCCATTTGTCCGCGAGCTTTTTGGCAACGTTTACTCTCTCTAGCGACTAGAGCTTCAAGAGGGTTTTTTCAGGTTTGCCCACACTCTTTCGACTGCGAGCCCTAACTTGGATCGCTTTGGATCAGACGGCTGATTGAAGGGCACGATCACGCGTGCCGGGCGAGAAGCGCGCCCCGCGGGTCCACCTGGACCGTG
>NZ_SHMI01000071.1:0-7020 GCF_004284735.1 Shinella sp. JR1-6 | reverse complement strand
CCCGGCGGTCTCAGGCCGGCGCCGCAGTGGCCGACTTTTGCTCCGCCCCGTGGCCGGTTTTTACTCCGCCGTTGACAGCCTCGATATTTCCGACGCCCATTTGGTTGCGCTGGCCGGACTGCCGGTTCATCATCGCGATCCGTTCGATCACCTCCTCATGGCGCAGGCGCTTGCCGGGATGCGCATTTCGTTTCCGAAGATCAGAACGTGCCCCTCTACGGTGTTCCATTCTTCACCTGCTCGGACCCTGCGACCTGACCAGTTCCATGGCAACACCATCGGCCGGTTCAGCAAGACGTTCATGATGAAGATCGCAACAGCCTTTGCAGGTGCGCGCACGTCCAGCCGCCACGTCAGCAGGCTGGACTGAGTTCAGGCTGCCGATGGCTGCGCCTGCCAACCCCAATCGACAACCGGAAACAGAAAAGCCTGCCGCGGGAGGAGGTGCGGCAGGCTTCTCAAACTGTGATCGGCGACTGGGAGGAGGAGTGCCGCCGATCCGATGCAAGCGATCCCGGGAGGAGGAGTGGATCGCCGGCGCTGTGAGGCTCGCGGGAGGAGGTGCGAACCTCATGGGCTCAATATGCCAATCGCTTCCGCCCTGCAGAAGTCCCTTTGTGCGCAGGCCAGCGTTGCACATTGCGCACGTCAATTGCAGCAGGTTCGCGCCGTCGATGCCGATTTTAGCTGGGCGCCCCTTGATCGACGGACCAGTCTTCCACACGCAGGCCGTCCACCCGGTTGAACTCGTCGAGATTGTTGGTGACCAGCACCAGGCCGCGGGCCTTGGCCTGGCCGGCGATCAAGGCGTTGTAGGGGCCGATCGGGGTTCCCTTTACCGCGAGAACTGCCCGGACCTCCCCAGCTGTAAAGGCGTCGCGCTGATCGAAATCAAGGATCGGAAAATCCGCAAACAGCAAGCGTAGGGTTTCCAGATTGTGCTGGACCTTCGCACTCTTATGCGCCCCGAAGTACAATTCATGGGCCACGATCGACGAGAGGCCTATCGACGGCATCGTAAATTTAACGGTGACGAAACAAGCGGAAATAGAGCCACACCGCGTGGGCGATGATTTCAGCAGGAAAGCGGTGGCGGCGGTAGAGCGGATCACGGTTTGTCATGCCTCTTCATCGCCAATCAAGCTCCACGTTCCGTTAAGTTTACGTTGCCCGCTGAACGCATCGCGGCGGGCTGGGCCGAATCTCGCGGTGTCACTCAGATCGCCTTCAAGCCAAACTGGAGCAAACACGCGAAGGCCGCCCCGTTCCGCCGCAACGACGAGATGCTCTCCATGATGCCGGCCGGCGTCATCATCTTCCCCGGCTCGGGGATCACCGAAAACCTGCGCGACAAGGCCCACCGCTTCGGCATCACCGTCTGGGAACTGAAGGGAGAGGGCGCGTGAGCGCCCTTTCTCTCTCTCTCTCTCTCTCTCTCTCTCTCTCTTCAGGCTCCTTTCCGACGGGCATTCAGCCCGGCGTCGAAGCGGCTTTAAAGTTTCGGGCGAGGGTGCCCCATCAGGGCCTCGTATTCGCGGTCCGTCAATCGTTCGACGATGCGCAGCTGCGCGGGAATGTCCATCCGTTCGTGGAGAACGGCGGCGACGACAAAGGTCGCGTCTTCCACCACGATATAGGCAGCATAGTGATGCTCGATCTTGTGGAGGCGGAACAGGGAATGGCCCACCCGCTCGTCCTTCTTCATGCGCACACGGGCATAGGCTTCAGGGATCTCCTCGAAGCCTTTCCGAAGCAGGCGTCCATAGGCTTTCGCCTGCTGCGGCGACCAGATCCGCGCCGTCTCGCGGATCGCCAGACGGTAGTTTTCCAACGCCGTCGGCAGGATAAGGATGTGGGGAGCCACTACCGCAGCTCTTCGTCCAGTTCCGCGTCGACGGCATCCAGGGCGGACAGGGGCCGCACCTGCCCGCGCCGGAACTCTTCCTCCGCTTTCAGCAAGGAGCGAATTGCATAACGGCGGTCTTCCTCGCGCGCCATGTCTTCGCGGATCAGCGCGCGCACATATTCACTCGGCGTCGTGTACTGGTTCTTGCCGTTTGCGCGCATGTCGACGAAGGCGCGCATTTCATCGGGCAAACTTACATGCAGGCTGCTGGTCATGGCAGCGCCCTCCCGGTTGGAATTGTCGAGGCGGATTTTCCCGCACCAGCACCTCAATGTCAATATTTGACATCGGCCTAGTGCTGCCGGCCCGCGGAACGGCTTCGCCGTTCCGCTCCTTCGAGACGATGCGCTGGCCTAGAGGGAGAGGTGGGCCGGGAGGGGGAGGCCTTTTGGTAGAAAAAGGAGAGCGACCATGGCGATGATATTCGTAGTCGGATCACGCGACATATTCGAACTGCCGGAACCGGTGATCGCGCGCATCGGTGCGATGATCGCCGCCGAGCATGGCGTGTTGGTTGGCGATGCGCCCGGAGCCGAGGCGGAGGCGCAGAGCCTGCTCGCCGGCTATGGCTATGAGCATGTCGGCGTCTTCCATGCCGGCAGCGAGCCGCCCAACAATCTCGGCGACTGGGCGGCCTATCACCGGCCGGCGCCGGGAGGCGCGCATGGCTACGCCTTCCATGCCGAGAAAGACCGCGAGATGGCGTGGCGCGCCGATTACGGGCTGATGGTCTGGGATGGCGCTTCGCCGGGAACCTGCCTCAACATGCTGCGCCTTGCGGCGGCCGGCTCGCCCTGCGTCGTCTACGACACGATGCGCAGCGCGAAGTTCACGCTTCGAAAAGTTTCCGATTGGCAGGAGATGCTGCGCAACGCTGGCCGGGATCTCGTCGGGCGGATCGAGGCGCGCATGACCGACGAGGAACGCCATCTCGCCAATGGGCGATGACGCGACGGTTCGGCGGACGTCGTGCCCGCCCGCGGCCGGCCGACAGCACGCCGACGTTTGCCGCGATGATCCCGGTGGCTTCCCGCCGCCCGTAAGGAAGCCGGCCCCTTGCGCGGCCAGTCCGCTCGGCCTCTCCGGTGTCGTGTGCAGAAAGATCGTCTTCGTGCCGTCTTCGCGGCCGGGGCGCTGGCCTGGACCGATGCGGAAGATAATGCCTGTCTCGAAGACCTCCATCCGGGTCGAGACGCGGCATATCGGACCCGCTGCACGTCTCACCCCAGTCCCAAGCCACGCCGTCGAACGCCGGGCGCTTGCGATGACGTCGGCACCCCGGAGCGCCCTCGCGGGGTGGTCGTGCGGGAAGAGCGGCGAAGGTAATGGCCGGCAGACCGACAGGCAAAGGCGCATCCACGAGCAGGACTGGACTCTGGCGGAGAGGCTGCAAGTCGGGACGCCACGGCAGGCATCGGCTCCGGTTCCATCCGGCCCGTTCCCATTGATGCCGACTTTGTAGAGGACTGCCTGCTTTTGCGGCCAACCCCTGAAGGGGTAAGACTCGACAGAAATTTTTGCAAAATTCGATTTCGGTTTGTCCGCTTTGGCGGCAAATCGAATTTTGCAAAATTTTCCGCCGAGCTGACCGCAGCAGATCAGCCCTCTCCTTTGCCGCCATCGGGAACGGTCCCGATGGAACCGAAGGAGACAGCACCATGGCCACCACGATCGCAACCCTGACCCAGAAGAACGACGGCATCCTCGAAGGCGTCTTCGCCACCATCCGGGTCAACGCCCCGATCGCCATCGTCCCGAATGCCCAGAAGTCGAGCGAAGAAGCCCCTGACTTCCGCGTCATCCACCGCAAGACGGGTTTCGAGATCGGCGCCGCGTGGGCCCGCACGGCCCGCCAGACCGGCGAGGAATACCTCTCCGTCAAACTGGAAGCCCCCGAGATCGGCGTGATCTTCGGAAACGTAGCCCAGGCTCCGGGCGGCGATCCGACCAAGAAGGTCATCCTCTGGAACAACCCGAACTGAACGATGAGCGAGCGGCCCCGAGCAATCGGGGCCGGCATCGTCAGGCCAGTTCAGCGGCTTTAGCGACAAAGACGCGAAAACGGGCGTCGAACCGCGTCCCCACCTGACGGGTGCCCCACGAGAGGAAGGTCTGTCTGCTCAGAACGCCAATCATGCCGTGACGCCCGCGCCGCCTCAAGCACTTCGCGGCACCTCCAATTTTCAGCCGCCGCCCTGAAGGGCGCCTTCAGAAAATTGGTTCCTCCGCTCGCCGGCTCCGCCGGTCGCCTGCGGCGATCCTTGACCCGGCCCGACCCTCACGACCCCGGGCGTCATCTTTCACATCATCAAGGAGATGACGACGATGACGATGACCCTCGAAAACCACATCGAAGAACTGCGCCGCGAAGCGAACCACTGCGACCCCGCCGAGCGCGCTCAGATCGAGGCCGAGCTGGAACAGGCCCGCGCCGAACTGGCCGCGCCCATCGCCGCCGAAGACGCCGAGCCTCTCCACTGAGGGAGGCTTTTGCCTTGGACGATGGGGCCGATGCGCCGGATCGACCGGCGCTCCGACCCGAGGCTTCGCCTCACGCCCGCCTCCCCAATCCCATCATCGACGAACATCACCTCGCGCCAGTGCCTCAACGCGCTTCACCCGGTATCCATGGGCACGCCTCTCTGGCAGCCAGTCGAGAAACAGCGCGACAGCGTCTTCCTCAATGACGGCGTCTACTTTTTGTTGTGGGGCGGCTTTGGTCGACATGCGTCACCTCATAGGAATAGTGTCCGCTCGGCGGGCTTTGTTCCTATTGAGTTCTCATTTCAGGAGGGGTCAAGGTGAAGCCGGGAGAGGCCCCATTTTCTTCCTGATTAACCTCAATTCATTGGGTTAACGAGCTGATTGATTTGATCCGATTACGCCGCCGGCCGTATTGAGGGTAGGAGGTGATTTGATGAAGTATGAGATTGGAATGCACATTGTCTATGACGTGCTGAATAAGGGCGTCCTAGTCGAATTCCGCGGCATGTCGCACTACTTGGCCGGCCCCTTTAAGACGCAAAAGGAAGCGATCGGCGCGGGTGAAGAGCTGTGCCGTAAGTTGGGCTGGGGAAAATCGGACGGCGCCTGAGGGGGTATTCGGGGACCGATGTTACTCCGGCCAGTCGGCCCGCCCTCATCGATCCCGATGAACATCATGATCCGCATGGGGGGGCAGGCCGCTGACTATAAACCTCGACCGGCTCACGTTCTTTGGGCAAATTCACCACCGCATCTGTCCGGGCGTCGGTATCGGCTGGGTCACCGGCCGCAGGCGTAGTCCTATTAGTCTTGTAGCGGAACGATTCGATTTCCCTGTCCGAAAATCGCCGAGTTTCGCGGAGGGCGCACATTGCTTCTGCGATTATTTCGGCGTCGCTTGCCGGCTGACCGCCTTGGCCCGAAGCCCGAACCTTCACTGGAACGATCGCCAGGAGACGCTTCTCCCCGGCGGCAAAGACATCAACCGACAAATCGCGCATTCCCGGTCCCACGGTGGTAAGACCCAAAGATACACGTTTTGAGGGCATTGTTGTTTGATCTGCGTCATGGCAATACGAGGCGTTCCTAGTCCAGCAGATCCACAATCTCCCATCCTTCAGCAGACAACGCGGTCCAGAACCGCCCCTCGGCATCCTCCTCCACGGTTGCCCAGCCGCGCAGCCGCAGTCGGCGCACAGTGTCTTTCATGGAGGCGGGGATATCGTTGTAGGACCGCGGCCTTTCAGCGAGCAGGCACATTGCAAGGAATTGCGGTCCAGTAAGGCGAACGACCGGCTTGCTGGAGATGTACCTGGCAGCCCGCACCTGACGCCCTTGGGCGGTGATCGCAATCTTGATCTTCTTTCGGGGCTCAACGCGCATTTCGACGAAACCGAGTTTCTCCAATTCCTGATACGCCACCAAGTCCGGGTAGGCGAGTCTGTCCATATGGACGTCGTCGCTGGAGGCCAAGCGATCGATGAGGTCGATCTGGGCTGGCGTGAGGCGGTAGATGAGGATGGGCTTGGCGGACATGATTTACCTGGGATATGGAGGGGCGGCGCCTCATTTCCGCAAGACGGTTGCTTGACCGCCCGTCACGTAACGCTTCCCGTCCTTGTCGCCATCCCACGGATCACCGAACCCTTTCGGGTGTGGCGGCTCCGAACCGGTGGCCAGGGCGTCGCGTACCGCGGATCGCTCGCGGCGATGTTCGCGCTTCTTGAACGCCTTGTCGCTGTCTGCGGTCGTGATGCCGGTGATGGGGACTTTCTTACGTGACCTGGTCATTGGACGAGAATCACCGAGCATCACTGCGCTGGCGGGAACTTCCCATCGCCCGGAAGATTGACCAGATAACAAGTCCGACGCCGATCAAGAACGGAACCAAAGCCATTAGCGTTGGGACCGCGGCGTTATGAAAGCAGCCATCGATGCCGACGTAATCCATGTTGAAGCAATATCTGACAGGCGTTTCGTTCGGGAAGTCATAGGTCCGTGTGTAGAAGCCATTAGCCATGAGTAGCAGCCCGACTGCGAGAACGATCCATTTAGCCATGAAAGCCTCCCAAGCAACGCGTGCTGAGTGTCGCACCGCGATGCAGGGTTGTCGAGGGATGTCCCCAAAACTGGGGAGACCTCGTGACGCAATTTTGCGTTATGATGGGAAATCAATGGGATGGCGCAAACAGGTTCGGGCGTGGAGGGGCGGCGAGTGCGTAGAGGGCGGTGGCCCCAAATTGCCAATACTTGGCAATTTGTCTCCGACCTCTCTAGCGATGCGCATGGACCTCCCACCGTGGGAAGTTTGTCACGGCCTCACAACCACAAAACCGCCCGTCTCTTGCGGGGCGGGCGGCTGCGCCGGCGGATGTTTCAAGGTTTTCGCATGGCGATCGGCCGGCCAAAGACCGTGTGGGAGCGCCCCTGCTGGTGTGGTCGCAGGTGGTGCTGGTCGCTCCCCGGTGTCTACGAATAAAGGGCCGGGGCAGCTACAAAGCGCCACCGGCAAAGGCTAGCCGGAACATGCGGAAACGGCTGGCAGGAAATTTCAGTTGGGTCGATCGATCTTGGCGTAGTAGCCAGCCCGCAATTGGAGCAGATCGCCATAAATCGTTTCGACGATGCCG